>CAVGEJ010000006.1:0-38431 GCA_963628215.1 Eubacterium sp. CAG:180
AGGCTTCCCCTCGGGGGGAAGCTGTCGCGTGAGCGACTGATGAGGGGGGATAAATTTTCACCCTCGCATAGTTACGCCCCCTTATCACAACAACACATATATGCAAAAGACTCTCCGCAAAGCCTTCCCCTTCAAGGGGGAAGGTGTCACCGCAGGTGACGGATGAGGGAAGATTTTCCTCCCTTTACATCTCCCACAAGGGGGATGGAAAGGGCTTTTTTCTTTGCGGGGGAAGGTGACGGCATGATAACCGAGCGGTTGGAGCGCGGCGCGGAACGGTTGCGGCGCGCGGCGGAGGAGAGCGTTCTTCTGAACGCCTTCTTTCACGGCGGGGATGCAGGACAAACCGCGGGGCAAACCGCGGGGCAAACCGCAGGGCGGAACGGGAGCGGCAGACGTGCGGCTCTGCGCTTCCGCGTGATGCGGTGGCAGGAGACCTCGTTTGCGCGGCGGGCGCTGAATGCCGTTTGGGTAGCGCTCCTGCGTTCCTCGGTCGGGAGTCTTGCGGGAATTCCGTTTGGCGCGGCGGCAAGCGCGCTGATCCTTTACTTTTGGCGCGGCGGGACGGATCTGACCGCCGCCTCCGTCACGCTTCCCGCCATCGTTCTGCTTTCCGTGCTTCCCGCCGTCGGAGAAGAGCGGTCGCTCTCCGATTGCCTGCAGCATGGGCGGCTGACCGCGCCGTTTCTGTTCGGCTTCTGCGGACTGTCTCCCGACCGTTTCGGCGATGGAGAGACCGTTGGCGTGCGCCGCCGCGCAACGCTCCCCGCAGGGCTTGCGGTCGGGGCGCTGTCGTTGGTTCTGCCGCCGATTGTCCTGCCGCTTTTGTCCGTTCTTCTGTGTCTGTGGTTTCTCTGCCGCGCAGTTCCCGAACTGAGCGCATTGCTTCTTGCGCTTTCCTTCCCGTTTTTGCCGCTCCTGCCGCACACGACCGCCCTGCTTGCGTGCGGCGTTGCGCTGTCCTTGGTGGTGTTCTGCGGGAAGTGGCTGAGCGGACGGCGGGAATTCCGCTTTGAGGCGATCGACCGACTTGCGGCGGCGTTTGCGGTCGCGTATCTGTTTGCGGGCGGCACGGCGGGCGCGATATCCGCACTGTTCGCGTTCGGGGGATGGTCGGTTTTCCGGAGTATGAGCGGGCAGTGGAAGCGGCGGGCAATCGGCGGACTGACTCTTTCGGCTTCCGTGTGCGCGTGTATCGGGATTGCGGAGTATTTCAGCGGGCACGCGGCGCTCCGTTGGGTGGACATGAGCCGCTTTGCCGATATCGGCGGCAGGGTCTGCGCCACGTTCGATAACCCGAATATTCTGGCAGTTTTTCTGCTTGCCGCGTATCCTGCGGCACTTTGCGGGACAAGATGTTTCGAAAGCCGCACGGCGCGCCGCTTCGGCGGTGTGGGTGCTGTCCTGATTGCAGGGTGCACGGTTCTGACATGGTCGCGCGGCGCATGGCTCGGGATGCTGACGGAAACGGTTCTGTTCCTGCTTCTGTCCGACGCAAAAAGCCTGACGGTGCTGTTCTGTCTGCCGCTTCCCGTCGCGGCGGCGCTCCCATACCTGCCGCACAGCGTAACGAACCGGTTTGCAAGCATCGGGTGCTTTGCGGAAAGTTCGATCAGCTATCGGTTGGAGGTCTGGCGCGGAATTGCGCGGATGATTGCCGCCAACCCGTTCGGAATCGGAACGCGCGAGGCGGATTTTCGCCGCTTCTGGCAGGGGTTCGCCGTTGCGGGAACGGAAACCGTGATGCACGCGCATGCGCTCTTTCCGCAGGTCGCGCTTGAAACGGGACTCGTGGGCGCGGCGCTTCTGGCGGTGTTCCTGTTCTGTCTGGCGCGCACCTTCCGCCCGCGCGGGTGGTCGGTTGCGGGCTTCGCGGCGCTCGGGGGACTGCTTGTGATGGGCTTGTTCGATCATCTGTGGTACGCTCGGGGGACGCTGTGGCTGATTTTTGCGGTTCTGGCGTGGATTCCCCGGGTGGGAGAGGAGGAAACATGAGGACTGCGGAAAAACGGTGGAATCTGCTGGATTGGGGCTTGCTTGCGGCGGCGCTTGCCGTGTTGGTCGGCGGAGCGGGGTTGTTGCGCACAAAACCGTGGAATCGGGCGCGGCAGGAGGTGCTGACCTGTACCTTGCGAACCGCTCCGTTCGACGGGGCAACGCGGGAGACCGGGGCGCTTCCGCGCGCAGGCGACGCGGTTCTGACGGCGGCGGGCGGCGAGCCGATCGGGCGGGTTCTGGCGGTTGCGGTCGTCCCGCAAACGGTGCTGACGGCGGACGGAGACGGGTTGGCGCTGACTCCGTACCCCGACCGTTATGTCGCGGAGGTCACCGTGCGCCTGTCGCTCGCAGATCGCACCGTCGGTTCGCACCGCATTGCGGCGGGCGGAACGGTAGATCTGATTCTCGGCGGCTATTTTGCCGCAGGGTGCGGAATTTTAACGGTGGAGGTGACCGAATTTGCGGAATAAACGAAATACGAGGCGTTGGCGCGCAACCGACGCGGTTCTGCTTGCGCTGTTGCTCCTTTCGGCGGCGGGCATCGGTCTGCGCGCGGTTCGGGGACGGATGACCGCCGCGGAAGGAACGCCGACCGAAGTTTATGCGGTCTGGCGCGCAATCGATCGCAGAAGCGCCGATTGCCTGACGAGCGGAGAAATTCTGCGGACAGCGGCGGGAGCGGAGTTCGGAGAGGTCGTTGCGCACCGCACGGCGGATACGATCCGAACCCTGCAAACCGATTCCGGCACGTTGACGGGAAGTGTGCGGAATGACCCGTTGTGCGATGTCTATCTGACCGTCCGCGTCCGCCTGACCGATGCGGACGGCGTGGCAAGACGGGAAAACGGGCAACCGCTTGCCGCAGGCGCGTCCTATGAGCTGTTTGGAGACCGTACCCGCCTTGTTCTGACGGTTTTGCGGGTCGGATAGGGGGAGAATCCGGAAACCGTGCGTGTAAAACTATCCGAAATGCACGAAAAAAAAAGGTGCAGATTGTGAAATTGCGTCAGAATAACTATTGATTTTGAACGCACTTTTTGGTATACTATAAATGATAATTTGTCGCGCCTTATTTTCGCGCGATCGGCATTCATATCTTTTAAGAAACAGGGAGCGAAACAGTATGATTTCACGCGAAGTCGTCATCAATAATACCCTTGGTCTGCATGCAAGACCTGCGATGTTCTTCATTCAGAAGGCTAATTCCTACCCTTGCTCCGTCTGGATTGAAAAGGATGACCGCCGCGTCAACGCCAAGAGCCTGCTCGGTGTGCTTTCGCTCGGAATCGCAAAAGGAATGTCCGTGACCCTGATGGCGGACGGACAGAGCGAGGAAGCCGCGCTGAACGGTCTGTGCGAACTGATCGACAGCGGTTTCGCTGAAATCTGAAACAAGCGGAGCTTTACACACATAGCGGCGTGCCGACAGCACGCCGCTATGTGTATCTGGAAGGATGTATGCCGCCTATCCGTCCGCAAAGATTCTTTCTTTCATTCATCCCAATGGCTTACGCCCTCCGCAGGGGCGCAATCCGCAGGGAGCGCCCCGCATTCCACCCGCTCTTCCGTTATTAACTAATTTGAACCATTTCTATCCGGTAGCGGAGAGAGGCGACAGCCGTACAAATCCCGCTCGACGGGATTTGGCTCGAAGCAGCCGGAAATAGTAGCACGGAATATGGCTACACTCAAAATTCGCACAACGTAAAAATAGACCCATAAATCCAATTGAGTTCAAGGTCTTGAAGGTTCTTAGGGGACTTCTCCTCAAGAAGTCCCCTAAGTAGGGTTCGGGGCAAAGCCCCGAGGTCTTTAAGGAGGAAAACGCATGCCACAAAGCGAGAGCATACGGGAAAAGCTGCTGGAGCGGGCGAATAGCCTGCCGCTTTGCCCAGGGGTGTATATCATGCGGAACGCAGACGGAAAGGTTATCTACGTCGGGAAGTCGAGGAAACTCCGAAACCGCGTTTCGCAGTACTTCCAGAACAGCGAGAAGAACCGAAAGACCGAACGCATGGTCGCCTCGGTCCGCTCGTTCGATTACTACCTCTGCGATAACGAGATGGAGGCGCTGTCACTCGAGAATACCCTCATCAAACAGTATACCCCTAAGTATAATATCCGCCTGAAGGACGCAAAATCCTACCCGTATATCAAGATTACGGGCGGCGAATACCCGAGACTGGTCTTTACCCGCCACCGAGGCGCTGATAAAGCGCGCTACTTCGGTCCTTATTCCGGCTCGGGAACTGCGTATGCCCTTATCGGATTGCTGAATAAAACCCTGAAACTGCCCACCTGCTCGCGCGTGTTCCCAAGAGATATCGGAAAGGAGCGCCCCTGCGTTTATTACCAGATCGGTCGTTGCGCAGGCGTCTGTACCGGGCAGGTCACAGGCGAGGAGTACCGCGAAACCATGCGGTGCGCGGCGGAACTGCTGGAGGGGAAGAATAACGAGGTCAAACGGCGGCTGGAGGAGCAAATGACCACCTACGCCGAGGAGGAACGCTACGAGGCGGCGGCAAAATGCCGCGATACCCTGCGGGCGCTCGGCGCAATCCGAGAGAAACAAAAGGTTGTGGCGTCCCCCGATACCGAGCAGGACGTCGTGGCACTGTATTCCGACGACCTCTGTACCTGCGTGTCGGTCTTTTTCATCCGCGGCGGCGTTCTCCATGATACGCAGGAGATGATCTGCGGAGCGGAGGGCATCCCCGAACCCGAGGATATGACCGCTTTTCTCACCGATTTCTACCGTTCCAGAGCCTATATCCCAAGCGAGATTCTCATCGGCTTTGAACTGGCGGACGAGGACTGCAACCTGCTGTCGGACAGCCTTTCCGCACTGGCGGAACGCAGAATCCACGTTCGAGTCCCCGAGAGAGGAACCAAACATACGCTGTGCGAACTGGTGCGCAAAAACGCCGCCGAAAAAGCGCGGCAGTACGAAGCCGAAACGGGGCAGAAGGAGAGCATCCTTGCCGACCTTGCGCATAAACTCGGTCTGGAGGTTCTGCCCGAGCGGATCGAAGCCTACGATATCTCCAACCTCGGAACGGAACACCTGACCGCAGGCATGATCGTCTCGGTCAACGGCGCGTTCCGTAAATCCGATTACCGCAGTTTCCGTATCCGTACCGTGGAGGGAACGGACGACTATGCCTCCATGCGCGAGGCGCTGTCGCGGAGACTGGCACACCTCTCGGATTCTTCGGGATCATTTTCCGAGCGCCCCGACCTGATCCTTCTGGACGGCGGGCGCGGGCACGTCTCGGTGGTGCGGGAACTCCTTGCGGAATTGGGACTGGATATCCCCGTGTTCGGAATGGTCAAGGACGATTTCCATAAAACCCGCGCGCTCTGCACCGATACGGACGAAATCAGCATCGCAAAGAATCGCGGGCTGTTTACTATGATCTATAAAATTCAGGAAGAGGTGCACCGCTATACCGTGCGGTGTATGGAGCAGGCAAAACTGCGTACCCTGACTACCTCGGCGCTGACCGCAGTCCCCGGAATCGGCGAAGCCAAAGCCAAAAAACTGCTTCTGGCGTTCGACGGTCTCGCGGCACTCAAATCGGCGGATGTCGCCGCCCTGAAAGCCGTTGCGGGTATCTCCGCCAAGGACGCGGAAGCCGTGTACGCATATTACCACCCAAACGAAGAAAAGAACGAAAATTCCACCCCCGAATAATCTGTTTCAGTACCGTCAACAAGTATCATCAATGGCTTACGTACCATACAGGGGCGCAATCCGCAGGGAGCGCCCCGCATTCCAACCCACATCCCATCAATAACTAACCTGAACCATTTCTATCCGGTAGCGGAGAAAGGCGACAGCCGTCCCAATCCCGCTTGACGGGATTGGGTTCGTAGCAGCCGGAAATAGCAGCACGGAATACGGCTACATTGGAATCTGTACCACAAAAAGGAAGGGGTAAAAATCCCCTTGATTAAAGTTCTTGAAATTCTTAAAAACTTCTTTCAAGAAGTTTTTAAGTAGGGTTCGGGGCAAAGCCCCGAGGTCTTACCAAGGAGGAAGCAACCATGATGCGGATCATAACAGGGAAGGCGAGAGGCGTCCGACTCGATACGCCCGCAGGAGAGAATACCAGACCCACAGCAGAGCGCGCGAAGGAAGCGGTCTTTTCCATGCTCCAGTTCGAGATGGAGAGCCGGAACGTCCTCGACCTCTTCGCAGGCTCGGGACAACTCGGACTGGAAGCGCTCAGTAGAGGCGCGGCACACGCAGTTCTGGTCGACCGTGATAAAACCGCCGCCGAAATCATCAAAAAGAATACCATAAAAACACGCCTCGCACCGGATTGCGAAGTGTATTGCGCGGATTATACCGAGTTTTTGCGCGGATGCCGCGGCAAACGGCACTTTGACCTCGTCTTTCTCGACCCACCCTACGCGGCATACCTCATCCCCGACGCCCTGCGACAGCTGAAAAAGTACCGCGCACTTGCCCCGAACGCAACCGTGGTCTGCGAGAGCGGCGCGGCGGAGGACGTGTTCGGCGGAGACGATACCCTTGCGGCACTGTTTGACGTGCGCCGTACCGCAAAATACGGCGTGGCATACGTGACCGTGCTCGAATACCGTGGGGAGGATGTATGAAGAACCTCGCAATTCTGCCCGGAAGCTATGACCCTATGACCCTCGGACACCTCGAACTGGTGCGCAGAGCGGCAAAGGACTACGCGCACATCGTGGTTGCCGTGATGGTCAACCCCGATAAGGAAACCCGCTTTACACCCGAGGAACGCGTGGAGATCGCGCGCAGAACCGTTGCGGAAATCCCGCAGGCGGAAGTCCTCTTTGACGACGGCATGCTGATCGACCTCTACGACCGCCTCGGCGCGGACGCAGTGGTCAAAGGCTACCGCGACCATAATGATCTGGCATATGAGCGGAAAATGGCGGCGTGGAATCGCGCGCATAACCGCAGATTCCGCACCGTCCTGCTCCGCTCGGAGGACGCGTATGCCAATATCAGTTCAACCGAGGTGCGGAGACGGCTCGATGCGGGCGGGGATATCCGCCCACTGGTTCACCCGAACGCACTGGAACTGATCGAGAAAAAGCGGAATATGGGGGAACGCAAATGACAACCCGCGGGCGCTTTGGAAAACTGTTCTCGGATACCGTTATCCTCGCAATCGGAACGTTCGGCTCGAAACTGCTCGTGTTCCTACTCATGCCGCTGTATACCGCGCTCCTGTCCCCCTCGCAGTACGGGACGGCGGAGTTGATTACCGGCACGGCGAACCTGATTATGCCGTTCGCCTGCGTGGGGATCACGAGCGGAATCTTCCGCTTTGCGGCTGAGAAGGGAACAGACCGCGAGGGGGTGTTCTCCTCCGGCATGGTCCTGCTCGGCGCGGGACTTTGCGGAACGGTTCTGCTCGGCGCGATGGTGCTGTGTATCGGCGCGGCTTGGAGAACCGAAATCCTTCTGGTTGTGCTCTATGTGCTGGCAGCCGATCTGCAGGCGGTCTGCGCGCAGTATGTCCGCGCCATCGACCGCACAAGGCTTTTCGCCGTGCAGGGGATTCTCAACACACTGGTGACCGTCGGTTTCAATATCCTGTTCCTCATGGCGTTCGACCTCGGCGTAACCGGGTACGTGCTGTCCACGGTGGTGGGCAACCTGCTGACCACGGCGTTCCTTGTCGTCAGCGCCAAGCTGTGGCGGGTGTTCCGCCTCTCGCGCGTGAGCAGAACCGCCATGCGGGAACTCTTCCGCTTCAGTCTGCCGATGGTGCCGACGACCATCTGCTGGCTGACTACCGACCTTTCCGACCGATATCTGGTCAGTTGGTTCTGCGGCGAGGCGGTCAACGGCGTGTACTCGGCGGCTTACAAGATTCCGACCATCGTCAATCTGGTTTCGGGTATTTTCATGCAGGCGTGGCAGTTTTCCGCCGTGGTGCAGTCGACCGACGGCGAGGAATGCAGCCGGTTTTATTCGCAGGTGTTCCGCGGCTTCCTTTCGGTGATCTTCATCGGGAGCGGGGGACTGATCCTGCTCTCGCCGTGGCTTTGCCGCTTGCTTCTCAATTCGGCGTACCATGAGGCGTGGCGCTATATGCCAACCCTACTTTGCGCGGCGGCACTGGAATCCGTGGTGTCGTTTCTCGCAAGCGTTTATATGGTGCGCAAGAAGAGTATGCACTCGTTCCTGACCGCCGTGGCGGGGACGGGACTGAATCTGCTTCTCAACTTCCTGTTCATCCCGCGGACGGGGACGTTCGGCGGCGCGCTCGGCGCGGCAATCGCCACGCTCATCGGGTATGCGGCGGTCTGGGTGTTGCGGATGGCGGATGTGCCGCGCCTGCTTCGGTTTCGTCTGTATCTGCCGCGACAACTCTGCAGTCTCGCGCTTCTTCTCGCCGCCGCGGCGGTGATGACCGCAGGGGCGGGGTGGTCGGTGTATGTAACGCTCGGGCTGTTCCTTGCGTTGGCGGGCATCAATTTCCCCGCGCTTGCCGCAGGGGCACGGGCGCTTCTCGGACATCGGCGCGGAACGGCGAAATAATTGAAACTTTTTTCGCAAAACCCCTTGCAAAAAAAAGGAAAGTATGCTATAATACTCATGTTGCGCACAAAGCGCAGAATTTTAGGGTGGTCCGCTGCAGGCTCGCATGAACATCCGGTATTACAGGAGGACTCAAATGAATCTCATTGAGGCTTTTACAAACGAGCAATTGAAGAAAGAGGTCCCGCTGATCCGCGTTGGTGACACCGTGCGCGTCCACAACAAGATCAAAGAGGGCAACCGCGAGAGAATCCAGCTGTTCGAGGGTACCGTAATCGGTAAGCACGGCGGCGGAATCTCCGAAACCTTCACGGTACGCAGAGTTTCCTATGGCGTCGGCGTTGAAAAGACGTTCCCGATCCATTCTCCGAACGTGGAGAAGGTGGAAATCGTCCGCGTCGGTAAGATCAGACGTGCAAAGCTGTACTATCTGCGCGGCAGAGTCGGCAAGGCTTCCAAAGTCAAAGAGCAGATCTGATTTTTGGGGAAAGACCTTGGGGAGGAAGAGAACCCTCTTTCGGAGAGGGTTCTCTTCCTCCCTAAGCCCCTTCTACTCTCCCAGAACTTCCCCACAGAACCCCGCCGTTACGGGAGCGAATTTTCGATTCGCTTTTCGCTTGCGGCGGGGTTCTGTGGGGAAGTTTTTTGGGTTGATGGGGGGATTCTTTGAGGGGTGCGGCTTCGCGCTTGCTTTGTGGGGGCTTGTGACGTTTTGCTGTGCAGATTTATCCCCCCTCATCAGTCGCTTACGCGACAGCTTCCCCCCGAAGGGAAGCCTGTTTTACACTGTGCGAACACGGAGAAAGAGAATAAAGAATCGGAAAGCAATCGGGGTTGCAAGGAGCAATTAAAAACAGAAAGGCAAGGGGCAATTTTCTGCCCGCTTGCCTTATTATAAAACGCCGAAAAGGCTTTGCGAAAGGCTTCCCCTCGGGGGGAAGCTGTCGCGACAGCGACTGATGAGGGGGGATAAGTCTGTACAATTTGTAGCTTATTATAGCTTATATCCAACGATAGGTTCTGGGCACGTACCCTTCTGTTAAAAGTTCTTGAAAGGGTCAAGGGGAAACTTCTTCCAAGAAGTTTCCCCTTGCGCGTCCCCCCCGCATCCTCGCGTCCTTTTATTTTCTGCGCTCCTTGAGGGCGGCGAAGCGGCAGGCGGCGGCATAGGCGCGGGCGAAGTAGTCGGCGTCGTCCATGCTCGCGTAGCGGTCGTTGTCGTGGCGGTTCGGCTTGGACTTGCGGTTCAGTTCAAAGGTCAGCGTGCCGTTGTAGCCGTGCGCGTTAAGACGGTCGGCAATACTGTTCCAGTCGGCGATTCCGTCAAACGGGAGCAGGTGCAGGTCGTCCGTCCATGTAATCTTGCCGTCAAAATTGCTGATGCCCAGATTGTCGTTGATGTGTGTGCAGACCAGACGGTCGCCGTACAGCGCGAGCATATCTTGGCTGCGGTTGTAGCACATCTCGTGCCCCGTGTCCCAACAGAAGCCGAGGTTGGGAAGGGAGGGAAAGGCGTTCATCAGCGCGGCGAGGTACTCTTCGCCCTCGGTGTTCTCCAGTGCGACCGTGACCCCGCATTTCTCCGCTTCCGCAAGAATTTTTGCAAAATTGCGCGGACCTTCGGGCGTTGGCGTGTGGTCGCGGAAGCCGATGAAGGCGTGCATGACCATAATCGGCACACGAACGGCGGCGCAGACGTGCAGGCATTCGATCAGTTCCGACACCGCGTCGTCCGCTTCCGCTCCGGATTTCCAGAGCCGGTCGGCATTTTTGAACGGCGCGTGAATCGACTGAAAGTCCAACCCCAGTTCGTCCGCCTTCTCGCGCAACGGCATGAGGTCTGTTCCGCGCGACCAACCGATGAAGAAGCCCTCAAAGCCGATCTTTTTCCATTCCTCCATGCGCTGCAGCGCAATGGCATGGTCGTTGATGCCGAGACAGAGTTTGGTTTTCCACATAACAGAATCCTCCTCAGTATTCTTTGAAAATTTCCAGAATCCGCCGTCCCGCTTCCTCCGCGTTCAGCTTGTCGATTGCAAACGCGTGGCGGAGCAGATCGGTCGGAATATAATCGTCGTATTTTTCAAACAGCGGGACTTCGCCCGAGGATACCAACGTGTGCGGGTCAACGCCCGCCGCGGCTTGGTCGGCAAGAACCCGCATCAGTTCGTAATCCGTGCCCTTGCTCATTTTGAAGGCGATGAAATAGCAACCCTCGTACTCCACGCCGGTAATGCCGAACCGCGCGCTCTGCCCCTGAATCAGCCGCCGGACCGTTCGGAAAGAGCGCGTCCCGAGCCACGGAAAGAGGCAGTAGGAGTAGCCGCCGAGGTGGATCAGCGAATGTTCGGTCAGACCCGTGTTCCGCGCCACGTGGCGCGCCACCTCCAACCGCTTCTGCGCGTTCGGCTTGAGGTAGGGGTAAACCGTGTCCTCGCGCAGAACCTGCCGCATCCGCTCGGCAATGCGGGTGTGAACTTCGCCGTAGTCCCCGGGCCATGAGACTTCCATCTTGCCTTCCACGGGCTGAACGTAGATCAGCTTCCGCTGAATGTCCAGTTCCTCTACCTCCCAGACCCGCCCCGCGAGCGCGAAACGGTCGCCGACGGGCGGCGGGGTGGTAATCGTTCCGATTTCGTCAGATCCCGCGCGAACCGTGTAGTCCTCGCTGTCCTTGAATACCGCGTAGAATTTGAAGCTTTTCAGAAGCCGCTCGCCCGCAAGCCCGACGATGACGGTTTTTTCTTCGGTCATTTCCAGAAAATCGTTGTTCAGCATGGAGAGAAGCAGAACCTTGTAGTCTTCCTTGCTGACCGATGCAAACGGAGGGAGCGCCAGAACGCGCTCGGCAAGCCGCCGCACGGTCAACTCTCCCGAAGCCGCCAGAATGCTCAGCGTCTGGTGGAACAGCAGGCTGAACGGTTGCTTCCGCATGATGGGCGGCTCGATGAAGCGTTCCTCACGGTACAGCTCGATAATGGCGATCGCCTTGAGCAGTTCCCACGGCATCAGATGCGGCAGGGGCGTGTTCGGGAGCGGATCTTCTTCGCGGAAAACCATCATCATTTCGGGCGGCTGTCCGCGCCTGCCCGAACGTCCGAGCCGCTGCAGAAAACTTGTGACCGAGTTGGGGGACTGGTTTTGCAGAACCCGCTCCAGTTTGCCGATGTCAATGCCGAGTTCCATCGTAACGGTGGCGCAGGTGACCGTTGGAGGACCTTCTTCGTCCTTCATTTTCAGTTCGGCTTCCTCGCGCAGCGCCGCCGAGAGGTTGCCGTGGTGGATCAGAAAATCGTCGGGATCGCCGCGCAGGCGGGCAATCTGACGAAAGGTTGCGCAAAGGTATTCGGTCTCTTCGCGGGAGTTGGAAAAGACCAGCGCCCGCTTGCCCTGTACGCAGTCGTACATGAAGGTGTAGCCCGCGTCATAAACAATGGGAGCGGGGGAGGGGGAAGGCTCGTCCTTCGGTTCGACCGCCTGTTCTTCGCGGGTGTTCTGTACATAGAAATGTTCCAACCCCAACCGCCAGCGCAGAGCGCCTTGGGCAAAGCGCGGGATGTCGGTTGCCCGCCCCGAGCCTGCCGAGAGCCACGCCGCCGCCAGTTCGGGGTCTCCCACCGTTGCGGAAAGCCCCACGCGGCGCGGGTGGTAGCCGATCGTCCGCCCGACGCGGGCAAGCTGACAGAGAATCTGGTTGCCGCGATCCGAGCCGGTCAGCGTGTGGATTTCGTCAATCACAACGAACCGCAGATCGCCGAACAGCCGCACGATGTCGTTGCTCCGGTTGATGAGCATCGCTTCCAGAGATTCGGGGGTGATCTGAAGGATTCCGCGCGGGTGCTCGAGCAGTTTTTTCTTGTGGGACTGCGCCACGTCGCCGTGCCAGTGCGTAACGGGAATCCCGCTTTCCTCCAACAGATCCGCAATGCGCCCGAACTGGTCGTTAATCAGACTTTTCAGCGGAGCAATGTACAGCACGCCAACGCTTTCGGGCGGATTCTCGCAGAGCAGGGAGAGGATGGGGAAGAACGCCGCCTCGGTCTTGCCGCTTGCGGTGGAAGAAGTCAGAAGCAGGTTGTTTTCGCTCCCGAGGATGGATCCCGCCGCCGCAACCTGCACGTCGCGCAGGGAATCCCAGTTGTGGGCGTAGATGAATTCCCGGATGAAGTCGGGAAACCGCCCGAAAATCTCGTCGCCCCTCATAGGTCAAGTTCGTCGATGGTGTAGGCCTTGGCGGGGGCGTTCTCTGCGGCGGGCGCGTTCCGGTTTCCGTTCCCGTCCGTACCGTCATCCTCTTCGTTGTCTCCGTGGCGGAGCGTGACCGCACTGCCCACCACATCGTCAAAGGTCGCTTCGGGGTTCTGCATCAGGATATTCAGCACCGTCATGTAGTCGCGGAGCATTTCGCGCGGCGTAATCAGGCTGTCTGCGCCCGCGCGGGAAAGACAGATCTGCAGAAAGCGCGTCATCTGCTCTTCGTTCACGCGCGGCGTGATGCCGTAGTACTGCGCGTAAAGCCCCGTAATGCGCACGATCAGCGCGTACAGTTCGTCATCCGAAAGACGGCGCAGACGGATCACAGGACCGATCAGGTTCTTGTACCCCTCGGGCGAGAAGCGGCTGTCGCACAGCCGACTGCGGAGCGCTTCATAGCTGAACAGCCCCCGCCGCGTGTCCTCGAGGAACTGCGGCGTTCCGCCAAGCACCAAAGCAAGTCCCGGGGCACGTCCCTGCAGGGTGTCGTTGAACATGGAAAGAATTTTTTCGTAGTTGTTCTCGCGGCTTACGCGGTGCGGAATTTTGTAAAGGTTGACGCATTCGTCGATGAAAACCACCAATCCGCGATAGCCCATCACCCGCGCCATGGAAGCCCACAGCTTGAGGAAATCGTACCAGTTGTCGTCGTCGATGATGACCGACACCGAAAAGCCCAGTTCGTTGCGCGCTTCGGTTTTGGTGGAGAATTCCCCGCGCAGCCAACGCAGGCAGGCGCTCTTGCGCGCGTCGTCGCCATCGGTGTAGGCGCGGTAATAGGCGGTGAGGACGTGCGCGAAATCAAACCCGCCCACAAGGAATTCCAACTCCTGTACCGCTTCCGCCACGCGGCGGTTCAGTTCGGCGGAGAAGCGTTCGTCCTCGGGAGAGATTCCGCCCGCGGCGATGTCGTTCTGGAAACCCGTAATCCAACGCGCAATCACGCGCGGCAGAGCGCCGCCGTCGGGCGCGGCTTTTGAGGCGAGGTTTTTCATCAGTTCGCGGTAGGTCGCAACGCCGCTTCCGCCGCTGCCGTACAGACGGCGCTCGGGGGAGAGGTCTGCGTCCGCAGTCAGAAAGCCGCGCTCGAGCGCGTAGCCGCGGATCAGCTGAATCAGAAAGCTTTTGCCGCTTCCGTATCTGCCGATCAGAAAGCGCATCGAGCCGCCCCCTTCGTTGACCGTTTCCAGATCGGAGAGCAGCGCCGCGATTTCGTCCTTTCTGCCGATGGCAAGGTAAGGCGCGCCCGCGCGCGGGACAACGCCCGCCGAAACCGACGCGAGAAGCGAGGACAGGATTCGCCGGGGAACCTGTCGGATGTCGGGATTGGTGTTCTGTTCCATATCAGTCTCCTTTCCGTGTTTCGGAGAGAATTTCGTCCAGTCGGTCGCGGTAATCTTCGAGAACCCGCCAGCCGTCGCCGCAGTCCTCCAGAAGAATATCGCCCGTCTCGTCGGTGGACAATTCGTTGATTTCGTCTGCCAGTGCGTCGGGAAGCGAGCCGAGCGCCTGCGCCGCCGCGCGGATTTTCGCGTTGTCCGCCTCTCGCACAGCCGCAAGAAAGGCGGCATAGCGGGCGTAGGGCGAGGACGCGGCGGGCGGCTGTTCCGCCGTTTTTTCTTCCGTCTGTGGCGCGACCGCAACCGCAGGGGCGGGGGCTTCCGCTGTCGCGGAAACGTCCTTCTCTTCCGTTTCTTCCGCTTCAAACGCTTCCACAAGCCGCTCGGTTGTGTCCCACGAGGCGCGTTCGATTTCGGCGGCGCGGGCGGGGTCAAGCGGCAGAGAGGGAAGGTCGTAGAGCGCCTCGTATGCGGGCGGCGCTTCCGTTTTGGCGGGACGTCGCGGCTCTTTTTTCGGCAGAAGCGCGGCGCATTCCGCGTTGATCGCTTCGCGTACCTCGGTCGGAAGCGCGTAGACCGTCATGCGGGAACGGATACCGAGCGCGGCGCGAAGCTTGTTTTCGGTGTATTTTACAATGTCGGTAACCAGAAACCGCAACTCGTGCGAGCGGGAGAAGGAGCAATAGCTGACCTCCAGCCGCCTGCGGTTCTCCGAGGCGCAGAGCGCGCCGTTATAGGCAAAGCGGGAGAGTTTGCTGTCATCCATCCCAAGCCCCGAGAACAGTTTTCCGTCGCGGCTGAGCCGATCCATCACGGCGGAGAGCACGGTCGGAATCACGCGGTCGAACTGCGGGCGCGTTTCGAACGTGCAGAACTTGCTTTTGCGGTAGTCGTAGTTGGAAGCAAAGCAGAGGAGCGCCTGCAGATATCCGTCCGCCCCGCCCGTGACGTAAAATTCCTTCAGCGTGCAGTGCCGCATGATCTCCGTGCGATCCTCGTGGGACAGCGCGGGCGGCGGCAGACGGTGAATCAGGCTGTAGTCGCAGATCCATTCGGGCAGATATCCCGAAAGCTGCGGGTAAGCCGCGCGGTAGTTCTGCCAGAGGCGAACCAGAGTTGCCTGCCCCTCGGTCGTATCGCCGTGCTCCGCAAGGTTGATGATCTCAAAGGCAAGCAGGAGCAGGTAGCTGTAGTCGGTTGCGGGACAGACCCCTTTGCGGATGCAGTCCCGCAGGCAAAGATACCAGTCGAGTTGGGCGCGGGTCATCTGGTCGTATTGCGGAACGTAGGAGAAGAACGGAATCGGCTGTGCGGGACTTCCGCGGCGCTTTGCAAGCGCTTGCGCGGTGCGGCAGAACGCGTCGTAATAGGTGTGCGTGGAGCGGGGGAGATAGACCGACACGCGGTGCAGCAGCGCGCTGTCCGGTTCGTATTCCAGAATCGGCGCGGGAGCGGGCGGCGGGGCGGGAAAGACCGCGCGGCGAACCGATGTTCCCGAAAGCGGCGCTTCGTGCGGGTGCACGACCGTATTTCCCGAGTCCCCCGAGGGCGGCGGAAGCGGCTCTGCATGATAGACCGGCGCATTTGTCCCTTCGGTTGCGTCGGGCGCTTTTGCCGCCACCGTGACCTCTTCGGCTTCGGTGTTCCGACTCCGCGCAGGCACTCTGCGGGTCGGCAGAAGCGCGTCAATATCCCAGAAGCGATCCAACTCCGCCGCGCGCTCGTCTTTTCGGTTGTCCCGTTCCATTTCCGCACCTCCTTTTTCGTGGCTCTTGAATATTTCATTATAGCATGCTTTTGCAGTCTTGTCAATTCTTTTGGAAATAAAAACGCAAAAAACAGGATCGGCGGAAGCCCGCGCGGGGAAAGCCGGAACGCGCCGGAATGTGCGTTTGGCGGATTTGCCGCAAACAAACCTGATTTTTCATCGAAGTTTGTGCGGTGACGATGAAAAAGGCTGTCCTTTTTGATGATTGTTGCCCGAAATTGCGCAGTTTTCCGCGTGCGGATCTTGACAGAACTTCTTTTTTATGATATAATAGACCGGGTTTCAAACCGATTCGCCTTTTCCGAACGAAAAATCGGGCTTGCGGCGGTGCGGAGACAACGAAGCCGTGAAGCTTTGGAATTTTGAAATCAAGATGTGCGGCTGACGTCCCCCGGATGGGGACTGTGCAGTCCGAAGAATCCGTGAGACGGTGAAGGTGGGCAGACCCGTTTGCCGTCGGAACGGCGTTTGAATAAAGAGGTGTAATCGATGACGTCGGAACGTGAGAAAATCATTTCATTCAGCCCCCCCGATATTTCCGAGATGGAAATCGAGGAGGTTTGCGCGGCGCTCCGCTCCGGTTGGATCACAACCGGTCCGCGAACCAAGAAGTTGGAGAGCGAGCTTGCGGAATGGGTCGGAACGGAAAAATGCGTTTGCCTGAATTCGCAGACAGCCTGCGCGGAGTTGGTGCTCCGCGTGTTGGGCATAGGCGCGGGCGACGAGGTTATCGCGCCTGCCTATACCTACACCGCTTCGGCGTCGGTGATCGACCATGTGGGCGCAAAGATTGTGCTGATCGATTCGCAGAAGGACAACGTGGAGATGGACTATGACGCGTTGGAAGCCGCGATCAACGAGCGCACAAAGGCGATCATTCCCGTTGATCTGGGCGGCGTTCCCTGTGATTACGCCCGCATTTTTGAAATCGCGGAGCGGAAAAAGCACCTGTTCAAGCCTGCCAACGATCTGCAACGGGCAATCGGCAGAGTGGCGGTCTGCGCAGACACGGCGCATGCGCTGGGTGCAAAATGGCACGGCAAAATGATCGGAACGGTAGCGGATTTTTCCTGCTTCAGCTTCCACGCGGTCAAGAATTTCACAACCGCAGAGGGCGGCGCGATTACCTGGATGCTCCCGGCGGCGGTTGACAGCGAGGCGCTTTACCATCAGTTCCAGTTGCTCAGCCTGCACGGACAATCCAAAGACGCGCTTTCCAAAACCCGTCTGGGCGACTGGGAATACGATGTTCAGGGGCTGTGGTACAAGTGCAATATGACCGATATGGCGGCGGCGCTCGGGTTGGCGCAGTTTGAGCGGTATCCGCATATCCTGAAGCGCAGACGGGACATCGTTGCCCGCTATGACGCCGCGTTCAAGCCGCTTGGGGTCAAGGTTCTGGATCATTTCAACGCCGAGCATGAGTCCTCGGGGCATCTGTATATCACCCGCGTTCCGGGAATCACTTCGGAACAGCGGAACGAGATCATTCATAAAATGGCGGACTGCGGCATTGCCTGCAACGTGCATTACAAGCCGTTGCCGATGCACACGGCATACAAAGCGCTCGGCTTTGACATTGCCGATTTCCCGAACGCCTACGCCTACTTTGAAAACGAGATCACCCTGCCGCTTCACACCTGTCTTTCGGACGAGGATGTGGAATATGTGAAGGAGAATTACGTCAGAATTCTGAAAGAGTATTTGTAATGTTAATGAAAAAATGGGACCGACTCCCGCCCGAGATGCGGAACGACGCGGTGCGAAGCTACTATGACATTCTGAAAAAGAAACGGCTGACGCTGATCTGTAAGCGGCTGTTTGACATTGTGGCATCCCTTGTTCTGCTGATCCTGCTTTCGCCCGTATTTCTGATTCTGGCGATCGCAATCAAGGCGGACAGCCGCGGTCCTGTTTTTTTCAGGCAGATCCGGGTCACGCAGTACAACCGCCGTTTCCGCATCTTCAAATTCCGTTCGATGACGGTCAACACCGAAAAGGAGTCCCAGATCACGGTCAAAGGGGACGCGCGCGTGACGCGTGTGGGAAAATTCATCCGCCGCTGTCGGTTGGACGAGATCAGCCAGTTGCTCAACGTTCTGCGCGGGGATATGTCCTTTGTGGGCACACGCCCCGAAGTGCCGCGCTACACCGAGCGCTACACCCCCGAGATGATGGCAACGCTTCTGCTTCCCGCAGGCATTACGAGCCTTGCAAGCGTCCTCTATAAGGATGAGGCGCGGTTGCTCGACTGCGCGGAGGACGCGGACGCCGTGTATACGGAAACGATCCTGCCCGCGAAGATGCGCTACAATCTGGAACAGCTGAAAAAGACCTCGCTTTGGAACGATCTGCGCGTGATGTTCATGACGGTTTTTGCGGTGCTCGGGAAGGATTACGGCGCGGCTCGCGCGGGGAAGGGCAGAAAAAAGAGGAAGTAACCTATGGCAGAAATCATTGTTTCGGTCATCGTTCCGCTCTATAACGAGGAGCGGTATATCGCCTCCCTGTTGGAGTCGTTGGAAAAGCAGACCTATCCGCGCGAAAACATGGAATGGATTCTGGTGGACGGAATGTCGGGGGACGGAACGGTTGCGGTTATCCGGAGCGCCATGGAAACCGGGCTTTACCCGATTGTTCTGCTTCGGAACGAGAAGCGGAAAACGCCTTACGCGCTGAATCTGGCGATCGGGGCGGCAAAGGGGAAGTATATCGTCCGGCTTGACGCGCATTCCTATTTTTACCCCGACTATATCGAAAAATGCGTTTACTATCTCGAGCATACCGACGCGGACAACGTGGGCGGAATTGCCGAAACGCAGGCGGACGGCTTTGTGGGCGGCGCGATTGCGCAGATGCTTTCCACCAAGTTCGGCGTGGGCGGCTCGGATTTCCGGACGGGGGACGGAAACCGCTATGCGGATACCGTGCCGTTCGGCGCGTTCCGCAGAGAGGTGTTCGACAGGGTCGGGCTGTTCAACCCGAAGCTGTTGCGCAGTGAGGATAACGACATGAACGCGCGAATCCGCGCCTCGGGCGGCAAACTCTGGCTGGCGGAGGATATCCGCTTCCGCTACTATTGCAGGGATACCGTCGGCGGGATTCTGAAGATGGGTTTGCAGAACGGCAACGCACTGTTCCGCACCCTGCTTGTCAATCCGCGCGCGATGAGCCTGCGGCACTTCATTCCGTTTGCCTTTCTGATGTCGCTGATCGTTCTGCCGGTTCTCGGCGCATTCCTGCCGTTTGTCGGTTGGATTTTTGCGGCGGAAATGGCGTGCTATACGCTGTTGGATCTGTATTTTTCGTTCTGCAACAAGCACCCGAAATACGGGTTGCTGAATTTCTGGCTCTACCCGCTGTTCCATGTGACCTACGGCTTCGGCTCTCTGCTGGGGCTTTTCGGCGTGAAGCTGTACTGATAGGAGAATTCTGACGATGAATGAAATGCAATCGAAGCTGTTGGATATGATGAAATGGTTTCACAGCTTTTGCGAACAAAACGGTCTGCGCTACTATGCGCTCGGCGGAACGGCACTGGGCGCGGTTCGTCACGGCGGATTCATTCCGTGGGATGACGATCTGGACGTGGGTATGCCGCGGGCGGACTACGACAGAATGATGGCGCTCTGTGAAAACGGGACGGGCAATGCGCGGTATCGCGTTGAAGCGCCCGGGCAGAACCGGGACTTTATCTATCCGTTCTGCAAAGCGTATGACACCGAAACCACCTTGGTGGAGAATGCGCGCGTCAAGGCAAAAAGAGGCGTTTATATTGATATTTTTCCACTTGACGGCATCGGGAATACGAAAGAGGAGAGTGTCAAAAACTATCAGCGGATCAATCGGGACATCAATCTGCTGAACACGAAAATCTGCGCGTTCCGGCGGGGCGGCGGATTTTTTCGGAATTGCGCGGTGGCGGTTGGTCGGCTGATTCCGGATTTCATTCTGAGCCGCGACCGACTGGTTGAAAAGATCAACCGCGCGGGCGCTGCAAGACCGTATGACGACTACGCCTACAGCGTGAATCTGTTCGGCGCATGGAAGGAACTGGAGATTACCGAGCGGGCATGGTTCGGTACGCCTGTGCCTTGCGGATTCGAGGACGGAACAATCCTGATTCCGCAGGATGCCGACCGTTACCTGACCTCGCTCTACGGAGACTGGCGCAAGTTGCCGCCCGAGGACAAGCGGGTTTCGCACCACGATTACGTGGCGCTTGACCTGAACAAATCATACTTGGAGGATTGATATGAAACGCGTGATCACATACGGAACGTTTGACCTCTTGCACTACGGGCATATCAATCTGCTGAAGCGGGCGAAAGCGTTGGGCGATTACCTGATCGTCGGGCTGTCGACCGATGAATTCAACTGGAACGAAAAGCAGAAGAAGTGCTATTTTTCCTATGAAAAGCGGAAGGCGCTTCTGGAGGCGATCCGGTATGTCGACCTCGTGATTCCCGAAACCTGTTGGGAGCAGAAGCGGAGCGACATTCACGAATACCATATCGACACCTTTGTCATCGGCGACGATTGGCAGGGGAAGTTTGATTTCCTGAAGGAGGAGGGCGCGGAGGTCGTTTACCTGCCGAGAACGCCCGAAATCAGCACCTCGCAGATCAAGCAGGATCTGAATCATTGAACAGAGTGAAAGGACGAACGCAACCGCGTTCGTTTTTTTCTTTCCCCGTTGACTTTCGGCGGGGGACATGGTATAATAGAATTGTTCGGTACGCCGATAGGGAGAACGCCCTCATCCGTCGCCTACGGCGCCACCTTCCCCCTTGAAGGGGAAGGCTATCACACAGACTTCTTTCGTTTTGACTTTGGAATATTGATATCGGAACACCTGAAAGCCCAAACATCCAAAGAACTCTTTTTGAGATTAGCAGGACTTCCGAAAGCCTTCCCCTTCGAGGGGGAAGGTGTCGCCGCAGGCGACGGATGAGGGGGCTTGCCTGTTGAGCAGATATTACGAAACAGCGAACCGAAGAGAGGGGGAACAGTCATGTCGCAGGTCACAAAGCGCGCGTTGGAGCAGTCGCTGAAAAATCTGCTTCTGAAAAAGCCGCTGACCAAGATCACCATCAACGATATCGCCGAGGATTGCGGAATCAACCGCATGACCTTTTATTATCATTTCAAGGATATTTACGATCTCGTGGAGTGGTCGTGCATGGAGGACGCGCGCCGCGCACTCGAAGAAAACAAGACGTATGACACCTGGCAGGAGGGGCTGTTGCGGATTTTTGAAGCCGTGAAGCAGAACAAGCCGTTTATTATGAACGTTTACCGTTGCGTGGATCGCGGGCAGGTGGAAAAGTTCTTAAGTCCGCCCGTGGACGCACTGGTGCGCGGCGTGATTAACGAGGAAGCGGACGGCATGACCGTGCGCGAAGAGGATCGCGATTTTATCGCGCGGGCGTATTCCTATATTTTTATCGGGTTTATGTTGGACTGGATTCGCGATGATATGCGCGAAGATCCCGCAGGGATTGTAGACCGCCTTGCCCGACTTATCCGCGGGAGCGTGAAGGAAGCTCTGCGGCGGTTCAGCCTGTAGTCTCCGCCCCGTTTTATCATTTCCGCCGATCTGATAAAATTTTATACAATGACCGTCCCCGTGATGAAAACCTGAACACGGGGCGGTTTTTGTCTATTGTAATCTGCGAAAAAAAGGGTATAATAGAGTCAGAAAGAAAAAATACGGGCACGGATGCCCGAAAACAGGAGGATTCTGTTATGTATTATTCCGCAGGAACTTATGAGTCGTTCGCACGCCCCGAAAAGCCGAAGGACGCTGACAAAAAATCGGCTTATATCATCGGTACCGGTCTTGCCGGTCTGTCGGCGGCATTTTACCTCGTCCGCGACGGTCAGGTGAAGGGCGAGCATATCCACCTCTTGGAAAAACTGGATCTGGCGGGCGGTAGCTGCGACGGTCGCAAGGACGTGACCAAGGGCTTCTTCATGCGCGGCGGACGGGAAATGGACAACCACTTCGAGTGTATGTGGGATATGTTCCGCGATGTCCCGTCGATCGAAACGCCCGGCGTCTCGGTGCTGGACGAATACTATTGGCTCAACAAGCACGACCCGAACTATTCGCTCTGCCGCGCAACCGTAAACCGCGGCGAGGACGCGCACACCGACAAGAAGTTTGAACTCGACAAAGAGTCGGCTCTGGCGCTTTCCAAGCTGTTCATCACGCCCGAGAAGGATCTGGAAGGCAAGAAGATTTCCGAAGTTCTGCCCGAGTCCTTCTGGAGCACCAACTTCTGGCTTTACTGGCAGACGATGTTCGCGTTCCAGCGTTGGTCGAGCGCGCTTGAGATGAAGCGCTATCTCTGCCGCTATGTCCACCACATCGACGGTCTGCCCGACTTCAGCGCGCTCCGCTTCACCAAGTACAACCAGTACGAGAGCATGATTCTGCCGCTGGTCAAGTATCTGGAGTCGCACGGCGTGAAGATCGAGTACGGCATGGATGTGAAGAACGTTGTGATTGCCAACGAGAACGGCAAGCGGATTGCAAAGCAGATTGTCTATGTCCGCGACGGCAAGGAGGAAACGATCGACCTGATCGAGGATGACCTTGTGTTCATCACGAACGGTTGCTGCACCGATACGTCCTGCTACGGCGACCAGACGCATGCGCCCGATCTGTCGGGTGTGCGCAACGGCGCGGGCGAATCGTGGGATATGTGGAAGAAGATTGCGGCGCAGGCGGAGAACGGCGAATACGGCAACCCCGACGCGTTCTGCAGCAACACCGACGCAACCAACTGGATGAGCGCAACCGTGGAGACCTCGAACGAGGAAGTCATCCGCCACATCATGAATATCTGCAAGCGCGACCCGCGCGAGGGCAAGGTCACAACGGGCGGTATCGTGACGGTCAAGGACAGCACCGAGAACTGGTATCTGTCGTGGACCATCAACCGTCAGCCGCAGTTCCGTTCGCAGGACAGAAACACCGTGTTGGTATGGCTCTATTCGCTGAACACCAACCGCGAGGGCAACTATGTAAAGAAGGCCATGCGTGACTGCACGGGCGAAGAGGTCTGCCGCGAGTGGCTGTACCACATCGGCGTGCCGACCGACCGCATCGAGGATCTTGCAAAGAACGCCTGCAACACCACGACCTGCTTCATGCCGTATATCAACGCGTTCTTCCAACCGAGAAAGGAATCCGACCGTCCGAAGGTCGTTCCCGACGGCGCGGTGAACTTCGCGTTCCTCGGTCAGTTTGCCGAGACCCCGCGCGATACCATCTTCACCACCGAGTATTCCATCCGTACCGGTATGGAAGCGGTGTACACGCTTCTGGACGTTGACCGCGGCGTGCCGGAGGTCTGGGGGAGCAAGTACGACGTGCGCGAACTGCTCCGCGCCTGCTACTACGCAATCGACAAGAAGCCGATCACCGATATGAAGCTGACCTTCATGGAAAAAGAGGCGCTCAAGATCGCACTGAAGAAGGTCAAGGGCACGGACGTGGAAATCCTGCTTCGCGAAAGCGGATTGATCCGGTAAAACACATTTGGTTTGAAGATTCCCCCCGGAGGAGTTTCCTCCGGGGGAATCTTTTGTTTATGGTGGGGGGATAAATTTGCCCCCACCAATCACAGCTTTCCCCAAAAGGAAGCTTTTTGCAAATTTTCTTTCGCACTGCACAATAAGGCAATGGCGGGAGCAACGATGTCCACCCTCATCCGTCGCCTCCGGCGACACCTTACCCCTCGAAGGGGAAGGCTATTGTGCAAGCGCTTTTTGTGATATCATAAAATCTTGGTATACGAAATACCAAACGGTTGAAACACTCTTCCCATTATTTGCAGAACGTATAGAAGCCTTCCCCTTCGAGGGGGAAGGTGTCACCGTAGGTGACGGATGAGGGCGGGTAAATCTGCACAACTTTACGGGAAACGAAGTCGTTGCAAACAAAAACGGGGGGCGGAAAAGAATTCTCTCGAATAGCGTTCTCTTTTTTCTCTTGACAGAACCGCCGTCGGGGTGCTATAATAGAAGGGCAAGAACGATGGCAGGAGGCTCTGATGGAAGAAGAGAAGCAGACAGGGAAGATTGAACAGCTGACCCGTCGGTATCAGCGCGTGACCCCGTACATCAACAGCATGTGCGAGGAATTCTTTTATTCCGATATCAACCCGCAAAAGGTTCGCAGAATCCTGTACCCCATTCAGGCGGGCATTACCCATCCATCGGGGGAGTACTTCTGCCGTGTGCCGAAGTCGGATTCGATCGCGCCGTTCCAGTATGTGCTGGAATATGTTGTCAGCGGGCGGGGGTACGTTGACGCGGGCGGCAAGAAATACGAGGTTCGCGCGGGAGACACCTATCTGATTAACCGCGTGACGTCGGTTACCTGTTGGTATGCCGACGCCGACGACCCTTACGAAAAGAAGTGGATCAACGTGGCGGGGCGTTTTCTGGACGGTCTGATCTATACCTATGGCATGACCGCTCCCGTGTACTCCGCGCCGATCAATACCGAGGCGGAACTGGACGAGATTCACAGGATTCTGTTGGGATACGACTACCGCAACCCGCAACACGACGATCTTGCCCTGATGCAGCTGATTCTGACGGTTTTCGACCGTCTCCGCAATGCGGGTCAGCAGAAAGCGGAAAAGCCCGAGCGCGTGGTCTTTCAGCAGATTCTGGAGTACATTTCCGCAAATCTGCTGTACGAGCAGTTAGGACCGTCGGTCATTTGCTACAGCTTTTATATCAGCCACCGCACACTGAACCGGATGTTTTCCAAGAACCTCGGCACTTCGCCCGTCCGGTATATTACACTGCAACGGGTGGAGTATGCCAAGCAGTTGCTGACCACAACGAACTATTCGGTTGAAAAAATCTCCGATATGCTGCATTTTTCGGGCGCACAGCATTTTCGCCGTGTGTTTTCCGAAATCTGCGGAATGCCGCCAACCGCATGGCGGAAAAAGGCGGGAGGGAACGCGGCTTCTTCCGGGAGTTCGTCGAAATGAACAAAACGCGGTTTTCCTATTTGTTTGAGATATACAAAGGCAGTCTTGGGACTGCCTTTTTGTGGCGAAAAATGTATGATATGAAGTTAAAAATGGCGATTTTATACCTTGTTTTTGCGTGTAAAAAAGAATATAATAACCTTGTAAGATTTTCAGTGCGCCGCTTTTGCCGGAATGCGGAAAAAGCGGAAATTACAGATAATTTTCGAATAATTTCTTGACAGGGAGGAATCGTTTGTGTATAATGCCTTGACAGACAGACAGACAGACAGACAGACAGACGCCCCTGTCGGCATTCGTTAAGCGGGCGTTTTTCGTCGCGCAAACAAAGAAATAGCGGAGGATTGCTCTGCAACCGTGAGGTTGCGGGGCGATCCTCCTTTGCTTTGCTGTGATCCGCACCCGAAGGATCGGGGAAGCGGTACAGATACTATTCCGACAGGAGGGAAATCGGATGAAAAGAACAAAAATGGGACTTCGTGTGGGAGCGTTGGCGCTTGTCCTGCTTCTGCTGCTCGGGTTGGTTGCCTGCAGCGGCAAAAAGCCGGGCGGGCAGACGGGCACAACGGGCGGAACGAACGGGACGGGGGGGAGCAGCCGAACCGAAGAGTCGACCGAAGCGCCGGTGGAGACCGACGAGTGGGGACAGGAGATTCTGAAGGACAACGTGCCGTCGGATCTGCGTTTTGAGGGCGAGGAGATCAAGATCGTCACCCGCCCGAGAGAGTTGTGGATTCGGGAGTTCGGTCTGGAGAAGCAGAGCGACACGGTGGACGAGGAAATTTATTTCCGCAACTACCGCATCGAGTCGCGGCTCGGCATCTCGGTGAAGATGTCCACTTCCAACGACCTGACCGCAACGGCGGGCGAGAAGCTCAAGACCTTTGTGCGCACCCAGTATGAAGCGGGACAGTACGGCGTGGACATTGTTGTCGGCGCGGCGGACGGCATGGCGGGCGCTGAGGTCTGGAACTGGTTTGTCAACCTCAACGATTCCGCGAAAATGCCTTATCTCGATACCACGCGCAGATACTGGAATCAGAACTACATCCGCGCGGCGGAGGTGTACGGCAACCTTTATTATATCATCGGCGACCTGAACCTTTCGGTCTGGGATCGCACGATGGTCACCTTTGCAAACCTGAACACGCTGAACTCCATCGGGGTGGATAACATCTTCGATACGGTCATCGACAAGGGTTGGACGCTTGAGTATATGGAACAGATTCTGCGGAATTATGTGCCTGCGAGCGAGGACAAGTACGGTCTGCATTCGGTCAGCGCGAGCGAGGCGTGGGACGCTTTCTACGGCGCATTCCGCCTGAACATGCTCGAACAGCGGGACAACGACTATGTGCTGAACGTCTCGGGGAACGAAAAGCTTGCAAAAGCTTCGGAGCGGGTGCATAACCTCTACTATCAGGGAAGCAACCTTTATTCCAACGTGCTTCTGACCAAGACCTACGACGACACCTTTGTCAACGGCAACGCGCTGTTTGAAATCGACGTGCTGTCCTCGGGCGCTTCGCAGACCGCGAAACTGCGCAACATGGTGGATAAATACGCGATTCTGCCGATTCCGATGTATGACAGCGAGCAGGGCGAATACGGCGCGATGGCGCAGGACGCCTACAACCTGATGGCGGTTATGAATTCCGCTTCCACGAATACCGGTCTGGTCAGCGCCTATCTGGAACTGATGAGCGCGGAGAGTTACGCCAAGGTTCGCCCGGTCTACGTCAAAGGAATGCTGACGGGACGGAATCTGGCGGACTCGAGAAACGTTAAGGTCATGAACATGATCTTCGACTCGGTGTACTTTGACACGGCGGTGATCTACAGCAAACAGCTGGAGAGCATTTCGCAAACGCTCTGGAGAGCCACAACCCGCGACGGCGTTGCGGTTTCCACTGCTTATGCAGAGCCAACGCCGCGAGGATTGCCAACACCGCGAGGGCAAGCCACCGTTTCTGTTGCAAAATCCGTTTCATATTCGTTTCCTCAGTCTCAGTTTGTCATGTAAGCGTTCTTGAACACCGACAGCGCCGCATTCAGCTTCGATTCAATGTCTAGTCGCCTGTAATACGGGCGGCGGGAAGCCGACGGAAACAACCGGGGGCGGCGGTACGGCTGCCGCTTCCGGCACTGCGGGCGGGAATGAGACCGCGACCGAAGCGCCCGAGCAGGACGGCGACGGACTGCGGCTTGTGGAGGGCGGCAAGTCGGTTCGCGTGGTGATCCCGTGGAACGCGACCGACGCGGAACGGCAAGCGGCGAGTACCGTTGCGAAAATGCTCGGCAAGAAGAGCGGTCAGACCGTGACGGCTACAGCCGAAGGGGAGACCCACGACGGGGACGTTGTGGAAATTCTGGTCGGCGCAACGGCATACGAGGAGACCGGGCGGGTGACCGGGCGCTTGGCGTTCGGCGCGTGGACGTTGACGGTCGAGGGCAAAAAAGTGGTGCTGTACGCCACGCTCGAGAGCGACTACACCACCGCAACGCAGGCGTTGGTATCGCTGATTTTCGGGCAGAAGGACGGGGATGTCCGCATTGCCGAAGATTACAGCAAGGTCGGGTTTGAGAACGATCTGCTCCGCGCGCTCCCGCGGCTTGGCAACCGCCTGCCCGACAGCTATATGTTCACGGGCGTTGGGGAGACCTGCGTGGGGCTGACCTACAACCGCCAGAGCGCCGAGGATCTCGCGGCATTCTGCAAAACGGTTGAGGAAAACGGCTACACCGAATACGCAACCAACAAAATCGGCGAAAACCGGTTCGCAACCTATCGGAATGCGGACTATGTGCTGAACCTGATGTATGTTCCGGTGCGGGAGCGCATCACCGTTACGGCGGAGCGGCTGACCGACACGGCGCTGCCCGCAAAGGCGGAAGAGAACCAATACACAAAGAATGTCTGCGAAACGACCGTAACCCAACTCGGGCTGTGGATCGGGTATTCCGAAACCGACCGTTGGGATCAGTGGATCAACGGTCTGTCGCACGTCATTCGTCTGGAGGACGGCAGTTTCATCATCATCGACGGCGGACATCAGCGCGAAATGAATGACCGCCTGCTTTACGAAACGCTGAAAAAGCAAGCGCCCGACCCGAACAACATCCGCGTTGCCGCATGGATTTTCACCCACGGGCACGGGGATCACACGGGAACGTTCCTTGCCTTCCGCCACGATGACGTGACAGTGGAGCAGTTTATCTACCACTTCCCGTCAAATGCCGAGGCGGCAAAGGCGAACTACGGAAACGGCAAAGCGACGGAGGATCGTGTGCGGGCGCTGTATCCCGACGCAAAGGTTGTCACCGCGCATCCGGGGCAGGTCTTTACGATCCGGAACGCACGGATTGAGATGTACTGGTCATTGGATCTCTACTATCCGAACGCGTTCACCTTCTACAACGAGAGCAGTCTGGTGTTCACGGTGGAACTGAACGGGCACAAGATTATGTACCTCGGCGACCTCGGACCGCTTTCCAACCAGAGCCTTGTCGGAATGTACGGCAGCGCGTTGGAGAGCGAGGCGGTTCAGACCGCGCACCACGGCTTTGAGGGCGGCTCTCTGGATCTTTACAAAAAGATCGCGGCAAAGTACGTCTATTGCGATTCCGGCTCGCGCGACCTCTTCGACAGAAGCATCAAGGATAAGAACGGAAACGATTACTACTACGGCAAGGACGACATTACCACATGGTTTGCGGCGGACACGGTGATTGTGGTGACCTACAAAACAGGCGGAGAACCAAGTGCCGTGACCTACGAAAACAGCGCCGCTTATTTCGCGGCGGAATAGCGACTACGGACTCAGGTGGCTCGAACCGCAAATTATATTGAGGAGGAAATTCTTATGAAAAAGATCAGACTGCTGAGCGTTCTGCTGACCCTGTGCCTGCTGATCTCCATGATTCCCGTCTATGCCGTTGCCGAGGAAGGCGATGTGGCAAAGGTCGGGAAGACCGGGTACGCAACCCTGAAAGAGGCGATCGACGCGGTCGCGGACGGCGGCACGGTGGAGGTGCTGCGGGATTTTGACAGCTCGGAATCCGTCAAGATCAGCGGAAAAACCATTACGCTGAACGGAAACGGGAAAACGGAGACCTTTACGGGAACTGCAAATCCGTTCGTGATTCACGATGCCCATGTTACCGTTAAAAACCTGACGTTGACCTACACGGGCGGAACAGACGCGGCGTTCGTGATTCGGGTTGAGAATGAGAACAATGTCAAGGACGGCGCGGCGCTGTCGCTGATTCTGGACAACTGCACCGTGACTTCCGAGGGACTGGCGTTCAAGAGCCAAGCCTACGGCAAGACCGGAAAGCAGGTTCTGAAATTGCAGAACGGAACGTCGGTCAACACCATCGGGGCGAACGATACGCTTTTGGTGAACGACAGCAACGGCGGAGGAGTCAATCTGGAAGTTACGGTTGACAACAGCACCGTGAAAAAGAGCAACGGTGGAAAGAATAACCCTTCGATGTTTATGATCGCAGGAAACAAGGCGGAGGCCTCCGAAAAGGCCATAACTGTCAATGTGGTAAACGGCGGACATCTGATCTGCGCAAACGGAAGCCACGATACCTCTGCTAACTGCGGAACCGGTAACTACATGTTTTACGGCTCCGGCACTGCAAATACGGTTCTGACAATCAACCTTGACGCAACCGCGATACTGGAACTGGCACAGGGTAATAATGCGGCAATCAAATACAACAGCTTCATCGGTTGCAGCGGAAACGGTATGAAATCGGTTAAGCTGAACGATAAGGGCGCGACATGGAAAATCAGCAAGGAATCCTATGCAAAGACCCCGTACTATCCTGCGTTCGACCCGACTGCGGATCAGACCGGATGGGTCATCAACGATGACTTCTATCCGATGCCCACCAACCTGAGCTACAAGAGTTGGCCCGAACTTCCGAAGAATCTGGACGATACCAACGGGATCACGATGAAACTGCAGGTCGGTCCTTATGTTCAGCCGAGCATGACAGATGCGGAAGCGATTACAAAAGGCTATGTCTGCCGGATCGGTGACGAGGGCGGTTCGTACTATGTCACGCTTGCGGACGCGTTCGGCGCTTTGACCGAGAATGCGACCGTTACCATGATCTGCGACTCGACAAGCGCAACGGCGCTTTCCGCAAACGGCAAGACCTTTGTGCTCAACGGCAACGGCAAGAAGCTGACGGGCGGCGTTGACGGTTTGTTGACCTTTATCGACAGCACTGTGACGGTGCGGAATCTGACGTTGAACAATACGACGGGCGCGGCGATCGTGATCAGAACCTCGGGAACGGCAACCCCGTCCCTGACTCTGGAGGGATGCACGGTCACGTCCGCAAAACTGGTCTTTAAGCGGCAGGTCAGCACGGCGGAGGGCGCAACGGGCGGCGATGGACTTCTGACCGTTACCGTAAAGGATTCCACGGTTGCAAAAACCGGAGCGGACGACCTGATGCTGATTAACGACACCGGAAACAAAAACAGCGCGGTAAGCAACACGAAACTTGTGATTGACAACAGCACCTTTACCACGGGTGGCGGCGGTTCGTCCAACGGCGCAATGTTCAAAATTGCAGGGGGTTTGGAAAAAACTCTGACCGTGGAACTGAAAAACGGCGCGAAACTGGTTGCGGCAAACAACGGCGGCGCGAATGTTTCGAATACGATTTTTGAATCGAATCTGAGCGAGGAAGCCTCGCAGGTTCATCTGACCGTCAACGCGGAAGAGGGGACAACGTTGGAACTCGCTCCGGGCGGAACGGTTAAGGAAAACCGCTTTGTAAACGGCGGCTTTGCCGAACTCGCAATCAACGACAGCCACGCAACATGGAAGGTCAGCAAAACGGCTGTCGATCAGGGCGCGTACTATCCCGCAGGCTTTACCTCGACGGTGGTCGGAATCGTGATTGAAAACAAGCTGTATAAACCCGACGATAAGATCAAGCTGGACGCTGTGGAAGCGGACGCAACGCTGAACATCATTTACCTTGAAGATCTCGCGTTTGAAGTGTTGGCGGGCGCTTCGGTTCGGACTGCCGATCCTGCGGGAATCCGTTTCCGCACGGCGATCTCGCACGAGGCTTACGAACTGCTGAAGTCCTGCGGCGTGACCATCGAATTCGGCTCGTACATCGCGCCGACCGCGATTGTCAACAAGTACCAGAACGGCGCGTTTGACCCGACCAAGCTTGAAAGACTGGCAGAGGGCAGCACCGTGAAGATCGTTTGCGATGATTTTGCGGTAACCGACGATGAGGACGGCGCAAACCTGTTCTACGCCTGCCTCTACGGCATGACAACAAAGGAGCAGTACGAAATGGCGCTGTCGGTTGTCTCGTACATCACGCTGACCTATGAGAACAGCGCGAGTGGGGAGACTTTCCTGACCTCGTACAACGAAGGCGACCATTCCCGCTCCATGCTGGATGTTGCGTGCGACGCGATTGCGGCAGGAAAGGGCAACGATTACCTGCAAAGCATCGTGGACGCCTGCGCGTGACCGAAAGGAGAGTGCTGAAATGAAACAGTATCGGAAACCCGAAGGAACGGTTGTTCTCCTTTCCGGCGAGGACATTCTCACGGAATCCACGATGTCGCTTGGCGGCGGCGATTACGGCGTTGCAATGCCGGGCGACTGGACAAACATGGTGAGGGATCTCAATGAAAACTAACGGAAAACGGATATTTGCGTTGGCGGCGCTTCTGCTCGCGCTCTGCATGGCGTTAGTTGCCTGCGGGGTGGGCGGGGAGGACGGGAAAACCGAAACCAAACCCGCCACCGCAACTGCCGCCGCAAGCGGAACGGTCACCGATTCCGCAAACCCGCCAAAGTCCGAGGAATCGGAATCTTCCCAGACTCCGCAAGAACCGGGAAAACTCGAGCCGGGGGACGGCACGCATGATACCGACGACGATTGGACAGACTTTTATTGAGAAACCGTAAAAACTCGGAAGCACCTCTCGGGGTGCTTCCTTTTTGCATGCAAAAGCTTCCGAAACCGCCCGGAATCCTGCTTTTTCGCCCAAAAATACTTTTTCCGGAAGAAATTTTTGAAAACCTATTGACAAAGTAGGTAATGTGTGGTATCATAATTGCAGAAAACCTATCGGTTTGATAGGTGAATAAAAGGAGAACCCGTTATGGCAAACATTTATTCTTCTGCCGATCAGCTCATCGGGCATACCCCGCTTCTGGAGTTGAAGCATATCGAGTCGGAATACGGACTGCGCGCAAGGCTGTTGGCAAAACTGGAATATTTCAATCCCGCAGGATCGGTTAAGGATCGGATCGCGAAAAAAATGCTTGACGACGCGGAAGCGGCGGGGAAGCTGACGAAGGACTCGGTTATCATCGAGCCGACCTCCGGCAACACGGGAATCGGGCTTGCCTCGGTTGCCGCCGCGCGGGGCTACCGCATTATCATCGTCATGCCCGAGACCATGTCGGTGGAGCGCAGACAGCTGATGAAGGCATACGGCGCAGAACTGGTTCTGACCGAGGGCGCAAAGGGCATGAAGGGCGCAATCGCAAAGGCGGAGGAACTGGCAAAGGAGATTCCGCACAGCTTCATTCCGGGGCAGTTCGTCAACCCCTCCAACCCGCAGGCGCACTATGAGACCACAGGCCCTGAAATCTTTGCCGATACCGACGGCGCGGTTGACGTGTTCGTTGCGGGAGTCGGAACGGGCGGAACGGTAACGGGCACGGGCAAATACCTGAAGGAAAAGAAGCCCTCCGTGCGGGTTGTGGCAGTCGAGCCTGCAAGTTCGGCGGTGCTGTCCACGGGCGTTGCGGGCGCGCACAAGATTCAGGGCATCGGCGCGGGTTTCGTGCCGGAGGTTCTGGACACAAAGATTTATGACGAGATTGTCACGGTGACGAATGAGGACGCGTTTGCAACGGGCAGACTGATGGGCAGGCGCGAGGGCGTTCTGGTCGGAATCTCCTCTGGCGCGGCGCTGTGGGCGGCAATCGAAGTTGCAAAGCGCCCCGAAAACGAGGGAAAGACCGTGGTGGTTCTGATGCCCGATACGGGCGACCGCTACCTGTCCACGCCTTTGTTTGCGGACTGATGGCGGAAAAACGGATTCTGACCGTGCAGGATATCTCCTGCGTGGGGCAGTGTTCGCTGACCGTTGCGCTGCCGATTCTTTCCGCCTGCGGTCTGGAATGCTGCGTTCTGCCAACGGCGATGCTCTCCACGCACACCGCCTTCCGGCATTTCACGAACCGCGATCTGACCGATGAAATGGCGGAAATTCGCAAGGTCTGGGAGGAAGAAGGCATCCGCTTCGACTCGCTCTACACGGGCTATCTCGGAAGCGCGCGGCAGGTGGCGGAAGTGAAGGCGATTATGGAGAGTTGCCTGCAACCGGGTGCGGTGCGCATTGTAGACCCCGCAATGGCGGACAACGGGCGGCTGTATCCCGCGTTTGACGGCGATTTCGTTGTGGCAATGCGGGAACTCTGCCGCGCGGCGGACGTGATTCTCCCGAACCTCACCGAAGCCTGTCTGTTGGCGGAGTATCCGTACCCGGAAACCTACGGTGAGAACGGGATCAAAGATCTGTTGGCGGCGCTCCGAAGGACGGTTGGCGAGCGGACTGTGGTGCTGACCGGGATCGGCTACCGCGCGGGCGAAACCGGCGTTCTGGTCGCGCGGAACGGCGAAACCGATTACTACGAGCACGAGCGGTTGGAGCGGAGTTGCCACGGAACGGGCGACGTGTACGCCTCGGTGTTCACGGGCGCGTTGATGCGGGGCATGACAGTCCCGCAGGCGGCGCGGCTTGCCGCGGATTTTACGGTCGGATGTATCAAAAACACGGTCGGAGACCCCGCGCATTGGTACGGGGTGAATTTTGAAGGAATGTTGCCGGAGCTTTGGAAACGGCTCGGCGAGGAAAGGAACGAACATGAGAGAGATTTACGCGGATAACGCGGCGACAACGAAAATGAGTCGGGTCGCCATTGAGGCAATGATGCCGTATATGGATCGCATCTACGGGAATCCGTCCAGCCTGCATTCGGTCGGGCAACGGGCAAACGAGGCGCTTTGCGGCGCGCGCGAGCGCATTGCAAAACGGTTGGGGTGTTCCCCCCGGGAGATTACCTTCACCTCGGGCGGAAGCGAGGCGGACAATCAGGCAATCCTGTCTGCCGCCGCAGTGGGGGAGAAGAAAGGCAAGAAACACATCATTTCCACCGCTTTTGAGCATCACGCGGTTCTGCACACGTTGGAAAAGCTGAAGAAGCGCGGCTTTGAGGTCGAACTGCTGGACGTCGGCAAGGTCGGCAACATCACGGCGGAACAGGTGCGGGCGGCGATCCGTCCCGATACCTGCCTTGTCACGGTGATGTACGCAAACAACGAGATCGGGTCGGTTCTGCCGATTGCGGAGATCGGCAAGGTCTGCCGCGAGGCGGGCGTGATCTTCCACACCGACGCGGTACAGGCGGCGGGACATCTGCCGATCGACGTGGCAACGCAGAACATCGATATGCTGTCGCTCTCGGCGCACAAGTTCCACGGACCGAAGGGCATCGGCGTGCTCTATTGCCGCAAGTGCATTCCGCTTGTCAGCCTGATCGAGGGCGGCGCGCAGGAAAGAGGCAAGCGCGCGGGAACGGAAAATCTGCCCGCCATCATGGGTATGGCGGCGGCTCTGGACGACGCCTGCGAACATATGGCGGAGAACAGCGCGAAGCTGACGGCTCTGCGCGACCGCCTGATTGCGGGGCTTTCGAAAATTCCGCATTCGGTTTTCAACGGCGATCCCGTAAACCGTCTGCCGGGCAATGTGCACTTCTGCTTTGAAGGCATTGAAGGCGAGAGTCTGCTGCTTCTTCTGGACGCGAAGGGCATCTGCGCGTCCTCCGGCTCTGCCTGCACGTCGGGGTCGCTTGACCCGAGCCACGTCCTGCTTGCCATCGGGCATCCGCACGAGATTGCGCACGGTTCTCTGCGGCTCTCGCTCTGCGAGACGAACACCGACGAGGATGTGGACGATATGCTCCGCGAAATCCCCGCGGTTGTGGACTATCTGCGGAATATGTCTCCGCTCTGGCGCGACAAGGTAACCGGCAAGAAGGAATTCTATCTGAAATAAAGGAGTGAGCGAAAATGGCACTGTACAGCGAAAAGGTAATGGATCATTTCAAGAACCCGCGCAATGTGGGCGTGATTGAGGACGCGGACGGCGTGGGAGAGATCGGCAACGCGAAATGCGGCGATATCATGAAGATTTATCTCAAAATCAAGGACGATATCATCACCGACGTGAAGTTTGAAACCTTCGGTTGCGGCTCGGCAATTGCCTCCAGTTCCATGGCAACCGAAATGATTAAGGGCAAGCCCGTGAGCGAGGCGCTGGAACTTTCCAACAAGGCGGTTGCCGAGGCTCTGGACGGTCTGCCCGCCTACAAGATGCACTGCTCGGTGTTGGCGGAGCAGGCGATCAAGGCGGCGGTGAAGGACTACTACGACCGCAACCACATTCCCTACGATTCCTGCAAGTTTGCGGACTGCGATTCCTGTCCGCACTGTCATGAAGAATAAAGCGCTGATCGCCATGAGCGGCGGCGTGGATTCGTCGGTCGCCGCTTATCTGATGCGTGAGCGCGGTTACGACTGCATCGGCGTGACCATGAAGCTTTATTCCAACGAGGACGCGGGCGTGGAGCGTTCGCGAACCTGCTGTTCGCTTGACGATGTGGAGGACGCGCGGAGCGTGGCGCACCGTCTCGGAATCCCGTACTATGTGTTCAATTTCAGCGGCGATTTCCGCCGCGAGGTGATGGAGCGGTTCGTCTGCGCCTATGAAGCGGGAGAGACCCCGAACCCCTGCATCGACTGCAACCGTCACCTCAAGTTCGACCGCCTCTATCACCGCGCCGAAGAGTTGGGCTGTGACTGCGTGGTCACGGGTCACTATGCGCGGATCGAGCGGGCGGGGGAGCGGTATCTGCTGAAGAAATCGCTGATTCCCGACAAGGATCAGAGTTATGTGCTCTATTCGCTGACGCAGGAGCAACTGGCGCACACCTGCTTCCCGCTCGGTGACATGGCGAAGGAGGAGACCCGCCGCGTGGCAACCGAGCAGGGATTCTATAATGCGGACAAGCCCGACAGTCAGGACATCTGCTTTGTCCCCGACGGGGATTACGCGTCCTTCATCTGCCGCTATCGCGGGAAAACCTACCCCGAGGGGGATTTTGTGGACGTCTCGGGGCGGGTTCTCGGGCGGCATAAGGGCATTATTCACTACACGCTCGGGCAGAGAAAGGGACTCGGCATTGCCGCAGGCGAGCCGCTTTACGTTGTGAAAATCGACGCGAAAAACAACCGCGTGGTGCTTGGGAAGAATTCCGACCTTTTCAGTCGGGAACTGGAGGCGGACGGGTTCAACTGGATTGCCTGCGACGAGCCGTCAGAACCCCTGCGCGTGAAGGCAAAGGTGCGCTACCGGCAGGCGGAGCAGTGGGCAACCGCAACGGTGACCGCGCCCGGGCGGGTTCGGGTGGTCTTTGACGAGCCGCAGCGGGCGATTACGCGCGGGCAGGCGGTGGTTCTTTACGATGGGGACACGGTTGTCGGCGGCGGCGTGATCCGATAACGGGAGGTGTTTGGAAATGATGGTTTCCACGCGCGGGCGCTACGCCCTGCGGATGATGATCGACCTTGCGGAAAACAGCCATGACCATGCCTATATCGCGATGAAGGACATTGCGGAGCGGTTGGAAATTTCCAAGAAGTACATGGAGCAGATCATGCCGGTTCTGGTCAAAAACGGCTTGGTGGAGGGCATGCAGGGGCAGGGCGGCGGATACCGGCTGACGCGCCGTCCCGAGGACTACCGGGTGGGCGAAATTCTGCGCCTGACCGAGGGGGATCTCGCGCCCGTTTCCTGCCTGTCGGGCGACAGCCCCTGCACACGCTCGGGCGGTTGCAGGACAATCGCCATGTGGAGCAGGTTCAACAAGCTGACCAACGATTTTTTTGACGGCATCACGGTTGCGGATTTGATGCATAAAGAAGAATAACGGGCGAATGAGGAATAACCGTAAGGGGGGGCAGATTGATCCCCCCTCATCAGTCGCTAAACGCGACAGCTTCCCCCCAAGGGGAAGCCTTTTTTTTGCATCGTGCAAACATAGCAAGTACGATTTTAAGTAGCAAATAGTGCTTCTATCATCCGCTTCATGCCTTGCAGGGCGGAGCAGAGCGAAAGGAATTCAGCAAAAGGCTACCCCTCGAGGGAAGCCTTTTTTGCATCGTGCAAATATAGCAAGCACGATTTTTAGTTGCAAACAGGGTTTCCTGTTTTCGTTTTTTCGTCTTGTAAGGTCGTGCGAAAAGCGTTTCGTAAAAGGCTTCCCCTCGGGGGGAAGCTGTCGCGAAAGCGACTGATGAGGGGGGATCAATTTGTGCCCGCAAAACGGACAAAATAATTTTCTTTCAAAAAAGCTAATGGTTACAGCCATCACACTGCGCGGTGTTTTTTCAAAATGTCAAATTTTGTCCGACGATAGGCTGTTTCTGTCTTGCAAAACGCAATTTTATGTGCTATAATGGTTTTACAATCGCGCATGCGCGAGGAAAGGACGGAAACATTCATATGGAATACGGAATTCAGATGTACAGTGTACGGGACGTTGCGGCGAAGGATCTGCGGGAGGCGCTTCGTACTGTGGCGGAACTCGGCTACCGCTATGTGGAGTTCGCGGGCTTTTTCGACCATCCCGCCGAAGAGGTCAAGGGGTGGCTCGACGGGTTCGGTCTGGTCTGCTCGGGAACGCACACGGGGGTCGATCAGCTTGTGCCCGAGAAGATCGACGCGACCATCGCTTACCATAAGGCGATCGGATGCGACAACCTGATCGTACCCTCAGCGCCGTGGAAGCCTGCGGATGTGTTGGAAGCCAATATCGCGCTTCTGAACGAGGCGCAGAAGAAACTGGCGGAAAACGGAATCGCGTTGGGCTACCACAACCACTCCAAGGAGTTTTTCGAGAATCCCTGCGGAAAGGTCATGGAAAACGAGCTGTTGGCGCGGACGAATGTGGAACTGGAAGTTGACACCTTCTGGGCATTCAACGCGGGACTTGACCCCGTGGAATTTCTGGAAGCGCACAAGGATCGCATCCGCGTGATCCATCTCAAGGACGGCGTCCCGACTGCTCCCGAGAACAGAAACTATGCGCACGTACACGACGGCGTACAGGGCAAGGCTCTGGGCGAAGGCAAAGCGCCAGTTGCCCGCGTTCGCGATTGGGCGATCCGCAACGGCGTTCGCATTGTGGTCGAGTCCGAGGGCTTAGACCCCACAGGACCTGAGGAAGTTGCCCGTTGCATCCGCTACCTTCGGTCTTTGGAAGGGTAAGAACGGTCGCGGGGCGTTGCATAGCCCCCACTCAGAACCTTCTTGAAAGAAGGTTCTGAGAACTCCAGGAAATTTCCCCGCAGGCAGAGATCTCGCGTTGCG
>CAVGEJ010000007.1:0-35507 GCA_963628215.1 Eubacterium sp. CAG:180
GCACGGTGGTGTGAGAGGTCGGCTGCTCACCTAATGGGTAGCCTCCTACTCGATTCGGGGCGTTTTATTCTTCGGAACTTCCGAACACGGTTTCCACCCTGCGCCTGCAACATGCGGGGGAGTAGACCCAACGGTCGAGATGCTTCACCCGCTCCGCGTCCACAAACAGAACGGGGGCTTTGGGCGGCATCCGACAGGGGGCGGTGTCCACAACCACCAACTTGACCTTCATGCGTTCGGGGTTGACGCTCTTGATGTAGACCGCAACCGCGTGCCCGATGAGCGCCCGCATGGTTTCCGCCTGTTCTTCTCCGCGCACCTCCGCAAGCCCCGCGAGGTTGGGGGCAAGTTCGATGAAAACGCCGTAGCTTTCCACGCTCCGGACAATTCCCGTAACCGTCTGACCCGCCGAGAATCCCGCCGCGTTTTCCTCCCATGTTCCGAGCAGTTCCCGCAGAGTGACCGCAATTCTGCCGCTTTCCCGATCCACGTTTCTGACCGCGACGGGCAACAGCATTCCAACCGATAAGCGGTCGTGCGGGTGGGAAATGCGCGAGACCGAGATGCAGTCCACCGAAAGAAGCGAGGAAACGCCGCAACCGATGTCGAGAAAAGCGCCGAACGGCTCCATATGCGTGACTCTGCCGGGGATGATGTCGCCCGCGCAAAGGTGCATGAGATGACGTTCCAGACAGTCTTTCTGCGCCGCGCGGCGGGAAAGAAGCGCAACCGTTTCCCCGTTCCGCTCGGTAAACGCCATGATTTTGACCGTCACGGGCTTTCCCACGCGGGAAACCACTGCGATGTCTTTTCTGCTTTCTCCCGGGCGGCAGAAAACCGCTTCTTCGGGCAGAATGATTCCGCGCATACACCCCAGATCGACCTGCAGGCGCATCTCTCCGTCGCAAACCGTTGCCACGCCCTCCACGGTTTCTCCCGTTTTCATGGCGCGTTCCAATCCGCTTCGCGAAGCGAGCAGATCGCGGTTCTCCTTTGTGTTCAGCAGTTCTCCTTCGGGCTTGAATCCGATTTCCATTGCCTTGAACCTCCTGTGTTTTTTGTACCAGTCTATTCGCGCGTTCTGCGGAATATTCCGCATTCGGGCGGGGAACACTGACAAAAAAGGGGGCGGAAACTTGGAGTTTGGCAAAAACTTTTCGGAAAACGTGCGGCAGGCGGACGAGAGTCTGCGGGTACGGGAAAATTTTGACCTGATTAAAAAGGAACTGACGGTCGGCGGGCGTGAGACCGTTTTCTATTATCCGGACGGCATGGTGGACGGGGACGCGATGGAAAAACTGATGATCTACCTCCTGTCTCTGAAGCCGGACGTATGGAGCGGATGCGCCGGGGACGCGCAGAACTTCACCGAAGGCTTTGCAAAAAAGCATCTGCCGTTTATTGAAACGGACGTCACGCGCGACACGGCGCAGATGCTGCGGTCGGTGCTGTCCGGCGCGGTGCTGATGCTGGCGGACGGCTTTGGGGAGTATGCGGTCGTGATCGACGCGCGAACCTATCCCATGCGCTCGGTGGAAGAACCCGAAACCGACCGCGTGATTCTCGGCGCGCGGGACGGCTTTACGGAAACACTGGTGCTGAACACCGCGCTGATCCGCCGCCGTATACGCGATCCCGCGCTGACCATGCGGTATGTATGCGTTGGAAGTACCAGCCGGACCGACGTGGCGATCTGTTATCTGGACGGGTGCGCGGACGCGGACTATGTCAGGCGACTGGAAAAGCGGCTTTCCTCGCTCCCCGCAAAGTCGCTGACGATGGGGCATGAATCGCTGGCTGAACTGCTGATTCCGAGCCGTTGGTACAATCCGTTCCCGAAGATCCGGTACACCGAGCGCCCCGACACCGCCGCCGCGCAACTGTTGGAGGGGAACGTTCTGCTCCTGTGCGACAACTCGCCCGTGGTCATGATTCTGCCGACCTCGATTTTCGATTTCCAGCAGGAAACGAACGATTTCTACCTTCCGCCGCTGACGGGAACTTATATCCGCCTGTTGCGGCACGTCATTTTCTGGGCAACGCTGTTTCTCACGCCGCTCTGGCTTCTGTTTGTCCGGAATCCCGACCTGACCCCCGCGTTTCTGCGTTTCTGTCTGCCCGCAGAGACAGGGAAAATCCCGATCATCTGGCAACTCCTTCTGGTGGAGTTGATTGTGGACGGCTTGCGGATGGCTTCCATGAACACGCCGGATATGCTTTCCAATTCGCTGTCCGTTGTGGGCGGGCTGATCCTCGGTGACTTCGCCGTTGAGATCGGTTGGCTGATCCCGGAGGTCATTGTATTCATGGCTTTCGTTGCGATTTCCAACTTCACGCAACGGAGTTACCAACTCGGCTACGCCTTCAAATTCCTGCGGATCGCCCTGTTGCTCCTTGTTTGGTTTTTCGACGGGATCGGTCTTTTGCTCGGTTGCGTGGGCATTCTGCTCCTGCTCCTGACCAACCGGACCATAGACGGCAAGCGCTCCTATCTCTATCCGCTTCTCCCGTTCAACGGCAAAGCGCTTCTCTCCCTCTTCGTCCGCCTCAAGAAAACCACCACTCCCAAGCCGAGCGTTTGGGGAAAGGAGTAGGGAAGACCTCGGGGCTTTGCCCCGAACCCCATTTAAGGGACTTTTTAAAAAAGTCCCTTAAAAATCCCCAAAAACTTTCACCCAAGGGCGGGATTCCGTAAAGAATCCCGCCCTTGGGTGAAATTCTTGAAGGTTCTTAGGGAACTTCTTTTAAGAAGTTCCCTAAGTGGGTTCGGGCAAAGCCCGAGGTCTTTCCTCCGCTCCTTTACGCAAGCGCGGCGAGGGTGCGGACGGCGGAGGAGGGGCAGATCAGACTGCCGTGCTCGCGAAACCAGAGACGGAGGTGCGCGGGATTCATGACCTCGCCGTACTCGGAGAGAAAGGCAAACTCGGGGGAAGCGGAGAACGGGGAGGCGGAAACCATGAGCAGGAGAAGGTAATAGCGACCGCTGTCGTCGCGGTACGCCGCGCTCTCTCCGATGTAAGACGAATCCTCGAGCCTGCGGCAGGCGCGCAGAAGATCGTCGAGTCGCTCAAAGCGATATGCTCCGTCGCGGCGGAAAGCGGGGATCGTCTGCCGTCCCGCGCGAACCGTCAGAGCACCGCCCTCGCGCGGCGCGGACAGCTTTTTGCGCCCATCCGCGCAGGTCGGCATGCTACTGACAAACATCTCGCAACCGCCGCCGCGGGAGGGGAAATACTGTACGGTCAGATGGCGATTTTCGGTGTCGAAGGTGATTTGTCGGCGGATATCGGCAAGCAGCAGACGGAAAGCGCGACCCGTCTGCGCGGTGTTGTCGCTGAGGTTGTCGGGGTCGAAATCATAAGCGGTCATGTCCGCCGCAGTCAGCATAATTTTCAGCTTCCTGTCGCTGATTCGGATCAGTTCCATTTGAATCTCTCCTTTCGGATTCTCTGTACTATCATTATAGCGATTTTGCGCCGAAATGGAACCCCTAAAAATATGGTAATTTCCGATTTTCCGAAAGGTGGCTTGACAAAAAATCGCGCGAATGGTATAATATATGACAGAAAAACGGAAAGGCGGACAGAAAAATGGAGAAAAGCGAAACGACGCGGGTTATCATGGTGCGGCACGGGGAAAGCCTCGGCAATGCGGAGGGCTTTTTTGCGGGGCAGACCGACATTCCGCTGACCCCGCTCGGGCAACGTCAGGCGGAGCGGACGGCGGAATATCTGCGCGACAGAAAAATCGACTGCATCTATTCCAGTGATCTGATCCGCTCAATGCAGACCGCCGCGCCGACCGCGCGGATGCACGGACTGGAGATCATTCCCGAAGCCGGACTGCGCGAGATTTTTGCGGGCGAATGGGAGCATATGCCCTACCCGGAGATTTTCGAGCGTTACCCGAACAGCCGCGGGCTATGGAAAGATCACGTCGGTCTTGCCTGTCCGGATGGCGGGGAGCCGGTTGCCCATGTTGCACGGCGCGTTAAGGAGACGGTGGAGCGCTTGGTCGCGGAGAACCGGGGCAAGTGCATTGCGCTCTTCACGCACGCGTTGCCGATTCGTTCGATGGGGTGCATCTGGCAGGGAATCCCGGTTGCGGAAATGGAGCGCCTTCCGTGGTCGACCAATGCGGCGGTGAGCGAGGCGGAGTACTTTTCGGACGGTCGGGTCACGATGATCTGCTACGGCTACAACGCGCATCAGGCGGGCTTGGAAACCGGCTTCCCGAAGGGCGCGGTTTAAGGCATCGGGGCGAAGACCTCGGGGCTTTGCCCCGAACCCTACAAGGGGCTTCTTGCAAGAAGCCCCTTGACCGCAAGAACCTTTCCCTAAAAAGGATTTTTGTCCCGCCGTTTTTGTAGGATGAATGTTGGGCGAAAGCGGGTTTTACTTTTTCTATTGCGGAATTATAAAAGATTGTTTGCTCACTGATTCCATAATAAAAAGATTTTAAAATTCCGAATTCGGAAACATTGTTTGATAAAAGCCCTTGACAAACAGGCGGAAATGTGGTATCATAATAGGGTAGCCTGCAAAGGAGGTCGAAAAGAATGGCGGACTTTCAACTCAAAAGCGATATGCGTCCGACGGGCGACCAACCAACGGCTATTGCGGCGCTTGTGGACGGTTTGCAGGCGGGGGATCGGATGCAGACCCTGCTTGGCGTTACAGGCTCGGGAAAAACCTTTACGATGGCGAATGTCATCGCGCAGATGCAGCGCCCAACGCTGATTCTCGAGCCGAACAAAACGCTTGCCGCACAGATCTGTTCGGAAATGCGGGAATTCTTCCCCGACAATGCGGTGGAATTCTTTGTTTCGTACTATGACTACTATCAGCCCGAGGCGTATATCCCGGGCAAGGATATGTATATCGAAAAGGATGCGCTCATCAACGATGAGATCGACCGCCTGCGCCACAGCGCGACCAGTGCGCTGTTCGAGCGGCGGGATGTCATCATCGTGGCGTCGGTTTCCTGCATCTATTCGCTCGGTGATCCGTCCGAATATCAGGGGCTTGTGGTGGCGGTTCGCCCGGGGATGCAGATGCCGCGGGATATTTTTATCCGCAAACTGGTTGCAAACAGCTATAACCGCAACGACCTTTCGCTGACGCGTGACGCATTCCGCGTCAACGGGGACACGGTGGAGGTCATTCCCGCAAACAGCGCGGACACTGCCATCCGAGTAGAGTTCTTCGGCGACGAGATCGACCGCATCAGCGAGATCAACATCGTAACGGGCGAGGTTCTGCGCACGCTGACCTATGCCGCCATCTATCCCGCAACGCATTACGCGGTCTCGGACGAGAAGCGCGAGGCGGCGTTGGCGGAGATCGAGCGAGAGATGGAGGCGCGCGTTCTGGAATTCGAATCCGAAAAGAAGCTGCTGGAGGCGCAACGGATTCGCGAACGCGTGAAATATGACATCGAGATGCTTCGGGAGGTCGGCTTCTGTTCGGGCGTGGAGAACTATTCCCGCGTACTTTCGGGCAGACCGGCAGGGTCAACGCCGTTTACGCTGTTGGACTATTTCCCGGACGATTATATCATGTTCGTGGACGAATCCCATATCATGATTCCGCAGGTGCGGGGCATGAGCGGCGGGGATTCGGCGAGAAAGAAGAATCTGGTGGACTACGGCTTCCGCCTGCCGTCCGCCTACGACAACCGCCCGCTTTACTTCAACGAGTTTGAGCAGAGCATTCATCAGGCGGTGTTTGTCAGCGCAACGCCGGGGGACTATGAGGAACAGCACTCCGTGCAGACGGTGGAGCAGATCATCCGTCCGACGGGACTGCCCGACCCCGTGATTGAGGTTCGTCCGATTGAGGGGCAGATCGACGATCTGCTTGGCGAGATCCGGGCACGGGCAAAGCGCAACGAGCGGGTGTTGGTTACGACTCTGACCAAGAAAATGGCGGAGGATCTGACCGAATACTTTGAAGGCAACGGCGTGAAGGTGCGGTATATCCATTACAACGTGGAGACCATCGAACGGATGGAAATTATCCGCGATCTGCGGCTCGGCGTGTTCGACGTGCTGATCGGAATCAACCTGTTGCGGGAAGGCTTGGATATTCCCGAGGTGTCGTTGGTTGCGATTCTGGACGCGGACAAGGAAGGCTTCCTGCGCTCGGAGCGGTCGCTGATCCAGACGGTGGGGCGCGCCGCGCGGAACGCGGAAGGCAAGGTTATCATGTATGCCGATACCGTTACGCAGTCCATGCAGGCAACCATCAACGAGACCGAGCGGCGGCGCGGCATTCAGATTGCTTACAACAAGGCGCACGGAATCGTACCGAAAACCGTTATCAAGGGTGTGCGGGACATCATCGAGATCGGCTCGAAGGATGACAGCCGCAAGAGCCGCAAGGGCAAAGGCAAGGATATGCCGCGCAAGCTGAATGCGTCCGAGCGCGAAAAGATGATTGCGGAGCTGACGCGCGAGATGAAGAGCGCGGCGGCAAAGCTGGAATTCGAGCAGGCTGCATACCTGCGTGACCGGATCAAACGGATTCGGGAAGGGAAGGAGATTGAGGAATGAGCAAACGGCGCGTGGTAACGGGGGAATCGGGACAGCCGATGACGGGCAGGCGCAGACTTCGCCTGATCGACCCGTTTGCACTGGGACTCTGGACGGTGATTCTGCTTGTCACCGCTTTTCTGGCGGTTCTGTCGGCGGTCAGGGGTTTCAACGAGCACTGGTACGGCGATGTGCTGACGGTGTTGGATTGGATTATCGGCATTCTGGCGCTCATTAACCTGATGGGAACTTTTATGACGGGCGTGCGCGTCCGGGACGGTATCGCGGATATCGGGCGCGACTCGGGTGGCGAACGCATGACCTTTGAAACGTCGCTCCTGCGCGAGGTCTTTGCGGTCGACAGCGACGGAAACCGCCTGCCCGAGGATGCAAGGCGTTGGCGCAATGCGAGCCTGAAATTCCGTCTGAGCGACGGCGGAACACGGATTTCCAAGCCCGCCGCAATTCTGACCGCGCGGCAGTTGCGCCGCGCCAGACAATTTTTCGGTCTGCTTTGACCGAAGCTGTAAATTGTAAAAAGGAAGCTGAATTATGCCGAATCAAATTTCCATCCGCGGTGTGCGGGTACACAATCTGAAAAACATTGACGTCGATATTCCGCGCGATAAACTGGTTGTGCTGACGGGACTTTCCGGCTCGGGAAAGTCCTCTCTGGCGTTTGATACCATTTATGCCGAGGGACACCGCCGCTTTGTCGAATCGCTGTCCTCCTACGCGAGAATGTTTCTCGGGCAGCTTGACAAGCCGGATATCGACTCCATCGAGGGGCTGTCTCCCGCAATTGCGATCGACCAGAAAACCACTTCGAAGAACCCGCGCTCGACCGTCGGAACGGTAACCGAAATTTACGATTATCTCCGTCTGCTCTATGCGCGGATCGGAATCCCGCACTGTCCCGTTTGCGGCAAGGAGATCCGTCAGCAGACAACCGATCAGATCATCGACCGTATCCTCGCGTTCCCCGAGGGCACACGCCTTCTGATCCTCGCTCCCGTTGTGCGCGGGCAGAAGGGTATGCACGAAAAGGTGCTTGCCGACGCCAAAAAGCGCGGCTATGTCCGTGTGCGGGTCGACGGCAATCTGTACGATCTTTCGGAAGAGATCAAGCTTGACAAGAACAAGAAGCATAACATTGAAATCATTGTCGACCGTCTCGTGATGCGCGATGGCGTTGAGCCGCGATTGGCGGACTCGGTGGAAAACGCGCTTGCCGCCGCGGACGGGCATCTGATTGCCGTCACCGCGCCGAAGGAGGGCGAGGGGGAAGCGGAGGAACTGGAATTTTCGCAGTCCTATGCCTGCGAGGAGCATAACATCTCGTTCGGCGAACTGGAGCCGCGGATGTTCTCCTTCAACAATCCCGTCGGCGCATGCCCGCACTGCGCGGGACTGGGAGAGATGACCCGCATTGCGGTGGATCGGCTGATTCCGAACAAAAAGCTGTCGCTCTCCCAAGGCGCGATCGCGGTCAACGGGTTCAAGACGCTTGAGGAGGAAAGCTGGAACGGTCCGCTGTTCGCGGCGGTCGGTAAGCGCTTCGGCTTTACCCTGCAAACGCCTGTCGAGAATCTGACCGAGGATCAATACAACAAACTTCTTTACGGAACGGGCGATGAAGTCTACGACATTCACCGTTGGTTCGGGCGGGAAGAGCATCACCAGAAGGCAAAATTCGAAGGTCTTGTGGCGATGATCGAAAACCGCGCGCAGACGTGGGGAAATGAGTATTACGACCAGTTCGTTGAAGAAGCGCCGTGCCCCGTGTGTCACGGACAGCGGCTGTCGCCGATCGTGTTGGCGGTTACGGTCGGCGGGCTGAACATTCAGGAATTCTGCGCGCTGTCGGTGGAAAAGGCGTTGGAATTCGTCAACAACCTGAAGCTGACCGAAAACGAAGCGAAGATTGCGGCGGAGATTCTCAAGGAGATTCGCGCGCGGCTCGGATTCCTTGTCAGCGTCGGGCTGAATTATCTCTCGCTTTCCAACAAATCGGGAACGCTTTCGGGCGGCGAGGCACAGCGCATCCGCCTTGCAACCCAGATCGGCTCGTCACTGGTCGGTGTGCTGTATATTCTCGACGAGCCGAGCATCGGTCTGCATCAGCGGGACAACTCCAAGCTGATTGCAACGCTCAAGCGCCTGCGCGACCTCGGAAATACCGTGATCGTTGTGGAGCATGACGAAGAGACGATGGAAGCGGCAGACTGGATACTGGATATCGGTCCGGGCGCGGGCATTCACGGCGGAACGGTTGTTGCAGAGGGAACACCCGCCCGGATCATGGCAAATCCCGCGTCGATTACGGGCGCATACCTTTCGGGGCGTTTGCGGATTCCCGTTCCGAAAACGCGCAGACCCGGAAACGGCAAATTCCTGTCGGTTCGGGGGGCATGTCAGAACAACCTCAAACACATGGATGTGGATATCCCGCTCGGATGTTTTGTCTGCGTGACGGGCGTTTCGGGATCGGGAAAATCCTCGCTGATCAACGACATTCTTTATCCGTATCTGGCGGACAAGCTGAATCACGCGCTGACCTATCCGGGGAAATTCGACCGCATCGAGGGCGTGGAAAATCTGGATAAGGTCATCGCGATCGACCAAAGCCCCATCGGGCGCACGCCGCGCTCCAATCCCGCAACCTATACGGGGCTGTTTGCCGATATCCGTGACCTGTTCGCCAAAACAAAGGACGCAAAGGCGAAGGGCTTCAAGTCGGGGCGGTTCTCCTTCAACGTCAAGGGCGGCAGATGCGAAGCCTGCGAGGGCGACGGCGTGAAATGCATTGAGATGCACTTCCTGCCCGACGTGTATGTGACCTGCGATGTCTGCAAGGGCAAGCGCTACAACCGCGATACGCTGGATGTCCATTATAAGGGAAAGAACATTTCCGACGTACTGGAAATGACGGTGGAGGAAGGGCTTTCCTTCTTCGACGGTCTGCCGGGCATTCAGCGCAAGCTGCAAACGCTGTACGACGTGGGACTTGGGTACGTCAAGATCGGGCAGTCGTCCACCACGCTTTCGGGCGGCGAGGCACAGCGCGTCAAGCTGGCAACCGAACTTGCCAAGCGCGGCACGGGCAAGACTATCTATATTCTGGACGAGCCGACCACTGGACTGCATTCCGCAGATGTCTCCAAACTGCTTGAAATTCTGCAACGGCTTTGCGACGGCGGGAACACCGTTCTGGTCATCGAACACAATCTGGACGTTATCAAATCTGCCGATTATATCATCGACCTCGGACCGGAGGGCGGAGACGGCGGCGGAACGCTGTTGGCAACGGGAACGCCCGAGGAGGTTGCAAAAGTAGAGAAGTCCTACACCGGGCAGTATCTGAAAAAGTGGCTCGAACGGGATAAAAAAGCAGAAGAAACGGCGAAGTGCACAAAAACCACCGCGTGTAAATAAAATAATTTATATAAAAAGTAGTTTTTCTAAAATAGGGGTTGACTTTAGCACTTTAGCATGGTAAAATGTTAAAGTAACGTCGAGCCGCTTTGACGGCGTGACGAAATCGTTTGCATGACCCGATGCGGGTCAGAAAGGAATCTCCTATGAAAAAGACTGCTTTTTTGATTGCCATGCTCCTGTTGATCGCGGCGGCGCTGATGACCGTCTCCTGCGGAAAAACAACGCAAACCACCTTCAAGCCGGACGGAAAATCGACCGGAACGCTCAAACTCGGGTTCGACGCGTCCTATCCGCCTTACGGTTACCTTGATACCGAAACGCAACAGTATGCGGGCTTTGATATCGAGTATGCCAAACTGGTCTGCAACCGTCTGGGGCTGACTCTGGAACTGATTCCGGTTGACTGGGATCTGAAAGACAAAGAATTGAATTCCGGAAATATTGACTGCATCTGGAACGGCTTTACTTACGAGACCAGAGAAGACGATTACACATGGTCGGATCGCTACCTCGACAACACCATTGTCGTGCTGGTCAAGAACGATTCCGGTATTACTTTGCTTGCGGATCTCGCAGGGAAGAAGGTTTCGGTTCAGACCGGTTCGTCCGGCGAATCGGCGCTGAAAAACAATGAAGAACTGGTCGGCAGCTTCAAAGACGGCAAGTATCTGACCTGCCCCGATTATACGCAGGGATTCAGCGAGCTGAAGGCGGGATCGTTTGAGGCTCTGGTGATCGATGAAGCGGTTGCGAAGTATCTGATCGGGGACGGTAACGATTACCGCATTCTGGAAGAAACCGTGAACCGTGAGCAATACGGCGTTGGCTTCCGCCTCGGAAATACCGAACTGCGGGATAAGGTCAACAATGCCATGAAGGAGATCGCCGCCGACGGAAACACGCTGAAGGCATTGGCGGAAAAGTACGGCATTGCGCCGGAAGCAATCCTGATCGGTAAATAATCAATATAACGGAAAGGAATCGACTGTTTTGTCCTTTACGAATATGCTTTCCATGCTCGGCAACGGGATGCTGACCTCGCTCGTCATCTTCGGCGTGACCTTGATGTTTTCCCTGCCGCTCGGGCTGCTCATCTGCTTCGGCAGACGGGCGAAAAATCCGGTGATTCAATGGATTTTCCGCATCTACATCTCGGTTATGCGTGGGACTCCGCTGATGCTTCAGCTTGTGGTGGTCTATTTTGCGCCGTATTATCTGTTCGGCGTGTCGCTCGGCAATCTGTTCGGCGGGAATTACCGCTTGCTTGCGGTGCTGATCGGCTTTGTCATCAACTATGCCGCTTATTTTGCGGAAATCTATCGTGCGGGATTGGAATCGATTCCGGTCGGGCAATACGAAGCGGCAAAGGTGTTGGGCTACGGGCGCGCGGCGACATTTCGGCATATTGTCCTGCCGCAACTGACCCGCAGGGTTCTGCCGACCGTGACAAACGAAGTGATTACGCTGATTAAGGATACCTCTCTGGCATATACCGTCAGCGTGGTGGAGATGTTCACGGTTGCAAAGCAGATTTCCGCCGCCGAGAACGACATGACCGCGCTGTTTGTTGCGGGCGCGATGTACTACATATTCAATTTTGCTGTGGCGTTTGGGATGGAACGGCTGGAAAAGCGGTTGAACACCTACAGCATCCGCTGAAAGGAGACCGACCGTGAAGTTGTTGGAAATGAAAGGAATCCGAAAAGCCTTCCGCGAAGGCGTGACGGTGTTGGACGATCTGTCGCTGTCGGTTGAAGAAGGCGAGGTACTGGCGCTGATCGGCTCTTCGGGCTCGGGGAAATCGACTGTCCTGCGGTGTGCCGCACAGTTGGAGACGGTGGACAGCGGGGAGATTGATATCTGCGGTCGCGCCTTGGTGCGAACCGAACGGAAAACGGATCGGCGGGGTGCGGCGCGCGAGGTGGCGGTCTATGCGCCGCCCGCCGAGCGGAAGCAGATGTTGGAATGCGTGGGTATGGTGTTTCAGAACTTCAATCTGTTCCCGCATATGACGGTTCTGCGGAACATTACCGACGCGCCCGTGCGGGTGCTCGGGAAATCCAAAGCAGAGGCTGAGGCGGACGCGCGGCGGTTGCTTGCAACGATGGGGCTCTCCGACCGCGCCGACGCGTACCCGTGCGAACTGTCGGGCGGACAGCAACAGCGGGTGTCCATTGCCCGCGCACTGGCGATGAAGCCGCGCGTTCTGCTGTTTGACGAGCCGACCTCGGCGCTTGACCCGGAACTGACCGCAGAGGTTCTGCGGGTCATCCGACGGCTGAAGGAGGACGGACATACCATGGTGCTTGTGACGCACGAAATGAACTTTGCCCGCTCGGTTGCCGACCGCGTGATCTATATGCGCGAGGGGCGGATCGAAGCCGAGGGAACGCCCGAAGCGGTGTTTGAACAGAACGAAAATCCGCATCTGCGCAGATTCCTGACGGGGATGGAGGATTGAATCACCGAAAAAAGCGCACAGCCTGCGAATTTTGCAGGCTGTGCGCTTTTGCTGTTTGTTTGGCTCAAAAAGGCTTTCGGAACACGATCTTTTCCTCGATCAGCGAAACGATCAGATGCGCGACCATGCCGAAGCCGAACATCAGAATGATGGTGTTCAGATCAAAGGAAATGGTGTTTGTGCGGTAAAGGAGATAAAAAACACCGTAATATCCGAGATTGATAATCAGGGAATTGATTGCAAGGCATTTTGTTTTGCCAAGCCCGACAAAGAAGCTGTCGATGATGGCGCACCCCGCATACGCAACGTAGAAGGGGACAAGTCGGATAATGACCGAAAAGATTTCTTCGGCATTTTCAAGTCCCTGCGCATAACGGAGAAACGGAGTCCATGCGGGAATCGTGACTGCCCACAGCGCAACGCTTGCGGCGGCAATCAGATAATAGTTGCTTCGCCGAAGCGCGGGATAGCCGTCCTTGCAGTCCGATCGGATGACCTCGGAGAGCGCGGAAATCGGAATCAGAAGCCAACCCCAGATGAAATTGTTCGCAATCCAATAGTTGCCCTGTTCGGCAACCAGATTGACCAGTTTGCAGACCATCACGGCGTAAACAAAGTTGTCGACGAACTGCTGAAGCCCCGAAAATACGCCTGTTCTGCACCAATCCCGAAGAATCCCGCCGTCGGCTTTGGTAAAGCGGGAGACGCGGAAAAGTCCTTGCCGGTACAGAAGCACGATACACGCGGCGGACAGCAGAGTATTGACGGTGATATTCGAGCCTGCCACGCCGTAAACGCCGAAGCGCGGGATCAGAAGCAGATCGGCAAAAAGCGACAGCGCCGTGCGGACGCCGAGAAAGAGGTAAACGTTTTTGTCTTTGCCGATGACAACGAACACCACATTTGCAAGGCTGACGGCAAAGCCCGCCATGAACGCAACGGTCTCCAAGCGGAGATAGGTTGCCGTGACCGACAAATCCACCTCGTTCAGGTTCATGGCGCGAAGGAGCACCGTGCCGTAGATCAGAACGCCGACGGAAAAGAGGGTATACAGCGCAAATGCGACCAGACCGACCCGAAAGGTTTCTCCTGCAAACTCGCTCTTCCGTTCCTTGAAAAGCCGATTCAGAACCGCATACAGCGGAACGACCAGAAACGCCTGCAGGGTCTCGTTAATCAGGTCAAACCATTCCATTTGCCCGATGATGTCGAACGCGCCGACCTGCCCGCCCGAGGAGATCAGCAACGTTTTTACCGTCTGATAGATCGCGGGAATCAGCGCAAGCGCGCAAAGGGATATCCAAAGCCGCCAATTGAAGCGCTTCAACTCACAAAAGGTTTTATTCATGGTCGCTCCTTCCGTTGTCTGTAATGGATGGAATTTTTCAGAGCGCAAAGGTTTTAATCGCCTTGACTGCCTGTCCCTGCTCCGTATCCTCGACCGCTTCTCCGAGGGCGAAGAAAGCGCCCGCTTCATTGCACAGGCGGACTCTTGCGCCGGGCGCGAGATCGGTTTTCAGCTTTTTCTGCGAGACGGCACAGCCGCTCCGGATGAGTTTTTCATGGAATGCAACGAGACGGAGCGCGGGAAGGTCGGAAAAAAGCTGTTCGGTCGGAATCAGCAGGGCGCGGCGTTCCAAGGGGGACATTGCTTCCAGTTCCTCGACGGTATGCGCTTGGGACAGCGAAAAATGACCGACGGACATCCGCCGCAGGCTTGCCATCGCGCCGCCGCAACCGAGCCGCGCGCCGATGTCGGCACACAGTGTGCGGATGTATGTGCCTCCCGAGCAGGTGACATCCAGTGCAAACTCGGCGGGGGAGTCGGTCGCGGTTGCGTCCAATCGGAATATCCGAATTTCGCGCGCCTGCCGTTCCACCGTGATGCCGCGCCGCGCGAGGTCGACCAATTTCTGCCCGCCCTGCTTGAGCGCAGAATACATCGGCGGGATCTGCATAACCGTGCCGCGGAATTCCGGCAGAACCACTTCCAGCGCGGAAAAATCGGGGACGCAATCGGTTTGCGTGAGAACCGTTCCGCTTGTGTCCTCGGTGTCCGTCGTGATTCCGAGGCGGAGCGTAGCGAGATAGCGCTTGCGGTCATAGGTCAGATATTCCGAAGCCTTTGCCGCACGACCGACCAGAACCACCAGAACGCCTGTTGCCATCGGGTCAAGCGTTCCCGTGTGCCCGACCTTTTTTGTTCCGTACAGGCGGCGGACTTTCCCTACAATATCATGCGAGGTCACGCCCGCGTGTTTGTCGACGATCAGAACGCCGTCGGGTTCTCCGATATCCGACGGTATCCGAAGCGATTCGTCCACCGTCATGCTTCCTCCTTCTGGAAGCGCACCCATGCGGAATAGATGACCTGTCCTTTTTCGGAGAAATTCCGCTCGTATTCGGTCATGATGTTGTCGGCGGCGCGCTCGGAGTGATGCAGGTCGCGCGTCATCCATTCCACGGGCAGTCCGCAGAGTGCGAACTGCTCCAGACTGTAGTCAAACAGCCCCTCGTTGTCGGTCTTGAGACGGAGCAGACCGTCCGGCTTCAGAAGCCTGCGGTAGAGCGCCAGAAAGTCGGGATGCGTCAGCCGACGGCGCGCGTGTCCCGCTTTCGGCCACGGGTCGCTGAAATTGAGGTAGAGCGTGTCCGCGCAGTGTGCGGGAAACCAGTCGGCAAGATTGCGCGCGTCTCCGATGAGAAAACGCAGGTTGTCGGGGCGCGTGTCCTTCGCCGCCATCGCTTTTTCAAGCGCAAGGCAGGCAACGTCGGAAACGCGCTCCATCGCAATCCAGTTTTCGTTCGGGTTCGCCGCCGCCATGCCGACCGCAAAGTCTCCCTTGCCGCAACCGATCTCAAGACTGAGCGGGCGCGGAACAGGGAAATAGGTCTGCGGGTCGGGCGCGGGAAGCGTCGGGGGGGCAATCAGAAGTTCGCGGCAGGCGGCAATGCGCTCGGCGCCGTGTTTTTTCTTTCTCATTCTCATAGACAGATGATCCTTTCGGTTATGTACCCTAACAGTATAGCAAAAAAAAACGCAAATTGCAATAGATTTTACAAAAATGAATTTTTCTTTTTGGAAAATTGCAAAAAGGGGTTGACAAAATCGTCTTTTGGGTGTATACTGTCAGCAGAAGAGAAAAAGCGGCGTTGCCGCAGAAAGGAGAAACCCCATGAAAAAGATGATGTGCGCCATGTGCATGATGTGCGGAATGATGATGGTTCGATGTGGGGCTTCTTCTGTGCGATAACATGAAACTGGCGGCATAAAATTCGGAAATCCGAAACGGTGTCGGTCATGTGCGCGGAGGGGAAACCCGACCGTGCATTTTTTATTGACTGAATACCGAAAGGAGAATTTTATGCGGCTGTTTTTTTATTACAGAGGGAAGATCCGAATGTGCCGGTCGGCACGAAAGACAACGGTGACTCAAGCAAAAAATCAAAAACACATAAACAAAAATCAAAAAATACGATTGGAGAACAAAATCATGAAAAAAACAATTTCAGCACTTCTTGCACTCGTTGCCATCCTGCTTGCAGTATTTTCCTTTGCATCCTGCAAATCGGGCAAGTCTGAAAAAATCAATGTCAAAAATAAGGACGAACTGATTGAATATCTGAAATCCCATTCCGGCGCAAAGATTGCAGTTCCGAACGATACGACAAACGAAGCGCGCGCATTGCTTCTTTTGGAAGCAAACGGAATCATCAAGTTGAAAGAGGGAGCAGGTCTGACGGCTACCAAACTGGACATCGCGGAAAACCCCTATGGGGTTGAGATTCAGGAGGTCGAAGCGGCACAACTTCCGCGTGTTCTGCCGGATGTTGCGTTTGCCGTTATCAACTCCAACTATGCAATCAATGCGGGACTCAATCCGGTTGCGGATTCCATTCTGATTGAGGGTTCCTATTCGCAGTACAGCAACATTCTTGCAGTGAAGCAGGGGAACGAAACCGGCGACAAGACCAAGGCGTTGATTGCCGCTCTGTCAAGCAAGCAGGTAGCGGATTACATTGAAAAGACCTACGGCGGCTCGGTCATCGGTGTGGTGGAGAATCCCGGGGACGGCTTCGACTCCACGGTGGATTATGATGCGCTGAAAGGGCAGACCATCAAGGTTGCCGCTTCTCCCAATCCGCATGCGGAAATTCTCAAAGAAGCCAAGAAGATTCTTGAAGAGAAAGGTGTCAAGTTGGAAATCACGGAATTCGATGACTACGTTCAGCCGAACAATGTCGTTGAAGACGGACAGTTCGATGCGAACTATTTCCAGCATACGCCCTATATGAACGACTTCAACGAGAAAAACGGAACGCACATCGTGTCGGTTGCGGCGATTCACGTTGAGCCGATGGGGCTTTATCAGGAAAAATAATCTGAGCGGAAGAGAGCATCGGAAATGATTGTCGTTCAAAATCTGAGCAAGACGTTTGACGCTGCAGGCGGAACCGTTGACGCGCTGAAAAATATCAATCTGACGATTCCGGATGGGGACATCTACGGCATCATCGGTATGAGCGGCGCGGGAAAAAGCACGCTTGTGCGGTGTATCAATCTTCTGGAGCGTCCGACTGAGGGAAGCGTTACGGTAAATGGAATGCGAATGGAGACGATGACGCCGCGCGAATTGCGTGAAGCAAGACGGAAGATAACCATGATTTTTCAGGGGTTCAATCTTCTGATGCAGAGGACCTGCATCGACAATATCTGCTTCCCGATGGAACTTGCGGGCATGAAAAAGGCGGACGCACGGAAGCGCGCAACCGAATTGTTGGAGTTGGTCGGTCTGCCGGAAAAGGCACGCGCCTATCCCGCACAACTTTCGGGCGGACAGCAACAGCGCATTGCGATTGCCCGCGCTCTGGCAACGAAACCGGAGGTCCTGCTTTGTGATGAGGCAACCTCGGCACTGGACCCGAATACCACGCACGCAATTCTTCGGCTGATTCGGGAAATCAACCGCAAACTGAACATTACGGTCATCGTGATTACGCATCAAATGAGTGTTGTGGAGGAAATCTGCGACCACGTTGCGATTCTCGATAACGGAATCGTTGTGGAAGAGGGAACGGTCGGCGCGGTCTTTTCGGCTCCGCGCTCTGCCGCGGCAAAGCGCTTGGTGTTCCCGAACGGCGCGGACGATGCGGTCTGCGACCCGACAAAGGAGCGGCGCATCCGCTTGGTGTTCAACGGTGCCGATATGACGGGTGCGCCGCTGATTGCGACGATGGCGGTCAAAACGGGCGTGCTTGCAAGCATCATTGCCGCTTCGACCCGCAGTCTTGACGGGCAGATTTACGGGACGATGCTCCTCGGTGTTCCCGCAGGCGAGGATACCGCCCGCGCAATGGAATTCCTGCGCGGGTATCCCGATATTTTTGCGGAGGAGGTGACCGAGAATGGTTGACAATCTGTTTCCCGAAGAATTGCTTGCGCGGACGGAAGAATCTCTTGCACGGGCGCTTGAAATCCTGAAAAACGAAATTCCGCTTGCCATCTGGGAAACCTTTTACGTCACACTTCTTTCCACCTTTTTCGCGGTGGTCATCGGCTTGCCGCTGGGCGTGTTGCTGGTTGTCGGGGAGAAGAACGGCGTTCTGCCGCTCCCGCGTTGGCTGATGGCGTTTCTCAACGTTTTGGTCAACCTGCTCCGCTCGGTTCCGTTTCTGATTTTGATGATTGTATTGATTCCGTTTACGCGGCTGATTGTCGGCACCAGTATCGGAACGGTTGCAACCATCGTCCCGCTTGTTGTGGCTGCGTTCCCGTTTGTGGCGCGATTGGTGGAGACTTCCCTGCGGGAATTGAACCCGAACATCATTGAAGCCGCACAGAGTATGGGCGCGTCTCCGCTTCAAATCATTGTCAAGGTCATGATTCCCGAAAGTGTGCCGTCTCTTCTCTCCAACCTGACTACCGCGCTGACCACCGTTCTCGGCTATTCGGCAATGAGCGGTGTCATCGGTGGCGGAGGACTTGGAAAAATCGCGATTTCCTACGGATACCACCGTTTTGAAACCATGATTATGCTGATTGCGGTTGTTTTGCTTGTGGTATTGGTTCAGATTTTCCAGACCGTTGGAACCAAACTTGCCGCGAAATGCGATAAGAGACTGAAAAAATAAAAACGAAATCCCCGCCGCGAACTGTTCAGGTTCGCGGCGGGGATTTTTGCATTTAGATTAGACGACCATCGACCTTGAAGCGGATGCGCTTCATAATTTCGGTCACGGTGACATCCAGAACCGTACCGTTATCCAGAACGGTGTGCAGAACGGAAGCGGTTGAAAAGAGGGAGGTTGCCACAGCCTCGTCGTATTTTCTTCCGTCCACCTTCAGGTAAGTACGGTGTCCCGCATAAACCAATATTTGATGGTTGCCGACGATATATTCACGGCATTTGCAGGTGAAGTTCTGAATCCAGAGCGGGGTGAATATCATAAAGAAAAATAGGAAAGCGCAGTATGCCATCCAGAAAATAATTTCTTCGATATTATTTTCCGGCTCAACATAAGGCTCAAAATCGTAACTCTTGATTTCATAGGTCTTTACCAAGCCGTCTACCGATACATTTGCCGAAACCTTTTTGCGGTCGGAGGAGTCGGGAAACAGGTTGACCGTTTTTGTCTCAATCAGTTTGTCCTTTTTGTCATAGAAAGAAACAGATGCCCGACCAGAGGAAACGGGCTGATTGAAAGTCAGGGTAATATCACAGTAACAGTAACAATACGACGAATATTCACTTTCATATTCACTTTCGACAGTCACATCATCGGAAATCAGTTTGAGCGTCGGAAGCGGTTGTGGCTCGGGTGTATTTGCGCGTACGTAGGTATTGTACCAAACGGGGGACAGCAACAGAAAAAGAATGATGATTGCATGAATTGATCGGCGTACTACAAGGTATGTTCTTTCACTTCGGTACAGATTCCGTCGGCGGAAATCGGTTTGATAACGGTTCATAATATGTCTCCTTTTTCGTTTTCTTTTATTATAGCCCATATACGGGCAATTGTCAAGAGAAAAAAGACAATTTATAATAAAGAAAACAGGAAAGAGGAGATTTTTATGATTTTGTACGATAAACTTTGGGTGACCATGAAGGAACACGGCGTTTCGCAATATAAGCTGATAAAGGAATACGGTTTCAGTACGGGGCAACTGGATCGTCTGCGCAAGAACGAAAATCTCAACACTCACACGTTGGATTTGCTCTGCGCGATTCTGAACTGCCGTCTGGAGGATATTGCGGAATACGTGCCGGACGGGGAACGGTCATGACATCGCGTCCCGAAGTTTTTCGAGCGCGCCTTTTTCGATTCTGGAAACATAGGATCTCGAGATGCCGAGGGTTTGCGCAACCTCGCGTTGCGCGTGCGGCTCGTTTCCGCCGAGTCCGTAGCGCATGACGAGAATCTGCTTTTCGCGCGGGGTCAGCGCGCTGTCAATCAACCCGAGCATCCGGTCGGTCATCACCTTGCGCAGGGTTTCTTCGGCAACGTCCTCATCCGCGCAGATGACGTCGATGTAGGTCAGCGGGTTGCCGTCGCGATCCATGTCGATGGTCTCACCGAGAGAGACTTCACAGCCAAGCTTTTTCTGGGAGCGAAAGTGCATCAGAATTTCGTTCTGTATGCACTTTGCCGCATAGGTTGCAAACCGCGCGCCGTTCTCCACGCGGAAGGTGTCAACCGCTTTGACCAATCCGACCGTCCCGATGGAAACCAGATCCTCGGGATTTTTTGCCGCGCCGTAGTACTTGCGCACGATATGCGAAACAAGGCGCAGATTGTGCAGAATCAGCTTTTCCCGCGCTTTTTCGTCTCCCGCGCGGCAGAGTCGAAAGGCATCCTGTTCTTCTTCGGGCGGCAGGGGCGGGGGAAATTTCTGCGGCGGCGTGATGCCGAGAATCAGATGGAGCATTCGGGTAAACAGTGAAAACAATGTCAGCAGCATGGCGGATTCCTCCTGTATAATTTCTTTTCAGTATATGCCGCGCGCGCTTTTTTTTGCCTGTACATCCGAAAATCGGTTGACAGAACGGCGGGAATGTGGTAAAATAAGGACAGCAACCAAAGAAAGGGAAATAAAATGAAGCAATTGATCGGAAATGCGGTCGTGGGGCAGAGCGGCGGACCGACTGCCGCCATCAACGCAACGCTTGCGGGCGTGATCCGCGGGGTGAAGGAAGATAAGACGGGGAGCATCGGAACGCTTTACGGAATGCGCAACGGAATCGACGGCTTTCTGGCGGAGCGACTTGTGGATCTCGGCGCGCTTTGCGACAGCGAGGAAAAGCTGAATCTTCTGGAGCATACCCCGGCGGCGGCACTCGGTTCCTGCCGCAGAAAACTGCCTGACCCCCAAAAAGACCCGGGCGTTTACGCGAACCTTCTGGCTCTGTTCCGCAAATATGACATCCGCTATTTCTTTTACATCGGCGGGAACGACTCCATGGATACTGTTTCGCGCCTTTCCGCCTATTTTGCGGACAAGGATTGGAAAATGCGGGTCGTGGGCGTTCCGAAAACCATTGACAACGATCTGATGGGGACGGATCACACCCCCGGCTTCGGCTCGGCGGCGAAGTACATCGCGGTTACGGTGCAGGAAATTCTGCGGGACTGCGCGGTCTATACGATTCCCGCCGTTACGATTGTGGAAATCATGGGCAGAGACGCAGGCTGGCTGACCGCTTCTGCGGCGGCGGGCGGATATGTCTCGGGCTTTTTCCCTGACCTCATTTATCTTCCCGAGCGTGACTTTTCAACCTCGCAATTCCTCGCCGATGTCCGCGCGGCGCAGGCGAAGCATCCGAACGTTGTGGTGGCGGTTTCGGAGGGCATCCGCTTTGCCGACGGGCACTATGTCGGCGAGGGGGCGCAGAGCGGCGCGGTGGACGCGTTCGGTCACGCTTACCTTGCGGGCGCGGGAAAGGTACTGGAACAGCTTGTCAAGCAGGAAATCGGCTGTAAGGTTCGCTCGGTTGAGTTGAATCTGCCGCAGCGCTGTGCGGCGCATCTGGCGTCGGAAACCGACCTTTCGGAATCCGTCGGGGTCGGCAAGGCGGCGGTTGCGGCGGCTCTCGCAGGCGTTGGCGGGGAGATGATGAGCATTGAGCGCACGGCGGACGAGCCGTATGCGGTTTGCTTCGGGCATTCCGCCATTGCGGGCATTGCAAACCGCGTTCGTCAGGTAGACGACCGTTATATCAACGCCGCAGGCAACGGGATGACCGACGCGTTCCGCGCCTACATTCTTCCCCTGATTCGCGGAGAGGCGGTTTCGGTCTGGGAAAACGGAATCCCGAAGCATTTTGTACTGTAAGGAGATGTCTGCATGAAAATCGCTGTGATTACGGGAGCATCCTCGGGAATGGGTCACGAATTCGTTCTGCGACTGGCAAAGGAAAAGCCGTTTGACGAGATCTGGGTCGTTGCCCGCCGACTGGAACGGCTGCAAGCCCTGCAAACGCTGATTCCGGAGGTCAGAATCCGCCCGCTTGCAATGGATCTGACGAAAGAGGAGGCTTTGGCGGAGTACAAAACTCTGCTTGCCACGGAGAATCCCGAGGTTTCGGTATTGGTCAACGCAAGCGGATTCGGAAAATTCGGGGCGTTTGAGGACATCGAACTTTCGGAACAGTTGAACATGATCGATCTCAACGACAAGGCGTATGTCGCCATGACCTACCTGACCCTGCCGTATATGCGCGCGGGCGGGGAAATCTATCAACTGGATTCGCTTTCCTCCTTCCAACCTGTTCCGTATATCACGGTCTACGGCGCGACAAAGGCTTTTGTGCTCAGTTTCAGCCGGGCGCTGAATGTGGAGTTGAAAAAACGGAAAATCCGCTGTATGGCGGTTTGTCCCGGGTGGGTCAGAACCGAGTTCTTCGACCGCGCCGTGCGGGATGACACCATCACCTATTACAACCGCTTCTTCACGCCCGAGCAGGTGGTTGACCGTGCTCTGCGGGATATGAAGAAAGGAAAGGACGTTTCGGTATGCGGCGTTTCCATCCGTGCGCAGGTGCGGCTGACCAAACTGCTCCCGCACAGGCTTGTGATGAAGATCTGGTGTCGCCAACAAAAGAAATAAGAATCCGGACAGGTTGTTCTAAAACACGGAATCCTCCCATACACTGTATCAAAGGATGCATTTGAGCAGTCGGATGGGAGGATTTTTATGAAAACGGTATTGGTCGTAATGGGGACAAGACCCGAGGCAATCAAGCTTTGTCCCGTGGTATTGGAATTGCGGAAGCGGGAGGATGTCCGCACGGTGGTTCTTTCGACGGGACAGCACGGCAAGCTTCTGACGGACGCCATGGCGTGTTTCGGAATCTCTGCGGATGAAACGCTTTTGTCTCCGCCCGCGCAAACGGGAACGGCGGCAGTGACGGGACATCTGCTCGGAACACTGGACGCCGCATTGGAACGTCTGCGCCCGGATTTCATGATCGTGCAGGGGGATACCGCAAGCGCATTTGCGGGCGCTCTGGCGGGATTCTATCGCGGAATTCCGATCGCGCACGTGGAGGCGGGACTGCGAACCTACCACATCCGCTCCCCGTTCCCGGAGGAGATGCACCGCAGGGCAATCGCTCCCGTGGCAGATCTGCACTTTGCGCCGACCGCCGCGGCAAAGCGGAATCTGATCCGCGAGGGAATTCCCGAAAAACGGGTTTATCTGACCGGAAACACGGTGATTGACGCGCTGAAATACAGTCTGGTTTCCTGTACGCCGCGCAATCTGCCGATCCTGCCGCAGGGGAAGCGGTTGATCCTGTTTACCGCGCACAGGCGGGAAAGCTGGGGCGAGCCGATGCGCGAAATGCTCCGCGCGCTGAGAGCGACGGTGGAACGCTTCCCCGATACCTATGCGCTCTGCCCGCTTCATCCGAACCCCGTTGTGCGGGAGGCGGCGGGGGAGGTGCTTGTCGGGTGCGAGCGGGTAGCGGTCATCGATCCGCCGGATCTGACCGCCTTTCATCATCTCCTCGCCCGCGCGACTCTGGTTCTGACCGACAGCGGCGGCATTCAGGAGGAAGCCTGCGCGCTTGGGATTCCCACGCTTGTCATGCGGCATTCGACCGAACGGACGGAAGGCGTGCGCGCGGGATGCCTGCGGTTGGTTGGAACAGACGCCGCCGGGATTGCCGCTTCCGCCGCCGAACTGTTGCGCGACGGCTCGGAGACCTATGCCGCGATGCGACGTCCGAGCGGGGTATTCGGAGACGGAAACGCCGCCGGAAGGATCGTCCGCATTCTCTGTCAGTGTATGGAAAGGTAAGAAAAAGCGTCTCCGATTCCGCCCAAGCCGCGCGGGTCGGAGACCTTTTTCGTATTGCTCCGACATATATTGATATCAATATAACCGATATGATAAAAAAACACTTTACAAATCGGTTCGGTTGTGCTATAATATATCTTGATATATTTTTGTCAAAATTCGGAGGAGTGAACAATGAACAAAATTTCCATCATCGGAACCGGCAGCGTCGGCTCCACAATCGCCTACACCCTGACGGTTATGGGACTGGCAACGGAGATCGTCATGATCGACATCAACAACGAGAAAGCGCTCGGCGAGGCACTGGACATCCGTCAGGGCACGCCGTTCTGCAGCGCCTGCTCGGTCTATGCGGGCGATTACCGCGACGCGGCGAATTCCGATATCGTGATCCTGACCTCCGGTATCGCGAGAAAGCCGGGTCAGACCAGACTGGAACTGGCGCAGACCAACGTCAACATCACCAAGAGCATCATTCCCGAAATCACCAAGTATGCGCCAAATGCCATCTACATTATTGTCAGCAACCCCGTTGACATTCTGACCTACACCTTCCTCAAACTCTCGGGCATCCCCGAAAGCCACATCATCGGTTCGGGCACGATTCTCGACACCGCGCGCCTGCGTTCGCGCCTGTCCGAGTACTACAATATCAATCAGGGCAATGTGCATGCTTATGTGTTCGGCGAGCACGGCGACTCTTCCTTCATTCCGTGGTCGGTTGCAAATATCTCCAATGTACCGATCAAAGAGTGCGGCAAGCTGATTTTCACCCCGGGTCTGAGCAGCCCCGAGTTGGATTTTGACGAGGTGGAGCAGTATGTGCGCAAGTCCGGCGGTCGCGTGATTGCAAGAAAGGGTGCAACCTTCTATGCCGTTTCGGTTTCGGTCTGTCACATCTGCAAGTGCATCTTTGACGGTATGGATACAACCATGACCGTTTCCACCATGATGCACGGAGAGTACGGCGTGAGCGACGTCTGCCTGAGCACACTGAACATGATCGGTCACGACGGTATCCGCGGAAAGGTCAACGTTCCGCTGACCGACGAAGAAGTTGTAAAACTCCGCCACAGCGCCGACACGCTGAAGGAAGTTATCCATAATCTGAGTATCTGAGGTGAACGAGATGGAATACCGGATTGAACACGATTCGATGGGCGAGGTCAAAGTCCCTGCAGACAAACTCTGGGCGGCGCAGACCGAGCGGAGTCATGAGAATTTTCTCATCGGCGTCGGAACAGAGACGATGCCGCGCGAGATTACGCATGCGTTCGGCATCCTCAAGCGTGCGGCGGCAATGGCAAACGCCGAACTGAAGCCCGAAAAAATGACGGCGGAAAAGTTGCGGGTAATTACCGAGGCTTGCGACGAGGTGATCTCGGGCAAACTCAACGAGCATTTCCCGCTGGTGGTCTGGCAGACCGGTTCGGGTACGCAGTCGAACATGAATGCGAACGAGGTCATCGCCAACCGCGCCAATCAGTTGGCGGGCACAAAGCTTTGCCATCCGAACGATGATATCAACATGAGCCAGTCCTCCAACGACACCTTCCCGACGGCAATGCACATTTCCGCCGTGATTGCGATTGAGGACAAGCTGATCCCCGCGATCGAGACATTGATCGCAACCTTCCGCCGTCTGGAGGAAGAGAACGAGGGGATCGTCAAGTCGGGCAGAACGCATCTTCAGGACGCGACCCCGATTAAGTTCAGCCAGGAGATTTCCGGTTGGAGAAGCAGTCTGGAGCGCGACGTGGAGCTGTTGAAGCTTGCCGTCGGTCCGCTTCATGAACTGGCGCTCGGCGGCACGGCAGTCGGTACGGGACTGAACGCTCCAAAGGGCTTCTCCGAACTGGTTGCGGCAAAGGTTGCGGAACTGACCGGCAAGAAATTTGTCACCGCGCCGAACAAATTCCATGCGCTGACTTCCAAGGATGAACTGGTCTTTGCGCACGGCGCAATCAAGGCAACGGCTTGCGATATGATGAAGATTGCGAACGACGTCCGGTGGCTTGCAAGCGGACCGCGCGACGGTCTGGGCGAGATTCACATTCCCGAAAACGAGCCGGGTTCGTCGATCATGCCGGGCAAGGTCAACCCCACGCAGTGCGAGGCGGTTACCATGGTTGCCGTACAGGTTATGGGCAACGACGTTGCGGTCGGCATGGCGGCATCGCAGGGCAACTTTGAGTTGAACGTGTTCATGCCCGTTGCGGCTTACAACTTCCTGCAGTCCGCGCGCCTGTTGGCGGAAGCGATTGTTTCCTTTAATAAGAACTGCGCAGTCGGCATTACGGCGAACAAGGATAAGATGTATCACAACCTGCACAACTCGCTGATGCTGGTCACGGCGCTGAATCCGTACATCGGATACGAAAATGCGGCAAAGACCGCCAAGAAGGCGTTCAAAGACAATATTTCGCTGAAGGAAGCCTGCGTGGAACTCGGATTCCTGACGGCGGAGAGATTCGACGAGGTATTTCATCCGGAACAGATGGTCTGACCGGAGATTGGGAGGGTACTGTTTTGGTAAAAGTCAGTTATTTCCCGGGTTGTACGCTTCGCACCAAGGCAAAAGATCTGGATCGTTGGGCGCGCGAAAGCGCACTGGCGCTCGGTGTGGAGCTGTGCGAGATCCCGGACTGGCAGTGTTGCGGCGGCGTGTTTGTCAGCGCGAAGGATGAGATCGCAACCAAGCTGTCGAGCGTTCGCGCGCTGATTGCGGCGCGGGACGCGGGACAGCCGCTTCTGACGGTCTGCTCCGCCTGCCACAATGTCATCAAGCAAACCAATCACGCGATGCAGACGGACGAGGTGTTTGCCGACCGTGCGAACCGCTATCTCGCGCAGGACAAAAACGCAAGCGAGCCGTATCACGGTGAGGCGACGGTGCAGCACTATCTGGAAATGCTCCGCGATACCGTTGGGTTCGACGCTTTGCGCGCGGCGGTGAAAAAGCCGCTGACGGGGCGGAAGATCGGCGCATATTACGGTTGCATGCTTCTGCGCCCGGGCAAGGTCATGGCGTTTGACGACGTGGAAAATCCCCGCGTGATGGAGGATTTCATCCGCGCGCTTGGCGCAGAGCCTGTCGTTTATCCGCGCAGGAACGAATGCTGCGGCGGGTATGTTGTCATGGAGGACGCGGAATCGGCAAAGAAGAAATCGTCGGCTGTTTCGGACAGCGCGGCGGCGCACGGCGCGGAACTGCTTGTAACGGCTTGCCCGCTGTGCAAATATAATCTTGTGAAGAACGGAAGCCGCGTTCCGGTGGTCTATTTCACCGAACTGCTGGCGGAAGCGCTCGGAATCAAGGAGGAGTCCCATGCAGAATAAAAAGGAATTGGAAACGGAACAGGTTCTGCGCATGAGCGGCGTCAATCCGCGCAAATGTATGCGGTGCGGCAAATGTTCAGCAACCTGCCCGTCGTATGATGAGATGGAATACCATCCGCATCAGTTTGTTTATATGGTGGAAACGGGCGACGTGGAAACGCTGATGAAGTCGCCGTCGGTTTACAAATGCCTGTCCTGCTTTGCCTGCGTTGAGCGTTGCCCGCGCGGCGTTGAGCCCGCAAAGCTGATTGAAGCAATCCGTTTGCTTGCAATCCGCGAAAAGGGCGCAAACCACATGACGGCGGACGACATTCCCGCATTGGTGGATGAGGATTTGCCGCAGCAGGCGATCGTCAGCGCCATGCGCAAGTATTCCAAATAAGAAAGGAGAAAACAGACCATGCAAAGAATCGGTGTATTCGTCTGCCACTGCGGTACCAATATCGCGGGAACGGTGGATGTCAAAGCGGTTGCGGAAGCGATCGGTCACGAACCGGGCGTCGTTTTCTCCACCGACTATCAGTATATGTGCTCGCAGGCAGGGCAGAACATGATTATCGAATCGGTCAAGGAACATCACCTGACCGGAATCGTTGTCTGCTCCTGCTCGCCGCGTATGCACGAGGCGACCTTCCGCAAGACCGCAGCGGCAGCCGGGTTGAACCCCTATATGGTGGAGATCGCAAACATCCGCGAGCAGTGCTCGTGGGTGCATAAGGATATGGCAACGGGAACGGAAAAGGCGATTATCCTCGCTAAGGCGGCGGTTGCAAAAGTCAACCTCAACGCGCCGCTGACGCCCGGCGAATCTCCCGTTACCAAGCGGGCGCTCGTCATCGGCGGCGGTATCGCGGGCATTCAGACCGCACTGGATATCGCGGACGCGGGCTTCCCGGTGGATATCGTGGAAACCAAGCCGACCATCGGCGGTAAGATGGCGCAGCTGGACAAGACCTTCCCGACGCTCGACTGCGCGGCGTGCATCCTGACCCCGAAAATGGTGGATGTGGCGCAGAACGAGAAGATCCGCATCTTCTCCTATTCCGAAGTGACCGATGTCAAGGGATTTGTCGGCAACTTCAAGGTGACCATCAAGCGCAAGGCTCGCTATGTGAAGGAAGATGTCTGCACGGGTTGCGGTCTCTGCACCGAAAAGTGCCCGCAGAAGAAGATTCCGAACGAGTTCAATCTCGGTATGGACAACCGTCACGCCATCTACATCCCGTTTGCACAGGCAGTGCCGAAGGTGGCAACCATTGACCCGAGCGCCTGCATGATGCTCAAGAGCGGCAAATGCGGCATCTGTTCCAAGGTTTGCGGCGCGGGCGCGATCGATTACAAGGCGAAGGACGAGTTTGTGGAGGAGCAGTACGGCGCAATCGTCGTGGCTACCGGCTTCAATCCCATCTCCATGGAAAAGTTTGACGAGTTCGCCTACAGTGAATCCAAGGACGTGATTACCTCGCTCGAGTTGGAGCGCCTGATGAATGCGGCAGGTCCGACGGGCGGAACATTGCTCCGTCCTTCCGATAAGACCCACCCGCACACCATCGTGTTCGTGCAGTGCGTGGGTTCGCGTTGCGCGGCCTGCTCGGAGAAGGGCAAGGAGTACTGCTCCAAGATCTGCTGTATGTATACGGCAAAGCACGCAATGCTGATCCGCGACAAATATCCAGACACCGAAGTTTACGTCTTTTACATCGACGTGCGTACTCCCGGCAAGAACTTTGACGAATTCTACCGCCGTGCGGTGGAGGAATACGGCGTGCACTACATCAAGGGCATGGTCGGCAAGGTAGAGCCGGAAGGAAACAAACTCAAAGTGCAGGCGTCCGATCTGCTTTACGGAAAGCAGCTGCACATTGACGCCGATTTTGTGGTGCTTGCCGCGGCGATTGAGCCGGACAAGTCGGCAAGACATCTGGCAACGATGCTGACCGCAAGCATGGATACCAACGACTTCTTCACCGAAGCGCATCCGAAGCTTCGTCCCGTGGAAAGCCCGACGGCGGGCGTGTTCCTCTCGGGTACTTGCCAAGGACCGAAGGATATTCCCGAAACGGTATCGCAGGCGGGCGCGGCGGCTTCCAAGGTCATCGGTCTGCTTTGCAAGGATAAGCTGACGGGGAATCCCTGCGTGGCGCATCCGGACGAGATGATGTGCAACGGGTGCTCGACCTGCGAGAAGGTCTGCCCGTATGGCGCGATTACCTATATCGAAAAGGAATTCCGTATGCCCGACCGTACCACCAAGGTGCGGCGTGTGGCGCAGGTCAACGAGGCGGTCTGCCAAGGATGCGGCGCCTGCACGGTTGCCTGCATGTCGGGCGCGATGGATCTGCGCGGGTTCTCGAATAAACAAATCATGGCGGAGGTGGACGCAATATGCAAGTAACCGAATACAAACCGCTGATTGTGGCGTTCTGCTGCAACTGGTGCTCCTATGCGGGCGCGGATCTTGCGGGAAACAACCGCCTGAATTACCCGGCGGACGTCAAGATCATCCGTGTGCCGTGCTCCTGCCGCGTGAATCCGATGTTCATTCTCCGCGCGTTTCAGCGCGGCGCGGACGGCGTGATCCTGTGCGGATGCCACCCGGGCGACTGCCACTATACAACCGGAAACTATTACACCCGTCGCCGTATGGCGCTCCTGTTCTCCATGCTCGATTACCTCGGCATTGAGCGGGAACGCACGCGCGTGGAGTGGGTGAGCGCGGCGGAGGGCGCGAAGTTCGCCGCCACGATGAACGATTTCGTCAGCACCGTTGCGGCGCTTGGCGAGAACAAGAGACTGGAGGACCTGCGATGCAAGAAATAAAGCGCGAAAGTCTCGTGGAAAGAGCGGTCGCTCTGCTTGCGGACGGAACGGTTGACCGCGTGCTCGGTTGGGGCGCGGGCGAATTCGCTTACGACGTAACGCCGACGGTGTTCCGGTCCGCCGAGGCTCTGAAAGAAAATTTTGTGTGGAACGGGTTCTGCGGCGCAAACTTCTCCAAGTATCTGGTGAAGGAGACCGCAAAGAGCGAGGGCAAGGTGTTGGTTTTCTTCAAGCCCTGCGATACTTACAGCTTCAATCAGCTTCTGACCGAGCACCGCTTTGACCGCGAAAAGGTGTATGTCATCGGCGTTCCGTGCCACGGTATGATGGACGTCAACACCCTCAAGCGCCATGCGGAAGGCATTGTGTCGGTCACCGAGGACGGGGACAAGGTTCATGTGGAAACGCTGTACGACGGAATCCGCACCTTCGGGCGCGACGAGTTGGTTTCGGAGCGTTGCCTGACCTGCAAGTCGAAGAAGCACGTCGCATACGACGAGTTGCTCGGAGACGAAGGGGACGTGGTGGAATCGGGTCGCTTTGACGAGGTGGAAAAACTGGAGAAGATGACCCCCGACGAACGCTTTGCGTTCTGGCAGAACGAGTTGTCCCGTTGCATCCGTTGCAACGCCTGCCGCGATGTCTGCCCCGCATGCACCTGTGAGAAGTGCGTGTTCGACAACCCGAATTCGGGCGTGGAGAACAAAGCCGCTTCCAATGAATTTGAAGAAAAAATGTTCCATATCATCCGCGCGTTCCATGTGGTCGGGCGTTGCACCGACTGCGGCGAATGCTCGCGCGTTTGTCCGCAGCACATTCCGCTCCATCTGTTGAACCGCAAGTTCATTCTGGATATCGACCGCAACTACGGCGATTATCAGGCGGGCGCAGAGGTTGGAAGCCGCGCGCCGATTGTCAACTTCACGCAGGACGATCTGGAGCCTGCCGAAGCGGTGGAAAGGGGGAGTCGCCATGCGTAAACTCTCGCTTGAACGTCTGAACGACCTGTTTGCCGCGATTGCGGAGAGCAGAACGCTCTATCTGCCCGTTGACACTGCCGCGGGCGCAAAGTTTGAGCGTTGGGAGAACGGAAAAGTCCTGTCCGACGCGCTGAACACGGTTCGGAGCGCGAAGGATTTCTTCTTCCCGCAAACCGAAAACCTGATGGATTTCAAAACCGCAGGCAAGAAGATTGAGATCGTGGACACCCGCCGCGAATGCGAGGATTTCGTTGTGTTCGGCGTGCGCGCCTGCGATGTCCGCAGTTTTGATGTGTTGGATAAGGTATTCCTTGCTGAGCCGGTGGATTCCTACTACAAGAACCGCCGCGAGCACGGCGTGATCGTTTCGCTCGCCTGCACGAAGCCGCACGAGACCTGCTTCTGCACGACCTTCGGAATTGACGCGGCAGCGCCTGCGGGAGACGTAACCTGTTGGAAAACCGGGGACGCGCTCTATCTGGAGGCGAACACCGAAAAGGGGACTGCGCTTCTGGATTCGCTCTCGGCGCTGACTGCCGACGCAGACGGGAAAGCCGTTGCAAAACAGCAGGAAGAGACCCGCGAGCGCATGAAGAAACTGCCGCTTGCGAACCTCACCGCCGACAAATTCGGTGCGGACAAGACCAAAGAATTCTTCGGTGATCCCGCATGGGCAGAGCTGTCGCAGTCCTGCCTCGGATGCGGAACTTGCACTTTCGTCTGCCCGACCTGCCAGTGTTACGATATTAAGGATTTCAACACGGGACACGGCGTCAAGCGTTTCCGTTGTTGGGATTCCTGCATGTATTCCGAGTTCACCAAGATGTCGGCAGGACAGCCGCGTCTGACGCAACTGGAGCGCTTCCGTCAGCGCTTCATGCACAAACTGGTCTATTTCCCGACCAACAATGACGGGATGTTCTCCTGCGTCGGTTGCGGCAGATGTCTTGCAAAGTGCCCGATTCAGATGAACATTGTCAAGGTTATGAAGAAGTTAGGAGGGCAGGGCAATGGCTGAGATGAAAGAACCTCTGATCCCGAAGATCGGCGTTGTAACCGACATCCGCATTGATACGCCGGATGTCAAGACCTTCCGTGTGGTCACGCCGGACGGCAAAAAAGCGTTTGTCCATATGCCCGGGCAGTGCGCGATGCTCTCGATTCCGGGCGTTGGCGAGGCGATGTTCTCCATTACCTCTTCTCCGACCAACACCGAATTCATGGAATTCTCCATCAAGAAGTGCGGTTGCGTGACCGAATGGCTTCACTCCATGGAGGTGGGACAGGAGATCACCATCCGCGGACCTTACGGCAGACCCTTTCCCGTGGACACCGCGTTTGCGGGGCATGATCTGCTCTTCATCGCCGGCGGTATCGGGCTCGCTCCGCTCCGTTCGGTCATCAACTACTGCCGCCACTACCGCGACCGTTACGGCAAGATCGACATTGTGTACGGCTCGCGCAGTATGCAGGATCTGGTCGATTACCGCGAGATCATCGAGGAGTGGGAAAAGGACGAGGGCGTCAATGTGCATCTGACCATTGACCGCGAACAGCCCGAATGGACGGGTCACGTCGGCTTTGTCCCGAATTACGTCAAGGAATTGGGACTGGACAACAACAAGATCGCGATTCTGTGCGGACCGCCGATCATGATTAAGTTCACGCTGGCGGGACTTCAGGAGTTGGGATTTGAGAAAACGCAGGTTTACACGACTCTGGAACTCCGCATGAAGTGCGGCATCGGAAAGTGCGGCAGATGCAACGTCGGCGCGAAGTACGTCTGCAAGGACGGTCCTGTGTTCCGTTGTGACGAGTTGGATGAGTTGCCGAACGAGTATTGAGGTGAGAGTATGGAAAACATGGTAAATATTTATCTGTTCGGGAAGCAGTACACCGTTCCCGACAACCTGACCATCATGCGCGCGATGGAGTACGCAGGCTATCAGTTGGTTCGCGGATGCGGATGCCGCAACGGTTTCTGCGGCGCGTGCGCGACCATCTATCGCATCAAAGGTGAGCGGGAACTGAAAACCTGCCTTGCATGCCAGACCAAGGTTGAAAACAATATGTATGTTGCAACCCTGCCGTTCTTCCCGCTTGTCAAGCAGGTCTACGATATCGAAAAGATCAAGCCGACCGAGCAGATTATGATGCAGCTGTATCCCGAAATCTACGCTTGCGTCGGTTGCAACGCCTGCACCAAGAGTTGCACGCAGGGGCTGAACGTGATGCAGTACATCGCATATGCGCAGAGAGGGGAGTTCGACAAGTGCGCCGAGGCTTCCTTTGACTGCGTGATGTGCGGCGTTTGCTCCTCCCGTTGCCCTGCAGGCATCTCGCATCCGCAGGTTGCAATGCTTGCGCGCCGTCTCAACGGCAAGTACCTCGCTCCCAAATCGGAGCATCTGGAAAACCGCGTGAAGGAGATCAGGGACGGTGACTTCAACGATCTGATCTCCGCCCTGATGGGCAAACCGATTGAGGAGTTGAAGGAACTTTACAACAATCGGGATATCGAGAAATAAGGAGGGCGGAAGAATGTACGCAAAGGAATTTGAAGAATCCCTCGCCAAGGTGGAAGCCGCGCGCGAGGCGAACATTGCATACGAGCCTGCCCGTATGACGGCGGATGAGAAGGACGCGCTTCTGGCGGCTTACCATCCCGATTACAAAAAGAGCGAATTCGCAACGCTTGAGATCGGTCCGAACAAGGGCGAGGCAGTTCCGCACGAGTTGTGCGAGATGTTGGAAGCGCACAGCCGCATCAAAGCGAGCGACGTGGATCTGAACGATGTCCGCTATGATGTGGATGTCCTCATTATCGGCGGTGGCGGCGCGGGTGCGTCTGCGGCAATCGAAGCCGACAATGCGGGCGCAAAGGCAATGATTGTGACCAAACTCCGCATCGGCGACGCAAACACCATGATGGCAGAAGGCGGCATTCAGGCGGCGGATAAGCCGAACGATTCGCCCGCAATCCACTTTGTGGACGCGTTCGGCGGCGGTCACTATGCCGCAAAGCGCGAACTGCTTGCCAAGTTGGTCTGCGAAGCCCCCGAGGCGATTCAGTGGCTTTCCAACCTCGGCGTGGAGTTCGACAAAGCCCCGGACGGCACGATGATTACCACGCACGGCGGCGGAACTTCGCGCAAGCGGATGCATGCGGCAAAGGACTATTCCGGCGCTGAGATCATGCGAACCCTGCGCGATGAAGTGTTGAACCGCGGGATTCCCGTGGTGGATTTCACTTCGGCTGTGGAACTGATTCTGGATGAGAACGGTCACGCGGCGGGCGCAGTCCTGATGAACATGGAGACCAAGGAACTGATGGTCGCGCGCGCGAAAACGGTCATTATCGCCACGGGCGGCGCGGGACGGATGCACTATCAGGGCTTCCCGACTTCCAACCACTACGGCGCAACGGCAGACGGTCTGGTGCTCGGTTATCGCGTTGGCGCAAAGTTGCTGTATGCCGATACGCTCCAGTACCACCCGACCGGCGCGGCTTACCCGCAGCAGATCTTCGGCGCACTGGTCACCGAAAAGGTTCGTTCGCTCGGCGCAAAGCTGATTAACCGCGACGGCAAGGTGTTCATGCACCCGCTTGAAACCCGCGACGTTGCGGCGGCATCCATCATCCGCGAATGCTCGGATCACGCAGAGGGCGTTGACACGGGCAGCGGACAGGCGGTCTGGCTGGATACCCCGATGATCGAGAAAATCGGAGGGGAGGGGACGATCGAGCGCCGCATTCCCGCTATGATGCGGATGTTTGCAAGCTACGGCATCGATATCCGCAAAGAGCCGATTCTGGTCTATCCGACCCTGCACTATCAGAACGGCGGTCTGGATATCAATGTCGACGGCATGACTCCGAACGTGGAGAATCTCTATGTCGCGGGCGAAGCGGTTGGCGGTATCCACGGTCGGAATCGACTGATGGGGAACTCGCTGCTTGATATCATCGTGTTCGGCAGAAGCGCCGGACAGCATGCCGCAGAGCAGGCGAAGAATGTTAAGGTCGGCAAGCTGACGCTTGACCACATCGCGAAATTCGACAAGGAGAGGGAAGAGGCAGGCATCAAGACCGACGCCGTTTCCCCGAAGCTGTTGCCGAACTATACAAGACAAAAAAATATTTAATAGGAGCAACAGAGGAAAATGGATCTTCATATTTTAATTGATATTTTTGAAGCGCTTACCATCTTTTGCTTTGGTCTGTCGTGGCCGATTTCTATTCGCAAATCTTTGATTTCGAGAACAGCAAAAGGAAAAAGTTTGTTTTTTGAAGTGTTCTTGCTGATAGGATATGCATTCGGAATAGCCAGAAAAACAATTCAAGTCGCGGCTCTTGGTTATCCGCTTTCTTCAACTGGAACTTTCGGCGCCGTTATTTTCTATTTGAGTTTCTTCTTCTACGTTCTGAACTTCATCGAAATTTCGATTGACGTTGCGCTCTACTTCCGCAATAAGAAGCTTGACGCAATCGCGGATGCAAAGGCTGCCGCACAGCAGCTCGGCATGAACTGACATACAAAGAAAAAGCACGATTCCTGCAAGGGGATCGTGCTTTTTTTGGTGCGCTCGGCATGCGATACAACATGGTGGTGAAAGTCCACTACAGGCATGGCA
>CAVGEJ010000008.1:0-33994 GCA_963628215.1 Eubacterium sp. CAG:180
GCGCAAAACTTCATTTTCCCAGATACAATTTTGCGAAAAACTATTGACAGGACCAGGATATGTCCGCCGCTATCTTTACCACAAGGTTTCTTATAACCGCCAAACTTCCTCACCCCCTTGTTTTTGGCATGAAAAAAGCAAGTACCGATTTGATACTTGCTCGTTTCTTAATATTTTGATTTTACTTGCCACTTCTCTTTTGCTTGTAAATTTCAATTAAATCATCAATCGCCATTTCCGGTGCCATTGTATGAAACATTAGATAGTTAATTCGCATTCTCTCGTAAGGTGCTTGTTTGTAAATCTGTTTACTGTTTTCGCCCTTATAATAATGCCAATATCGATAAATATATCCCATCCAGTAAATTTCGTCCTTTGTAACAACCTTTCCGTTTTTCTCCAAAGCACTGCCGCACTCGTCTGCCAATTCTTCCAAGAGATATTCTTCCCCCGCCCATTGCATTCGATTATAAGTCGAATCAAGTTCTTCGGCAACTTTTGATAACATAAAGTGCTTTACGAACAACTCACTATCGTAACCTTTTTCAATAGACAGTTCGAAAAGTCTACCTTGTATATCGCAAAGTTTACTTTCAATAGGATTCATACTATTCCCCTCCTTTTAAAGCAGAGTCTAATATTTCATCGAAGAATTTTCCTTCTCGGCGATAATTCTTGCAGATTTCATTCGCCATATTGACACCCTTTATTCGGTTTTCTTCGCTTACTACTTGTAAACACTTCCGTTCCAACCAAGACAGGTCTACTTTCATCTCGACTTTTACTTTATCGCACCCCCTTTGTGTCAACATAACATACTGCCTTCCCAATTGAAGCGCCGATAAACTACCGACAAGTGCTTGATCTGTAATGAGCTCTTGGAAAAAATTATCTATTACATAGAACATACGATCATTAGCAATGCTGCCTATTGCTAAATCTTTTCCCGAAATATAGTTTTTATACTTCTCATACAGAGTTGTACCTTTTATCCTTTCCATACGACCTCGATGATAAGCAACTATCATTGCCCATTCAATATCGGCAGTAATTTCAATCGCATCAAGGTCTCTTATATCAACCGAAACAATGTAAAACTCCGATTTAGGAAAATCGCATATCAAAGTAAGCGGTTGCCCCGGTTCCGTTCCCATGTAAAATCCCTTGCCAAAGTCACACTTATCTCTGCTCTTAGGCTCTATCTTTCCTGATAACCCTGCTTTAGAACCATGATAAAGAATTATTCTATTTTTTTCGGTCTTTATTGACTCTGCAGCATTAAGAACTCTTTGGATAATCAAGTCATAGAGAGGAACCCGGTGTTTTACGCAAAATTCATATATCCGCTCTTGGGCAAGTCGATTCGGCAAAACATGCCCGTTCTCCCAACGATTTATTGTTGCAAACGATACACCGAGTTCTTCCGCCATTGTGACTTGACTAAATCCAACGCTTTCTCTAATTTGTTTCAACAACTCTTGCATACCGACCTCCTATATAGCATTTTATCTTGCTTCTATTATATACTATGTTATACAAAAAGTCAATGGGTTTTGTTGGTTAAACAGCACGTTTTCATATTTTCTTGTATTTAAGAAAGACTTTTTCGATGCGGCATAAGGGCAAATCACACTTTTTCGGTATATTCTGTGATTTTTTACACACTTTTTGCCGAAAAAGCGTGATTTAGTGAATTATTACCCCTTGCTCTGCCGCCATTGCTTTGAGTACGGCATCACCCGCCGAGTTTGTTTTCTTTGGTTTCTTCCTTATATCTTTCAGTATCCTTGAAAGACTCGGCAACTTCTTTTGCCTTGCAAAGGCTTCCGTATGCCACGCAAGCGTGATATTGTCCTCGAACAGTCGGGTTTCCCGCTCGTGCTTTTGCTTTGCAAGTAGCATGACCTCATACGGAGTGTATTTGCCGATTTGTATGGGGTCTATGTCAAAGAACACGACTGCCTTTTCGCAAAACTCGGAAAGGTCAAAAGCAGTCTCACTTATTCCCCCTGTTTACCTTCTGCCTTGCCGAATGCAAGCGTAAAGGCTTCGCCGAGTTTGTCCGCAATCTCGGTGATGTTCGAATACTCGTCAATAAGGTCACCGACCTTTTCGAGTGTAAGGGTTTTGTCTTCGTGGCAAAGTCCCGCATACACGATAATGAGCAAGTCTTTGATGCCCACGTGCGAAAGGTCAAGCGCCGTAATGCTCTTGCCCGTAAGGTCTTCTACCTTAACGAGCGCATTGATGCCGTATCTCAATGTTCTGGGTTTATCCAGATTGATGGTTACTCCGTTCTTCATTCTTACTCTCCTTTATGAAAACTCAATTCGCCCGTACCCGTGAGTTCAAGGCTGATGCTGACCACATCGTCCACCGGGTCTTCGATTGACAAGCTGCTGATGTATGCCGTTCCCTGATAGTAGTTCGTTCCGTCCACATACAGTTTTACGGTTACGGTCGTGCCTGCGAGATATGCATCTTGCAGTGCCGCCTGTCCTTGCGTGTCGGTCGGGACTGAATAATCGCCTTCCGAACTCGCCGTCCACTCTTTAAGACCTGTGATGTAGTTCTTCCAATCATCACCGAGAGCGGTCGTTTCCAAAGTTTCGAGCGACAGTTCAAGCGACCAGTTCTTGATTGCGGCTACCTTTTGGTTTCCGCTCTCACCGATAATCACTTTTCCGTTTTTACCTGCTACCGCCATTTTCGTCCTCCTATTTTTCGTTGTAATAAAACTCGAACTCGATACTCGACAGGTACTCTTCCGTATTAAACTTCAACGCGGTGTTCCCGTTGTACTCGTAGTCCGTTTTAATGAAAACGGCTTGGATTTCCAAGCCGCACATATTTCCGTGAAAGTCTTGAAAGGCTCGCTTTACCAATCTCGACAATTCTCTTGCTTTCTTGAATGTTCTATCGTGGCACACGAACTGCATCGTCTGCCTGACAAACCCCGTATCGCCTTGCAGAGCCGAATCGTAGTTGGCAAGCACGGGCGAATATACGATTGCCGGGAGTGGCGCGTCTTCGGGGAGCATTATGGGGAATATCTTATTCCCCACACGTTCTCTTATCTGTTCGTTTTCGCTTAAATACGCATATATTGCTTGGCAGATGTCCGTCATAGTTTTCTCCCCACCGCGTTCGAGATTGCTTTCACGATCTCATCGTTTATCTTGTCGATGTTTTCGTCCACGGCATTTCGTAGAAACGGGTTGGCAGGTCTTCCCCTTGCACCGAGTTCTACGAACGTGCCGTATCGGAGCGATTTGTCATAGTCTACCGACACGGTCGCTTTAGTTTCCGTGGCTTTGCCTTCGTTGAGTTTCAAGCTCGCTTTCAAAGTTCCCGTATCCACAGGACAGTTTCGCCTTGCATCGTCAAGCGCAATCTTGCCGCCTGCCTTTGCTCCCGTCATAAGCACCGATGATGCCGCGTCTTCCATTACTCGGATATCTTTCGCGAGTTTGTCTGCGCCTTCCACTTTCGTCTTAACCTTCCGTTGCTTTGCGCTGTAGCCCATCGTTCACGATCTCCTTGCAATTGAGTATTGTGGCTTTATGCCCCGTTTTATCGTCCGAAACTCCGATTATCTCGTATAGCGAGTTTCCGTATCGGACTCGGTTCAGGACGGTCACATCGGTTGTATATCGGAGCGTTATCTTCACCACCGTTTCCGCTGAAACTTGTTGCGAAGTGTAATACTCCGTACCGCTCACGGGCTCGATTCTCGCCCATCTGATGCCCGTATTCACCCACTTGCCTTCTTGCCCGCCGCAATCGTCTCTCTCCCACACAAAGGTCAGGATTTCCACCTTTCGGTTGAGTTTGCCTATATCCATCAAAACCTCTCTTTCCTGTAGGCGAACAACATTCGCCTGACAAGGTCAAGGGTTTCGGATATGTCGATACCCGTCTTATTCTTTGAGATTTGCCTTTCTTCGTAAAGCGTGGCTACGACTATGAGCATTGCTTGACGCACGGTTTCGGGAAGAGGTTCGAGTTCCGCAAGCGGTCTTTGAAGCACATCTTCCGTCAGTTCCTGTGCCGCCACAATCAGCGAGGCTATGAGATTTTCCTCGTCATCGCCGTCAACTCTCAAAAACTCTTTGGCTTCTTGAAGAGTAATCATACTCATACCTCCCTATCCGCCGTTTGCAACGGAGCTTGAAAGCCCCAGTGCATACCCGCATCGGTGGCATTTCAGCAGTCCGGCAAAGATGTTATCAAAACCGGATTCGGTTTCCCGTTTCCGACCGCCAAGCGCCGCGTGCGCGTCCTCCCACAGCTGTTCGGAAATCAGCGCAGGGAATCGGTCTTTGATGACGATCCACTTGTCCTCGCTCTGTGCGACCTGCTTCTTGCTCTTGAACGATTGTTTTCTGCGTTTCCCGCTGATAAAGTGTCCGAGGTAGATTTCATTCCGCACCAATCGGTAGATCGTCACAAGATTCCAGTCAAACGGGTCTTTGGAATACCTCCTGCCGGCGATCTTCGCCTGATATGCCGCAGGGGTGATCTGATGCTCTGCGGACAGGACCCGTGCAATTTTATTGTAGCCGTAGCCTTGGTATGCCGCCATTTGGAAGATTCGGAGAACGGTCGGAGCCGTCTCGTCATCGATTTCCAGGACGTGCTTGTCCGCCTTGCTTTTCCTGTAGCCGTATGGCGCTGGCGAACCGATAAACTCCCCGTTCTTTGCCTTTGCAATGAAAGCCTGTCTTGTTTTCCTTGAACAGTCGGCGGGATAGTACTCATTGAAAATATTCTTGATCGGGAACATCAGGTCGTAGTCTACGCAGGATTCCTCGGTGTCCACGTCATCTCCAACAGCAATGAACCGAATTCCCATTTGCGGGAAGGTTTCGCTGATGAAGGTTCCAACCTGAAGGTAGTTTCTGCCGAATCGGGACAGGTCCTTGACAATGACGGTATTGAATCTTCCCTCTTTCGCGTCCTTCATCATCCGCTGAAAGTCCGGACGGTTGAAGTTGGTTCCGGTGTAGCCGTCATCGCTGTAATGGTCATACACGAGAAAGCCGTGGGTATTGCAATAATCCGTCAGAATCTTTCCCTGCGTTTCGATGGAGACGCTGGTGCCGTCCTGATCGTCATCGTCACTGAGCCTTTTGTAGATTGCCGCTATGGTTCTGCTTTGCTCTGTTTTCTTCATCTTCTCCTTCTTTCCGAGCAAAGCGATTGGGTACTGTCCCTATTATATCACATCTGCTCGCAAATGTCTACTGAAATATTGTGTACAAACGAATCTTTTTCAAAAACCTTTATCCCGACTCGGTATTATTTTCTGCGCGAAGCCGTTCTGCAATGAGGTTATCAACCTGCGGGATTCCTAACCGATAGGACATTGTTATTCTTGTTTCTTACTCATTATTAACCAATCACTGATAATGGACAATTATCGCATTGTCGAAATAATTGTCCGGTTGGCTTGAACGCTTGCAGAAGCCGAACGATATCTGCCTGTTTTGCAAGCTCCTTTTCCTGTTCCGAAAAATGAATGTATGGCATAAAGCTCCTTTCCTGTGTCGAAACTTGTTTGTATGAAACCCGCAAGGTCGGTTTTACGAATGTTAATTGCATAAAATGACTTGACAAAATGCTCGATTTCGGCTATAATATAGTTGTACTATATATTAGTCGTTTTTTTGGAGGCACGTATGTTTATAAGAAGAAGCATAACCGATGTTTTGATGCGGCGGGCAAAGAACAGCAGATGTTTACTGCTCACCGGACCGAGACAGGTCGGAAAATCCACTTTGCTGAAGCACAATTATCCGGGTGTAAAGTATTATACTTTCGACGATCAGGTTTTGTTGGCATCCGCAGCAGAAGATCCGAAACTCTTTTTGAAAAATATCCCCAAGCCCTCGATTCTCGATGAGGTGCAATATGCGAAAGACCTTTTCCCGTATATAAAAATCGAATGTGACAAAGACGAAAGATACGAAAACTATTATCTGACCGGATCGCAGCAGATGAAGCTGATGGCGAAAGCCAAGGAATCACTTGCCGGCAGAGTCAGCATTCTTGAGCTTCAGGGGTTGTCCATGCGGGAGATCAACGGAATCGGTTTCAATCGTCACTTCGTTCCGACCGATGAATATATCACCGCGCGCGAGCAGGAACTCAAGCCTTACGAAAACATTTGGCAGATCATCCACCGCGGCTCATATCCCGAGCTGTATGTCACCGAAAGAGAGTGGGTGGACTTCTATTCTTCCTATGTGCGCACCTATCTTGAAAGAGATATTAGGGATGAGATCGAGATCCGGGATGAGATCACCTTTACAAGATTCCTGACCGCCGTCGCCGCAAGAACCGGACAACTCTTGAATTACGCAAATATTTCGGAGGAAGTCGGTGTCACACAGGCGACGATCAAGAGCTGGGTTTCCGTTCTTGAAAAAACGGGAATCGTATATATCTTGGAACCGTACTATTCGAGTCACCTGACCAGAGCCATCAAAACACCGAAAATCTATTTCCGCGACACGGGGCTTGCCTGCTACCTTTCCCGCTGGAACAATTACGAAGCACTGGAAAGCAGCGCAGTGGCAGGAAATATGTTTGAGACTTTCGTGGTCAACGAAATCATCAAATCATTTATCAATGAAGGTCTGGAATATAAATTCAGTGTTTTCTATTATCGTGGAAAGGACAAGAAGAAAACCAAGCAGAATGGCGAGACAATTGAAACGGAGAACGAGATTGACTTCATCATTGAAGAGAACGGAGTTCTTTATCCGATTGAGATCAAAAAAAGCGCCAAGCCAACAAAAAGTATGGCGGATGCCTTCAATGTGCTGGACAAGGATGTCGGCAAGCAACGCGGGCTTGGCGTTATTCTATGCCTGTATGATGAAAAGCTGTATCTGAAGGATGATCTTGTTGTTCTGCCGATAGAGTATCTGTAACTGAATATGACTGCATAGTGATTGTATCACATCTTTATAATCCCCCCGCTTGGGATGGTATCCAAAATAAAACTGCTGTTCGAACCTGAAAATTTCGTTTTCGACTTGACAAACCAAGTATTTTCGGCTATAATAGGATTGTATCGTATTTTAGCCATAGGAGGTGCTACGATGTCATATATCAAGCGAACACTGGAAAAGCGAATCACGGAGATCAGCCAAGAATACAGCTGCCTTTTACTCATCGGTCCCCGTCAGGTCGGAAAGACAACCATGTTGGAGCATCTGATGGAAGGAACTCCGAGAAAGCGCGTCACACTTGACGATGTGGACGAACGGAAGCTCGCCAAAAGTGATCCGGCACTTTTTCTGGATCTGCACCCTGCCCCGATTCTGATTGATGAGGTGCAGTATGCGCCGGAATTGTTTTCCTATATTAAGATAAAAGTGGACAACGGCGCTGCTCCGGGGTCTTTTTGGCTCACGGGGTCCCAATCCTTCCGTCTGATGGAGCTTGCACAGGAGTCGCTCGCCGGCAGAACTGCCATTCTTCATATGTCTGCGCTTTCACAAAATGAACTTTACGGAGGCGGTGAAACAGAGCCGTTTTCTTTGAATCTTACCGCATTGAATCACCGAAAAGAGTTACAAGCCCCTGTCTCATCCGTTCTTGAAATGTATGAGCGCATTTGGGAGGGCGGAATGCCGGGGCATCGAAGCGGCAGATATACCGACCGTGATGTTTTTTACAGCTCCTATATTCAAAGCTATATTGACCGCGATGTATCCGAAATGATTCCGGGAGTCGACAAGCTCCTTTATGCAGATTTCATCCGCGCCGCCGCCTGCCGCGCCGGTCAGATGCTGAACCTTCACGACATTGCAGGAGATGTCGGTGTCAGCGACGACACTGCGAAACGCTGGCTGACAATCATGGAAAAGTCGGAGATCATCTTTTTCCTCCGCCCCTATTCCAACAACCTGTTGAAGCGAACGATCAAAACACCAAAGATGTATTTCTTTGACACAGGGCTTGTCGCTTATCTCACCAAATACTCTAGTCCGGAAATTCTCATGAACGGCGCAATCAACGGTGCAATCCTTGAAAACTATACGGTTGCGGAAATCATCAAAACCTATCACAACTGTGCAAAAGAACCGCTTCTGCACTATTACCGCGACAAAGAATCCAACGAGATTGACCTTGTGATGGAAAGTGACGGGGAGCTTCACCCGATGGAGATTAAGAAATCCGCTTCTCCCGCCGGTGAGTTGGCAAGCGCCTTCAAAATTCTTGATAAAAGCTCTGTGCCGCGCGGAACCGGTGCAATCCTCTGTATGCGGAACGAGTTGTCAGCAGTCAGTCGTGAGGTGTTTATCGTCCCCATTTGGATGATCTGAGCGATGCGTAAGCATTTCGGACACACATCCAAGAATAAGCAACCGTCTTATTGAATTCTGAAAAGGTAAATTGGTATAAGGTTGGTATAAGATATAGCCTACTGGACACTTTTCTGCTTTTTGATATTATTGTCCGGTAGCCTCAACTGCTTTTCAAGGATACTGTTATCCAACAGCCTCTATCTTGCGTTTTTCCCTGTTTTCAGGCATTTCTATCTTGCGTTTTTCCGGAGCTTGTACTTTTATGTGGTATCACCATAGGTATCAAGCATAAAAGATATGGATGCCTTTCACTTTCCATTTATAAGAAAATCCATCTGCAACGGCAGTTCTGATATGTTTTATTTTGTTTTATCGATACCTTCGATGAAATTTTGTCGAAGGTATCGATAAAAATATTGTCGATGCAGTTATGTGGGTATGTTCGTCTCTCTGATTGGATTCTGCATTGATTCAGAGCCGCCCCTTGCGCGAATTTGCTCCGCAACACGTTTTGCCACATAGTCGGCATACAGCTCCTTGAGACTTTGGGAGCCGAACACTCTTACAACGCAGACCGTCGTTTTTCCAATCTGTAATTCCCGTGCGGGGTTCTGTTGATATTCTCTGTCCATAATCTTTCCTCCTTTGTTGGAATAGAGAAAACCACCCGTCCGTGCGAGTGGTTTTAACAATAGTGGGTTGCCTTAAAATTATTCATTTCTGTGCCGCAAGCCAAGTCAGTGATGTCAACTGTAAAACACATGGCGAAGAAAATGGCGATGTAAGTGGCGAAGTAAATGGCGAAGTAAACAGCACCATTCTCAACGAAAGAAAAAAATCGGTTTGTTCTTTCCGCAGTGATTACCGTCTTATCCGTGGTGGTATCCGTGGTGGTATCCGTGGTGGTTGGCAGCTTTTCCGTGGTAGTAGCCGTCTTTATCCGTGGTGGTCACTGCCTTTATCCGTGGTGGTAGCCGTTCCTCGCCATACAAAACCGCCTGTTGAATGCAGGCGGTTTCAAAATGCAATTCAATTGATTTTACTTCAGGAGTTTCCAAGTCCCGGCTTTGTCGGAGCCGATACGCTCCAAATATCCACTCTCTTTCAGCGACTTTAATGCACGGTTGACTGTCCGTTTGGATTTCCCCGTCACAATCATCATCTGCTCAATTGTCGCATTTGGATGTTCTTTGATAAAGTCCAAGACCAATTTTACAGTGCCATTTACAGTGCCATTTACAGTGCCATTTACAGTGCCATTTTGGTTCACCCTCTTACATCTGTAATTCGCGTTTCCAATGGTAACCCGAAAATAGTTGTTATCGGAATAAAAGGTCACATGATTCTGCCCGTCATGAAACAGTGCATTTGTCCGGTCGGTAATTTTCTTCAAGCCGGAACCTCGGCGTTCCATAAACTTCATGCGTGCAAAAATATCCGCAATCACAGGATTTCTGCGTTCCGACGCAACGACCCGGTCGACCGTCTTTTCGATATGCTCTCCGGAAAACATACTGCCGGGAGAAGTCACCTCAATTCTGTCATCGTAAATATCCACGCAGACCTCCGCGCCAAGACGTGTATACTCCCTGTGGATGATTCCATTCACAATAGCCTCCCGGACGGCTTCTTCATCGTATTCCGGTTCTTCCACCCGAACCATTCCGGATTTTCGCCATTTCTTTTTCGTATTGGAACGGACAAAATCCATCGCGGCATACAGTTGGTTGACCAATCCGCCCTCAATCTCTTTATCGTCCAAAGCCTCGCCCAAGGTGGAAGTTTTGTCCAGTCCGTTCCACCGTGTGCAAAAAATTCGGCTATGGCGGAAAATCGTCTGATCTGCGAGCAGCGCTCCGGCGTTGGTCAAATAACCGTCCGCATCGGCAAGGTTAAAGGAACGGTAATCCGCATCGGTGATCCGGGTATTGGTCTTTTCCAAAAAGGTCGCCTCAAAGAATGTAAACGAGTAATCCGACTTTTTCAGGCGAGTCCTCACGGAATCATAGGTCTGATTGGTTCCCTTCAGGATCAACTCATTCAGAATATGATTCGGTGCCGGAATGGATTCGTTTCCGCTCCGCACATAGGCTTCCTTGATGCCGTCTGCGTCATAATAGTATGGCGTTGCAGTTCCCGGATAGACCTTTACGGCAAGGAACACCTTTCCGTCCTCTTTGTATGGGGTCAGGACATAGATCGGTGTCGGCTTGATTCTCGCGTTGATCCGTTCAGAGATCTGATCGCTCACCTTTTGCGGGTCATCCAATCCAATCAGTCTTTTGTCATTGTCTACACCGAAAAACAAAGTCCCGCCAATGGTATTTGCAAAGGCAGACACCGATTTCAGCCAGCTTTTCGGCTTGTTCATTTCCGGCGTGATCTTGAAGTCATAGTCTGTGCATTCCGAGATCAACTGAAACAGCATCCGTATCCCCTCGCTTTCCTTTTTCTATTATACCATATTTTTGATTCGTTGACAATAGAAAACCTAACATTTTTTCTATTGATACCCTAACTGTCATCATTTCATAGAAAACCTCTGCCAATATAATGATAGCGGTTTCCTATGAAATGATCCCCACGGCGGGAACGGAAAGCCGCTCCCGCCGCTTTGATAGTTTGCTATGATAATTCATTCTTACGTTTTTGCGATATTCTTCCCGTCCCTCGCAGACAGCGGCAGAGCCTTTCTCGCTCTCCCCTGTCGGGAATCCATACGGCGGCTGTCAGCTTCAGCCTCATGGGAATCTCACCCCCGCGCTCTCGCCCGTACACTCTCGTGTAAGTATCATCATTCCTCCCGCCTGTCATCGCCACCGTCAGGTGCTGTCCCCGACGGTCGGACTCTCGTCCTACGGCTCGCCGATCTCTCGGCAACGGAAGTGCTGTACCGGATCAATTGGTATGAAGATGGGAAGCCATCTTGTTTGTCAAAGAGCAGTTTTGCGCAACCGGTTACGAAAAATGCGATTGCCAGACGCGACACTCTGCAACGCTTGTCCGATGGGATTAGGACGGCTTTTTGAATGTCTTGAAAATTCCCTGCATGACAGCCTGTTCTTCTGCCGTCAACGTCTCGGATACCTTTTCAAGTAGAACGAGCTGGGAATCCGTGAAACACTTTCTCCCAAGACGAAAACCGTCCGCAATACGGACACCTCCGTTTGTCCCGCGTTTGAGGGTAATCGGGTAAGAACAAGAAAGAACCGACAGATCGTTATGAACCGTGCGCCGTGAAACACCGAACTCTGCCGCCAGTTCACAGACCTTCGTTTTCCACCGCTCGCATAGAAACTCCAACATTTTGACCCTTCGTTCGGCGGTTTCTCTCATGCTCTCCCCTCCTTCCCTATCAGAGTAGCTGTATTATAACATAGCAATATGCAACCTACCTGCTTATTGAAAAAAATAATTTCGGTTTTTCCCGATTTTTTTGCCGTTTCCACGATTCTCTCCTTGATTTTCATATGAATTCAAATATCAAAATCAAGGAAATCACGGATATTTTGCAATGAAAGCCTGCCAGTGGTCATAAATCATAAAAGCCCATTCCGCAAAACCGGAACAGGCTTAAGTATGTTATGGCAGGTAAGGCAATCAGAACAGGGCGCGGTTGGGGCTATTCCGGATTTGCTTATCTTATTGTAAGACGAAAGATCAACAGGCACGAGGTATAAAAATAGTGGCTGTAAAAATCCGGCTTGGAAATTCACAGCCAATTCTGTCGATGCTAAACTTCATTGATAGCAGTAACGTTATGGTTGCCCCCGTTTGATTATGGAAAAACAAAGCCACCAAAACGAAATATAGATTGCGCAAACCGACAGGTGTAAACCTCTCATCCTTCCGCCGGGTTCTTCAGCGGTAATCCTCCACGCGCCACTCGCGCAGCCATTTGATGTGCGGATTTCCGTTATCGTCAAATTCGATCGGCAGCCAAACGTAATCTGCCTCGCTTGTGTTTTCATCTGACAGCCGCCGTTTCTCGGAGGCATCGACACGGTGCGCCGCATTCGCCGAAAACCGGTTATAGAAAAACTGTTCCATGTCCGGCAGATCCTCCGGCAGGTCGGTCAGCCACCGGTCTCCCAGCGCGATATACAGATTCTCCCGATGCGGATGCCGGAATACCGATGAAAACTGCGCGTGAAAGGAATTCCGGTTGCGGTCGTTCACACAGACCTCGCCCAAGCTCTCCCAAGTTCCGTGCATAGCGGTGATGTCATACGCAACGGTTGGGTTCGGGTAGTAGCCGGTTGTACCCGAGGTCAGAAGAAACCTTCTTCCGTCATGAGTGAAAAACGCAGGGGCTTCGCGGACAAACGGCGGGCATTCGGCAGGAAGATGCACAGAAAAATCGCCCGTGATTCCCGTATAGTCGTGCTTCAATCGCTGCAGAATCATTTCCTTATGCGGATTTTCATAGACCACATAAGCCTCTCTCACATCGACAAACAGATCGAAATCCCCCGCATGCATCGGCGCGCAGTCAACGTCCCCGACATAGCGGAGAGAGAACAGGGAATCCCCAACGCACACGGAAAACTGCGCGCTCTCAAACCCGTTCCGTGCGGTCTTTGTCCACAGAACGAACTTCCCGGTGTGCTCATTGAACAGGATATGTGGGCGGTCCATCACATTCGCCGGATGGAACGGGTCGCCCGCATCCGCGCTTTCGGGAACGATGCAGCCCTCATCCTTCCAGTTGTATAGGTCGCGCGAGGAATACAAACGGACACCGTGATGCCAGAAGGCGCATTTCTCGCCGGTTGCGGTTCCTGTGATACCCTCCTTGTTTTCTCCATACCAATAAAAAACGCCGTCCGCATACAGAATCGAACCTCCGTGCGCCTGTATCCGTTTTCCGTCCGTGTCATACCAGGTCTTCCCCGGTCTGATAGAATGATACATTTCTAATCCTCCAATTCTCAAAAATTTTGCCGCACGCTCCGAAATACCACAAAGAGTGTTCCGGAGCGTGCGGCACTACATTATCAGAAGATAACTTCCGTTACCGATCCAATTGAGCCAGCAAGAAACAATTTTTTCGAGTCAACCATCTTTGCAAGATATTTGGACTCTGCGTTTTGAACATGAGATGAATCATACAGGCTTTTCCCGGCAGGCCAAAGGAGATACTCCGGCTTAATCAGGTCATACGCCGCAATGGTTCCTCCCGGCTGTGCCCCATGATGCGGAACCTGCAAATAATCAGCTTTCAGAGAAGCGCCATAACGCTTTATCAGCAAGCCCCACGTTGCAGGAGCCGCATCCCCTGTCATCAACACGTTTTTCCCGTTTATTGTCAGACGCATAACCGAGCTGGAATCGTTGTAGTCGGTGAAAGTGCCCTGTCGCAGATCCGTCAACGTATACAAAATCTCAATCTGAACATCCGCAAACCGGAATACCTGTCCGGTCTGCAGTTGTATAATCTTGGTTTTGGGAGAATAGGTCAACACGGCAGACGACACCTTTTGTTCCGCAGTCGGAGAATATGCAACGCCTTGGTCCGGACTTGTTTGATTGAGCATCAGGTGCTCTATGGTGACTTTATCTCCATATTTTTTCATAAAATCCGGAAATCCACCGATATGATCCCCATGGCAATGCGTAACGAACCATGCCGCAATCCGGATGGTTGTAACCCCTTTTTCCTCTGCAATTTTGCAGAGTGTCCGGTAAAGCTGATCGGCATCTTCTTCAAAATTCCCCATATCGTAGATAAGAAACGAGCCGTCCGCAAGCAGATAAATCATGCTCATACCGTTTTCAAGCGAGCCATTGCCCTTTACGCCCAACAGATACCCTGTTGTATCACATATTTTTTCGTATTGTGGAATCTCATTGGATTGCATCAACACGTGAGACTCCAAAATTGAAACAATCTCGATATCCTCACCGAGCAGATTTGCAAACAGAACCCGACCATTCCCCGTAAATACTGAGGTTATTCCAGCTACAGATTCCTTTTCGGAATATGCAGTATAGGACAACTCTGTGAGGTGGGACAGATAATTGCGATAAACCGTTTCGTCTGCGTCTGCAATCACCGCCTTGCAAGAAACCCCATCTCCGGTTCCGTAGCACCAAACCGTTTTATCGCTATTGAAGAAGGGCGGTTCGATTCCCGTCAGCGCAACAGAGCCGCTACTCTCAAAGGCTTCGGTGTGAATGCCATCATCCTCGGTCCATTTTCGCAGTCTCCCATTCAAGACCGTTACGGCACGGCTCAAGGCAGATGAGGTCGCTGCAACGACGTAGAAATTCATTCCGTCTGAGAGAATGCGCCAATCTCCCCAGTCATTTCCCCACTTCTCACCGGTTTTCCGAAATGCATCGGTCACCCCAATATAGAAGGTTGGAGAATCTGTTTTTTTCAGATTGCTTTCTCGAATCACCGGCGGTTCAACGCCAATCTGCTTTTTTACTGTATCAGCCAAAACCTGTGCATAGTCGGCAAACATTGTTCCGCCATTGTCGGGATAAACCACACGGCAGGTTGCCCTTCCGTCGACAGCGGCAATCAGTCCAACCTTACCGTCCGGCAGATTTGGCTCTTCGGGCTCTGTTCCGGGATGTTCGGTCGTTTGATCCGCTCCCGCATCCGTGCCATCCACCCGGTCGTTTTGCTCCGCACAGGAAACCGATCCGATTAGCAAAAGCAACACGAAAAGTATCGCAGTCCCACGCCGGAAATATCTGATGCGCATTCCCTCATTTGCTCCTTTCTCTCCCTACATTTCTCCAATCATTCCATATCCAGCCACTTGTCCAAAGCCGTATTTGCTCCGGTAATTAAAGCCTGATACTCAGTAGCAAAGTTGGTATTGCCCTTCTTCTTTGCAATCGTAGCTCCGATGTCGCACAACTTATTCAGATCATAGTAATAAGCAAGATCATAGGACAAACCGTCACGGATTTTTCCGATCATCTCCACCGAATCTCCATCGGTTTGTGACTGATAGGTAAGAATGGTTTTATAATAAGTTGGCAGAATCTCGCGACTTCCGGAATAAGCCATTACCTCCAGAATAACTGATGCAAATTCAGCTTCTTCTGTATTTTCTGCAATTTTGCGCGGAATGCAGAATGTGTTTGCTGCCGCGTTAACAAAGGTATGGTATCCGTCTGTCTGTTCCGAATACTTTGGTGAAGGTACAACACCGAAATCCGCGCCCTTTTTGCTCAATTCCGCAGAATAAGCAATTCGGTCATCCATAAAAGCCGCACGCCCTTCACTCAACGCCTTCACCATTTTACCGGAAGGTGTGGCAGAATCAAGATTGAGAATGCAGCAACCACTTTTGTAAATAAAGTCAAACCACTTGTCAAAGGCATCGGAAACGTTTCCTGCATCCTGTTTTAACAGCGAATAATTGCCATCTTCAATCGTAACCCAATGGTATCCTGTGGAATTGAGAATATTTTGCGGTCCACGCGAAATTCCCGTCACATATCCAAAGCTGTCACTGTCAAGATTACCGGAACCGTCTCCGTTCAGAGTATCGGCGGCATCCGTTACGTAAGTACGGAATTGCTCAAAGGTCCATTTGCCGTCCCGCACAAGTTGATACGGATAATCCATTTCCGCATCGCGGAGAATTTTCTTGTTGAAGAACATTCCAATCGCCTGTCCAACAGAACCATAGCTGATATCCCCCATCATCATATAAATGCTTCCGGAGGGAAGAACCCATTGTTCCCGTGCGCCCTGCGACCACCAGTCTGCCTCAAGATCCACCCATTTCAAACGATTCCAGTCTCCGGTCAGCCCATTGATAACATATTTTGCCGTATTTCTGCCATGATTGGCAACCAAATGATAGGTTTCGTTCAAGTCCGCGGAAAGAGAGGTCACGGTCATCCACTGATCAATATCCGCTCTTGCCTTTTGAGGTGCCATTACAATATCCACGCCATAAGTTTCAAAGATCATGGCAGCTCTCGCATACACTGCGGAATCAACATCCGTGCCCTTTTCGGCTTCTTCTTCCGTAATGTACAACTCGGTCGTGTAGCTTTCGGCATTCAGTGACAGAATGCGAAATTCCTTTCCGTCAAACCGAATCTCCGGCAGATCCGGCTTTTTCTCCGGCTCTTCAGTCGTGTCGGGTTCTGCCGCAGTTCCGGAATTATCGGTTTTGCTGTCAGCAGGTTGGTTCTTTGTTCCGTTTTTGCAGGCAGAACAGCACAAAAGCATCATCAATACCAACACAACCGCTGCTATTTTTATCCACCTTGATTTCATATCAGCCCTCAATGTCTTCCCCTCCTTCCCAGAAATTAATCGGCTCTCCCTGCATCACAGAGCCTTTTCCATTTTTCGTTACTCCGCTCGCCGTCAGAATATCCTCATGGGTCAGGAGGACCAACTCTGCCTGCGGATAATTATACGGATGTTTCATTATTTTGTCTCCTTTCAGGATAGGGAAACCGCTTCCGCTGCAGCGGAGCTTCCCCACATTTTTTTGTAGATCGTTTCATCATGGAGTAAAATCTCATATTTTCCGGATTCCGCCAAAGCCTGCCGGACCGCCCCGTTCCGCTCAATATTGTTACAGAAAAGCTTTGTCCAGTCGTACAGCTTATGCCCGCTCGGATACCAGAGGGTGCGTGCATTCAGGGATTCATAGAACGCAACCGAAGAATTTCCGACCCCGTGATGTGCCACCTGACATTGATTGGATTGAAGCGTATCACTCCAAATTGCAGTCAACCAATCCGTTACCTCCACCATGACATCGCCGAGGAAGAGAATGCTGTCACGGTCATTAAACAACCTGCCGACAAACCCTGTGTTGTTAAAGTCAGTCTGTTTTCCGTCAATAAACAGTTCCTCCGGTGAAAATAGGATTTCCAGCGTCAGATTGCAAAAGGTAAATCGCATTCCCGTATGAACATCGCAAAGCATTGCGCCTAATTGCGATACAATTCCGGAAATTTTGCGGTGAAAAGTTTGATCGGTTACATCCGTCTGTGCAACACGGGCAACAAGTACCCGTTCGACTGTCACTTTTCCCGCATAGTCTTTTGCAAATTGTTCAATACAACCGATATGATCGCCATGTCCGTGTGAAAGTGCCCATGCACGGATAACAATCCCGTCCGGGTCACCGTTCAGTTGTACCAGAAGCCGATAGAGCTGTTCTGCCTGCTCCGCATATCCGCCATCCCAGACCAAAAAACTTCCATCCGATAGGCTGATAACATACCCCATACCATTGGAGACCTTGTTTGCTTCTGATATTGGTAACCAAAGCTGATAAACCGCAGTCTGTTTTTCGCCGCTCTCCTTTGTCGGAACGGGAAGATTCCCGGCAGCAGTGGCAGATGTGACCGTCCTCAAACATCTTGTCTCTGCCAGCCAAGAAAGATGAAACAGCTCGTTTTCTTTGATGTAGGTTGCAAACAGATTACCGTTTTTTTGATAGCCGGAATACAGGCTGTAACCGTCCGCTCGCAGGATTCCGCACAGTCTCGAAAAGTCCGATTCGTCTTTTCCGTCATAAGAGTTCAGAACAGAACCGTCTCCGTTCACATATTGCTTGTGGGGCGTACCGAGAATTGTTTTCACGTCAGTCGCCCGTTCCGCGAAAAAAGGACAGAATTTCCTTTTGCATATCGTCTGCCGAGGCGGTGTCATATGCGTTTGCAAGATTGCGAACCACACCAACCTGCGGAATTGCCCAAAAAGTATAGGTGCCAACATTCGGAATCGTCAGTATCACATATCCAATCCCGGCAATTTCACGCGTCAGACTCACTTCAGATAGCGAAACCATGGATGCATCGAAGCAATAGACCCCATCCGACTCAGCCGTTTCTTCATTACTCCAGCCATCATTGAGCAACTTGAGATTTTGTATCCGTTCAATCGCTGCCTGTGTCAGTTTTCCATCCTCCAGAAGGAATCCCGGCAGAATCAAGGTTCCGGTCGTTACCGTCACTGCCTCGTTTGTAAGGGAATCCAACCATGCCTTGTCGATTTTGCTCTCAAACAAAATGCCGGAGTTTTCCCGCGTGGCAGTGCTGCCGCCGGGCAAACGCAGACGGGGAACCATGGTAATAACGGAATTTTCTGTCGGTGCAGCATAAATAACATTTCCGTTCCATTTCACAGTTCCACCCAATGTTAGCCCTGCATAATTTTCGGTATCAATCAATTTGGTCTGTCCAAAGAATTCTCCACCGTGAATCTGAACTGTGGAGCCGACTACCGATGTAACCATAATCATCGGATCAGCCGTGCTTGTACTTGTAATCTTCCCGCCATCGATCAGAAGAGAATACCCCTCCAGACCGTTTGATGCCCACAGACGTCGATTGGTCTCAATCGTTCCACCATGGATAATTGCCGTACTCGGTGCTGCGGATGAGGTAGTCAGCGTAAAGGTGTTGCCCGTTGTTCGAATTTCGGCACCGTCCCGAATCTCACACTTTGCACCGCTCTGATTCAGCACAACACCGCCGCAACGCAAGCCAGTACCAACCGTTCCCTCGGCAAGAATCTTTGCTCCTGTCTCCAGAATCAATGTTGCATTTTTTTGTACAACGATTGCACCATATGTACTCGAATTGGGATTTTTTACAGTAGAATTTGTTACTGTCAGTGTGTTTGCTCCTACCTGAAGCACTCCACCTTTTCCCTCGTTAATGGCGGTCAGATTTTTTACCGTGCAATCACTATGGAAATTCAACAAAATGCCCGTTCTGCTTCCGGTCAATGTATATCCGTTTCCGTCCAATGTGATCTTGCTCTTGATTGCATATGCTTTTTCGCCCGTATCAACATCACAGATCAGCGTCAGTGTTTTTCCGTCTGCTGCCCCACTCTTTGTAACAGTCTCAATTGAGGTATATGCATAATAACCCGTCATGTCTCCGTTAGCATACGCCTCAGTGGCGGTTCCGACACGGAAGTGCTTTCCGGCAGCCTTTGCTGCGTCATCATATTCTTGGTCAGTCGAAGGAGTTTGTCCTGCATCCAAGGCAACCGCCGCAGGAAGCATCAGACAGGATAACAACAGGGAAACCAACAGGATTAGGGAAATGCTCTTTTTCATGTTTTTTCTCCTTTTGTTTGTATTCAGAACATATCAACCGGAGGTGACGGTACCGCCGAATGAGATTGTTCCTTTATGAAAAACGACAGAACGGATTGCAGACGGATTTCAATCCGCTCCACCATTTTTTCAACTTGTTTCCGGCACAGACACCTCACAGCAGAGGTTCGGCGCTTTGAGAATGCCGGAATCGCACAGGCGGTATTCCCGGCTGAACGCGTCACCGTTTTTGTGCCAGTGCATGGAGCCATAGTAGCTGTCCGCAATGCCCCAGTGCAGGGAGCCGAAGGTGTTGTGCCGATTGCCCACGCATTCCAGTTCCAACAGGTGCTCTCCATTGGTCACATCTGCCGAGACGCGGTAGGGCGGGAGCAGGATATTTCCGATCGGTTTTCCGTCCAGCCTTGCCTTTACCAGCGCGCCCGCGTAGGCGTTGGCAGTGACCGTCAGCCGCCCCGCAGGGGGTGCAATCCGCAGCCGGTAGGTCAGGCTTCCGCCGTAGAACGGAAGTCCCTGTGCGGTAACACTGCCAAAGCCGAGTTCGCGTGACGGTGGGAGCAGGGTTGCGGCGGTTCCGCGTAAGCGGACATCGAAATCCCCCAGCAGGTACATCGGCTCCAGACCGTTGATTCTTCCCAGCTTCATCACAACCGTGAGGATGTTTTCTCCTTTTCGCAGGGGCGGGAGACGGTAGGTCCGAATGTCGCGGTCGACATACCACCCGGCTGCCGCAAGCGGAACAGGGACTCCGTTCAGGCAGGCGGCGCTCAACCGCTCCGCGCCGAGGAGCACGGCTGCTTCTGTCTCGCTGTCAAACCGGTACCGCAGGGAGACTGTATACTCCCGGTCATCCCGGATGCACCACGGCTGCTTTGCAAGCTTTCCCGTAATGGGAGGCAGCCCGAACTGCGCCCTGCATGCGGCATCGATCTGCAGAATCTCGGTCTTCGGCGCAAACGTGACGCCGTCAGGTGCGTATTCCGCCATATCCAGCAGCAGGACATTCGGCTCGGCACGTTCATACCCAACGCATTCCGCCACGGGAACCGGCACGCGGGTGCACGGTGTCTGCGCTTTCTTCTGCGGGACATCGCGCCCCTGACGCAGGCGAAGCAGGACCGTATCATAGCTGCAAAGCGTCAACTGTACCCAGGTGCAGCCATCGGCATAGAACCAATTGATCGGCAGTTCGGCGTCGCTCCATATATCATACCGTGTGGGGCGATAATCTCCGGAAATCCGGAACAGATAGTGCTCGCTCCGGGTGTCGGCTTTGTCCGCAACCGGTTTGGCGGGCGAGAGGAAGAACATCCGCTCCTCCCCAACCTGCCGCTCACAGCCGATGTACGCCCTGCTGTGTCTGCCGTCCGCGGTGAACAGGTCAAAGGTGCGGTACGGCTCCAGCGTGCGGAGAAGTGCCTCCCGCGTCATTCCGATTGTCTCGCATTTTGCGGCAAGCGCGGCGGCAAGTCCGCTCTTTTTCGCGTCCACCAGCGCGGGAATATTGCCCGCAAACAGGACCCGCACGCCGCTCTCCTGCATACGCTCCAGAATGTTTACGGTGCTCGCCCGCAGGGTCAGGCAATCTGGCACGATAAGGGCCTCATACCGCATCTGCCCGACCCGCACCTGCCCGTTCGCCTCGCAAAACAGCTCGGGCAGCAACGCCTCATTTACCAAATCAAACGAGAAGCCGTCAAACAGAAGCCACTCGCACAGCATCCGAAACGCCGTGCTTCTCGCGTGGCGGAGCTGTCCCATTCGGTCGCTCGCGCCGCACAAAAGCCAATAGCTTTCCACGGGATGGAGCACGCCGACCCGAACGCGCGGCTCCCCCTCCGACAGCGCACGGTTCAACCTTGCAAAACCGTCCTCCAGCAGTCGGTAGTCCCGATACCACGGCGACTGGTATCCGAAGGTTGCGGGATAATCCCGCTTGCCCTCCCCCTTCATAGACATCCACGAAAGGTGCGGAACCCGGACATTAACCCCGAGCGCCGCCTGCCAGCTTCCCTGCAGGATGTAATCGCGGAAATCAGCGCTCCAATCGGTCACGCCGTAGAGCTCGGACATCATGTGCCGCTTGCCCTGCTGGTGTGCGACCGACGCACATTGCAGGGCGGTGAGCGGCTCAAAGCTCCCCCGCAGGATATCAATTCCGGGGATATCCTCGTCCGCATAGCACCGCATCACGTCCCGCACGCTTGCGCCCTGTAGCGTCAGCGAATCCTCATAGAGGAAATGCCCTGTAAACAGCACGCCGTGCGCCCGACACCATGCGCCGAGCTGTCGGGTATACGCATCCCGAAAGCGTTGCGCGATGTGCTCGTTGTAGCGGTATCGGAAGCTGACGTTATCATCCGAACAATTCCAGAACAGCTCCGGTAGCCGGGGAATCGGGTCTTCACCATATACACTCCTGTAGCTGTCGGGGAAATCCTCCGTCCACGGAATGCCCGTGTCAGCGAATCGGTCAAAATCGGAAAACGCGGGCAGTGGGAGGCGGATGACCTGCGGCTCATCGGTGAAAAACGCCTCCACGGTATCGCCGAAATCGTCTCCGAGCGCCTGCCGGTAGACCTCGTAGGTCAGGTCGATAAAGCGCGCGATTGCCTCGGGATTCATGGTATCGACATACGCCTGCCCGTTGAAGCGCGGGGAATCCTCTGCCGTCAGGACGTAGGCAAAAAGGTTGGCGTGTGCCGCGTCGGTCTGTTCGCAAGCCGTCAGATGCCCTGCGCAATCCACAGAAACGGCATATGCCGCCAGCAGATAGGGCTTGCCCTCCCGTTTTCCCTGCTCTGCGGGGACGCAGGGACGCGGCTCTTTTGTGAAAAGGACCGACTTCTGCCGAAACTGCCGCTCCACCGTCACCCGTCCGCCCGCACAGCCCGAGGGCCAGCGGTCCTCATCGTAAATCCAGACCTTCATGCCCTTCTCTTTTGCACAGGCGACCGCAAGCCGCACCATTTCGAGATAGTCCGCCCCGAGGTATTCGGTGGCAAGCCCGTTACGGGAATGGATGACAAAGCCGCCGAAGCCCATTTCCGCAAAGGTGTCAATCTGCTGCCGGATTCTGCCCGCGTCAAGCGCGGTATTCCACGCCCAGAACGGGAGCCCCCGGTAGGCGGCTTGCCGGTCTGCTGTTTGGTTGCTGTTGCTGTTCCTCATGCTGTTTTTGCTCTCCATTATCTGCTGTCCGATCTGTCAGAGGCTGTTTCCGGGAAACTGAGATCGCCGCGCAGACGGTCTGCTTCCTTCTTCCTTCGGTATTCCGCCGGTGTCATGCCGACCTGTTCACGGAAGACCCGATAAAATTCGCTGCTGTTGGTGTACCCGACTGCGCGGCAGATGTCGTACACCGTATCCGCGCTCAGTTTCAGCCGCTCCTTTGCCGCCTCTACACGCTTTTTGTGGAGATAGTCGGTAAAGGTCATGCCGAAGCGCTTGCGGAACATCTTGGAAAACGGATTGGGCGAATAATGATACCGTTCGGCAACATCGTACAGGCGAAGCGGCTCGGTGTAGTGGCTGTTGATATAGTCCAAAAGCTGCGGCAGCGCCACACGCCGCTCGCGCGGGGTCTCAACTTCTTCAATCGTTCCCCGCTTCCGCGCCAACCAAATCAAGAGAACCTCCAAAAGCGACTGTAGCATGGCATCGCTTCCCGCGCCCTTGTTTTCATACTCCTGATAAGCCGTTTGCAGCACGCCGCACAGTCTGGTGTAGGTGTCGGGATCGCACCACGACACAATGGCTTCGCAAGGGTTCTCCGAAAGCACCGCACCAACCTCCCCGAGGCGAAGACCTCCCAATACCTCATTCCGAATCAGAATATCGTAGTATTCCGTTTCGGTGGAAAAGGAAATCCGGTGCTCAACCCCGCCGGGGATCAGAAACATACTCCCACTGCCAAAATCCACGCTTTGCCCGTTGATGGTCTGCGTTCCTCTGCCCTTCATCACGCACATCAACTCAAGAAAATCGTGCGTGTGCTGCTTGATGGCATCGCGGGTCTTGCGGTATTTGAAGACCAGCATCTCATCCGGCGCAAAATAATCCTTTACTGCATGCAGTCTCATCGACAACAGCCCTCCGATTATGGTTTCAGCTTACAGAAACAGTCTGCATCCGTTCTCCTTCAGGAAACGGACCTTCTCCCGCAGAAGCTCCTCCGTGCACCGCAGCTTTCCGCACAGGCACGGGATGCAGAGCGCGGTATCGCCTTCCCGCTCCCAGAACTTCCGGTATGCCCCGATGTCATCCGCCGTCAGGGGCGCGCCGCACTCCCAGCAGGTCATCTCAACGACAGCCGCATCATGCGGCACGCATGCGGCTTCAGTCCACCGCCGACCAGAACGCCGTTCTCCACATCCCATTCCTCACCTGTCCACAAGTCCCTTGCATGAATTCGCTTCCGCGCTTCGGGGGTCCAGCCGAGCTCCTCCGCAAGCAGGCTCTCGGACGCTCTGCTGACCGCATCGCCCAGATTGAAGAATCCGACTGCAATATCCCCATTTTCGAGCAGCCGTGCCGCGATAAACGCCTCGGTTTCGGGGTGTCGGCATCTGACAAAGACCTGCCGCACGGCGGGGTCTTGGTTCAGCGCAATCAGCTCACGGTTTCCGATAATCGCTTTCGTTTCCGCCGTCATGTGCCGCACATCGCACCCGAGAATCAGCGGGGACCGAAGCAGTGCCCACAGCGAAAAATGGGTCCTGTATTCCGTGTCACTGCACCCCTGCTGGCGGTATTCCTCGTTGCCGATGCCGTTCATTCCGACCACCAGCATATCCATATCGTTGAAGCATCCCTTGCCGCCCGCAGGTAAGAGGGAGAGCTGTGCCTGTGCCAGCTTTTTGATGCTTCCCCATGAATCGAAAATGTCCGCCGTGGATCGCCACGTGTCGGCTCTCGTTGTCCCAATCCACTCCGCCGTGTTCTGCCGCCCCCAGTTGCAGGCGGAAAACAGAATCTCCCGCCCGCAGTTTGCAAGCGCCAGACCCATGCGGCGGTAGAGAATTTCGGGCGGTACGTTGGGGTCGCGGTAGCAAAAATCGTATTTGAGATAGTCCACGCCCCATGCGGCAAAGGTCGCGGCATCGGTAAATTCATGTTGGTAGCTTCCCGGGTAGCCCGCGCAGGTCATGGCGCCGCAACAGGAATAAAGCCCGAATTTCAGCCCTTTGGAATGCACGTAATCGGCAACGACTTTGATGCCGTTCGGAAATTTGTCCCCGTCCGCCACCAATTCGCCCCGCTCATTCCGCGCTTTTTTCGCCCAGCAGTCGTCGATAATCAGATAGCGGTAGCCGAGACGGTCCAGCCCCTCGCGCACCATGGCATCGGCGGTCTCCCGTATCAGGGTCTCATCGATATGCGCTCCGAAGGTATTCCATGAGTTCCACCCCATGGGCGGTGTCTGAATGACCATAACGCGTTTGTCGGGCAGACCGCCCGACACTCCTTTCTTTGCCTCGGGGCAGGCATTTCGCCCCGATTTCTCCAAAAGGTGCAACCGAACCCGTCGGCTGTACCTTTCCTTAATAAATAAATTCAATAACGTCCCGACCATGCCGCGTCGGTGCTCTCTTTTCCCGCGAACGAAAAGTCCGCGAACATGGGGAAATGGTCGGAAGCGGAGCGCGTGCATTCGTCCGCAACCACACCGAACAGCTTGAGGGAAACACTTTCCCCGTTTGCCAAGAAAATGTGATCAATCGAATTCGGGTTGAGTGAAACGGTGCCCGAGGGACGAATCATCCCGAGGTCGCTGTTGTAGCTCGGGTAGGGCGCGTGGGTGTTTACATTCGTGGTCACGGCAGAGGTTTTCTGCACGTCGGTATATCCCGCCGCCGCAAACGCGCGATAGTTTGCCGCCTCTGCGGTTCCGTTCATATCGCCGCCGAGGAATACGGGGCAATGATAGGTGTTCACCAGCTCCGCAATCAGCGCAATTGCCTCCTGTGCCTGCCTGCCCCGCACGGTGTCGTCACGCGTGCACATATGGGTGGAGATTGCAATGTAGCGGTCCCCCGTCTTTTTGTTTTCAAACACGCCCCATGTCAGCGCTTTGGAGGATTGGTCCATCTTTCCTGCGCCCGTGTCCTGCGCGGTATACCAAACATATTCGCTCTTTATCAGCTTTGTCGTGTTCTGATTGTAGAACAGCGGGGTGTAATTGACCTTCATGTCGTTGTCCACACACGGGTCAACCGTTTCCGCGTAGCCGAGCACCGCAAGCAGAGCCGCAAGCGAGCCCTCGCCGCTGCGCTTGGCGTTGTCCATCTCCTGAAAACCGATGACATCGGGCAGATACTGCGCCACCATCTGTGCCTGCAGCAGGTTCCGTTCTGCGGTCGGGAAATTGTAGTCCCCCGAACCGTTGCCCCACAGGGCATTGTAGAACATCACGCGGTTATCCCCTGCGCGGCGATAGGCATATGCGGTGGATGCCGAGATGGCAGTCAGCGCGGTGGTGTAGTCCCCTTTTTCGGAAAAGCCGTCCTTAAAATCATAGTGCCCGTTCTTGTATGCGGCTTTGAAGTAGGAGGCAACGCCGCCGAAGCCGTAGTAGTCGGAGGCGCGGACGTGAATGGTCTTGCCGGAGACCGCCAGTTCCCAATGCCCTTTTTGAAGGCTCTTGCCGTCCGCATCCGTGTTGTGCAGAACGATTGACATCTCAGACAGGGCGTTGGTCTCAACACAGCCGAGCTTTAAGCCGGTCTTCTCCTTCAATGCATCCGAGAGGAGGAGCGCCATCCGCTTTTGCATGTAGTCCCCGGTCGCGTAGGCAACGGTATAGCTACCGAAGTCCACGTCCAGATAGGGAACGACGCCAGACTTCAACTGATCAACCGAGCGATACTTTGCCGACACGGAAAGGTCCGTATAGTCCAGCCGCTTCAGCGTGTCCGTTTCGATGTTGACCGAGAAGATATTCTCAAAGAATTTCCAAACGGCAAAATACAGCCCGGTTTCGGATTTGGAGGCAAACACTAGCCGCTCATACGAAACAAAAACCTGATAGCCGTCGCCAATAGCGCTGTAATCAACGGTGTATTCGTTCTCACGGTTCGTTGTGCCGAAAATGATCTCCTTTTCGGTGCGGGTCTCACCCGCCGCTGCGTCTTCAAAGTCGTCTACAATCGGAATTGCAACTCCGGTCAGGGTCTGGATTGTGTCACAGAACAGCTTAGAAAGCGATATTTCCCAATCCTTTGCCGCCAGAGAACGCACAATCACATAGTCGGTCTTTCCATTCTGAATGATGTTCAAACGGTCGGGCTGCTCGCGGTTGTCAGGCGTATCTGTCGTTGCGGTTGCCGGTTCCGTTGCGGTTGGCTCTGCGGACGAACCCGAATTGGGTTCATCCGCAACGCCGGCGCAGGAAACAGCCAAGAGCGCAACGGTCAGCAATGCCAAAAACAGTCCCAAGCCCCTGATGATTCGGTTCTTCATAAGCCTTCCCTTCCTCTCAGTCAAAATTCCGGCGCGGGCACAGCTCATTTGTTGTATGCATCCGCATATTTTTTCAGAATTGTCATCTGCGCATCGGTATACATCCCGGGGGTCTTCGTCCCATCCTCGTGTGCCATATATCCGACATACGCAACCGTGCGGGAACGATCCGCGTTCATCGCGCCATCCGTAGCTACACCGTCATTTGCATAGAACGTAAAGCTCCAATCGCCAACCGTAACAGTCAGATATGCAACCGCGCTGTATGCCCGGTTATAGTTAGTCTCCAGAATCCTGCCGACAGCACCCGTGAAGTAATTGGCGTTTCCGTCATAATTCTCGCCCGATTCGCTCTGATACTGTTCGTTCACCCATGCGCCAGCCTTGGCAGCGACCTTAATGTAGGTCGGGGCAGCCGTGGTGGATTCTTTTTCCAATGCAGCAATCTTGTCACGAGCCGCAGCAACCGCCACCAGATTTTCGGTCGGTGCAATGACGGTTCCAAGTTCGACCTCAACACCGGACATACCGGCAATCGCATCATAAACCGTCTTGGCAATCTTGCTGTCAAACCGAAGACCGGAAGTCCCGTCCTCGGTCGTATCAATCCGCACTCTTGCCCCGGTCAAAGTCTCCAGCGAAATGCCGCCGACGTAACAGCCGGACAAAACTGTAACGGCAGTATTTTTTGTCGCTTCTCTACCATTTACAGTACATTTATTTTGGGCTTTACTATGTTTGAAAAACTCACCGAACGGAATGGTTTCGGTTGTAGAAAAACAATTTGTAACCTGAATATTGATTCCCTCAGCTGCGCCAACCAGACTCCCCAACTGTTTATTGCTGTCTTTTGTTGTATTTGGCGCCGTAACTTCGCCCATATTGACACAATTTTTAAAAATCAAATAATCGGGATTCGTGGCAGCGGATCTTCCCATATCTCCAACAAAGCCGCCTACACGGGCAGCACCTGTTGTGACAGCCGATACCGTCCCGTAGTTCACACAGCCAGTCAGTGTTAATGTGTTGTTTTCGGCACTCGACTGATAGGTAGCACCAACAATTCCCCCTGCAAAAGTAGTAGCGCTTCTTCCTGTTACCCCGTTGGTAATGTTGGCATAGTTTGCACAATTTTTGATAGTCGGATTTCCGGTGTTACCATCTACTCGTCCGGCAATCCCACCGACAAACAAATTATCCTTGGCTGCAGCAATCGTAATGGTTCCGTATACATTTACATTTTCAACCACCGAGGTTGCACCTAATTTGCCAATTGCTCCACCGACATCGGCATCGCCCGAAGCATCACTTGTTGCATTAAAGGTTACATGAGCATTGCAATTCAGCAGATTGCCGCCATCAGTAACGGTATTGTCCATAAATCCAATCAGAGCCCCCACAAAAGTCTTCTTTGTCAGATTGGTAAGGGTTGCTTCAACCGTCACATTCTTTACAGTTCCGCTCTGAACCACTCCGAACAAGCCAAGATAGGTGCCGCTGCTTTTATCAAACGACAGCTTCTTAATCGCAACTCCATCTCCGTCAAAAATTCCGGCAAACGGTTTGTCGCTATCCGCTCCAATCGGCGCCCATGCCTGATTATTCAAATCAATCTCCAAAGCGGTAACTTTGAAATACTTGCCTTTTGTATCATTCTCTGCGGTAAACTTCGCAAGATAAGCCAGCTCTGCCGCCGAGGAAATCAGATATGGGTCCGTTTCGGTTCCGCTCCCGCGCGCAAAAGCGGTTGCCACTGTACCATCCCATCCGGTAGCTTCTTCCCCTTCCGCAAAGGCGGGGACCGCGAACAGCATAGAGGTCAACAGAATTGCCATGGTCATCAGGATCGACAAAAATTGAATCTTCCGTTTCATGTTCGTTTTCTCCTTATTATAAAGATCAATCAATCAATGAATGCTGCCAATGATAGTCCAGTTTTGGTCCGCGCCCCATGCTTGGTCCAGATCCTCTGCATAGGTAGAGGTTGTCAGAATATCCTGCGTCTCCCAAAAAGACATCTGCATTTCCGGCGTTACATATGGTTTCACAAACTCGCCCTCCTGTAAGATTTTGAAATCGAATCGCGTTTCAACAGTCTTTCCTCCAACGGTCGGGAATGCCGCGGGGGCCTTATCCCTTCAGTGCCTCATAGAGTTCGTTCAAAGCATCAATCTGACTTGCCAACAGATTATCGCTCCCTTTCACATACTGCTCGATGACCTCCGAAACGGTGACTTCGCCGCTGTAAATCTTCCGCAGTCTCGCGGTTGTAAACTTAAAATAGTCGGAAAGATACACATTAGCCGGGTCTACGTAGACGTTAGAGTCAATAATCTCCATAATGGCTTTGGATTTGACATCCAGATACCGGCGTGTGAGCGCTTTTTCATAATACGTATCCTTTGTCACCCGGTAGGATTCCGAAGCGTATGCCTCAAAGAACCAGCCAACCGTTTGCTTCATCTCCTCCGGCAGCGTTTTCGGGAACCCGAAGAGGAAACATTGATCCTGCACATAGGAAACGTAGTCCTTCTGGACCTCATCCGCTTTCGGCAGCGGCAGGATACCGTAGCCAAGACCGGTGTTTCCAAGCGCCACCATGTCGCTGTTTTCCACCACGTACAGGCGGTATGCAATCATGCCCGCAGTCCCGTTTGTAAACTTGCCCTGCACCGCAAGATTGCCGTTATCCTCCCAGGTAGCGGAAACATACGACCCGTTGCTCCTCAACAGCTTGAGAATCTTGCTCATCGAATCGTCAAACCGCGTTGAGTCAAAATTCAGCGTATAGTGGTCATCCTCGTCCTTGCCGATGACCCGCATGTTCGCTGCGGACATGAAGCCGTCGGTCTGGCTGGAGCCGCCGCCGACATAGCCGACAAACCCATAGATGCTGTTGGTCACGTTGCCGTTATCCACATAAATCTGCGAAGCAATTTCAGCAGCCTTTTCAAAGGTCCATGCCTGGTTGCTCACCAACTCATAGGGATCCTCCACCCCGTAGGAGTCGAACAGGGTGCGGTTATAGAACATGACCATCATGTACCGATAGAAGGACATGGACATTTTTCCGGTCACAAGATACTGGTACTCGTTGCCGTAGGACAGGGCTTCATTGTGCCCCTGTGAGTAGTAGTCCTTGCTCAGATCAATGCCGTTCATCGTGCGAATATTCGCCAGCAGCCCGGTTGTGGCAAGGTTGCACATTCTGTAGCCGGCGGTCACCAGAATCTGCCGTCTGTTCGACCCGTCATCGGTCTGCGCTTCTTTCAGCATTCTGCTGTTATTCGTGTCACCGACAGCCTCTTCGCTGACAATCTTGCAGTGGTATTCCTCTTCCAGAAAGCGGTTTCTGCTGTAAACAGCTTGGTCGATCACCGAGCCGTTCTGCTCCGCTTCAAATTCTCTGGCTGCAACCTGCTGGACCAGCGAGCGAATGGTGAAGGTCTCCCCTTCAAAATCCAAATCCTCGGGCAGGTCGGCAACGTCGTTTCTCGGCTCCTCGGTCGTCACTTCCGCGTCTGTTGCCTTTGTGCCGGGCTCCTTTGTCCCGGGGTTTGGCTGCTCTCCTTTTCCGGTGCAGGCAGCCAAAGCAAGCAGCGTTGCAACCAGGAGAAACGCACAGACAAGTCTCCAATACGGTTTCATTTGTTTTTCCTCCTTATGATTTCTATGGTTAGGGGATGCAAAGGCGCGAGTCTATCATTCCAAGCCATCACCTCCGGTAAGGTCCGAGCCGATCAAAGCGCAGTCAGGTGCTTCATGAGCGCCGTCAGGCAGTCCGCTCTTGCATCGTCCGAAGCGCTCGGCAGAAAGTCCTTCCATCCGCACTCCAGAGAATACACCCCGTCAAAGCCGATTTCGTCAAGCGCCCGCCGGTAGTCTGCCCAGTCTACGATTCCGCTGTAGGGAATCAGGTGCTCGTCATTCTTGCCATGGTTGTCGTGAACGTGCATCACTTTCAGGTCATCCTTTGCCAATCGCACCGCCTCAGCGGGCTGAATGCCAAACACCATACTGTGCCCCGTGTCCAGACACAGCCGGAAATTTTCGTCATGAATCAAATGAATAAATTCCAGCGTCTTTTCCGGGGTGGAAATCGACAGCTTCTTCATCGGCATATTTTCAAAACAGATCGTAACGCCGTTTTCCTTTGCCGTTGGAAGAAGCGCACAGAAAAAGTCATAATTGATCTTCGTAAACTGCTCCGGTTCAAAATCATCGTTCGGACCGAACGGCATAAGCGGATGAATGACCCAATACCGACATCCCAGCTTCGCGGTCACCCGAATGCTCCGCTTCATCACCTCCGCGCGCTCAGCCCGGAGAGCTTCGGTCTCGTCATGTGGAGGGAATCTCCACGGTCCGTGCGCCTGATGGATGGTCACGCCCGCCGCATCGGCAAGTGCCTTTTCCGCCACCCAGCGTTGCTCGTATTCCGCCTCGCTCATTCCGTCAAGCTCTCCCGAAATCGAAACATCGGCATAATCAAAGCCGCATTCCTTCATCTTCAGGTAGCACCCGTCGCCGTATGCGGAAAACAGTTCCTTTCTTGTCCCCAGCTTCATGATCAAAGCTCCTTTCCACAAAAATCCCGCTCGCTACCGACCCGAATGCGGGATTACATGATTACATAATTAATTATACCACAGTCCCCTTCCTGTGGTCAACATCCTAATCTTTCCATTTTATATCATATTGTGCCAATACTGCACCGAAATCCTCGACTATCAGCCGATTTTTGCAGATTTTGTGCGGATATAGCGAAACAGGCAGATACACATCATCGTGTGTCTGCCTATTTTGTATTCCGGATACAATTGATTGCTTTCGAATCCGTATAATCGGGCACTCTCTTTTCCAACCGTCTCCCTTCAAATGGGTACTTCACCTTCCCCGCTCACCATGAACCGGGGCGGGGGTCAGTGGGTAGGCAGAGTTCCGTCTTGGCAGAAAAGTTGTTTTTTTGCAACTGCCCTTTTGCTGCCCCCTCCCCGTTTTCAATGCTTCAGCAGATACAGATTGCTGCTCCTTGCCCCGTTTCTTCGGAGACGGGGTTCTTTTTTGCAGCCAACCTGCGGCGATGAGGTCTTGGATGGCGCGCTTGACGGTGGCTTCGGACAGACCTGTGTCGCGGGAGACGGTCGGAATGGACGGGAAACAGGTGCCGTCCTTGTTGCTTCGCTCGCGTAGATAGAGATAGACGGTCACCGCGCGGGACGGGAGTTTGTCTTGGTAGAATGTATCAAGGAATCCCATGTCACACCTCCTGCTCCGGTGGGCGACGTTGATGTGGCTACGGGTGCGGGTGCAAGCGGATGCTCCTGCCACGCTTTGGCGGATTTGGGGACAGAACCAAATCCTCCGCTCCAACCGGAATTGCACCCTCCGGAATTTCGGAATCCGAATTGGGGTTCTTGGGTTTCGGATAGCGTGTCTGAATTGCCTGAAGCAGTTCGTCCTTTGCGGCATAAGCAACGATTCGGTTGCCGTGTTCCTCTGCCTGATACGGTTTTCCAAACGTAATGCCCCACTCAAAAAACAGCTTCAATTTCGTTTTCATCGGGTGCTGTCCGGTTTTCATGACGATAAACGTGCCTTTGGGCAGGGCTTTGAGTTCATCCGCGCTCATGAGCGGGCGGGATGCCATTTGCAGGGATTGGGTCGGGTCGTTTTTCGATTTGCTGACCGTCCCCACCTGCACGGTTCGGTTGCCCATTGCTCTTGACAGCGTATCTGCTGATGTGCTGTTTGGCGCGAAACCGCCGAAAATAATCAACTGCGTATTGTCTACGATAATGTCCGCACCCTCCTTTCCGTAATTCTTCTCTAACTGCGCAAACGACTGGATAATCGGCACGATCTGCAACCGTCTTGAACGCGCGGCGGAGAACATCATTTCTGCAGACTCGATTTTCGGCATCGTCCCAAACTCGTCGGCAAAGAACACACACCGATTTTTCAATTTGCCACCGGTTTCGTCCGCTACAGCGAGGATTTCTCGGTATAGTTGTTGGATGAACAGACTGGCGAGGAAATAGCAATTTGGATTTTCCTCCGGCAGGATGAGAAAGACGGCGGATTTCTCTTTGCAGAAGTTCTCCGCATCGATTTCGGTATCGAAGCAGAGCAATTGCTCCAATTCGCTGTCGAGAAAAGCATTCAGCCGTGATAATGCCGTAGACATAACACTTGCCATTGATTACTCCGAAGAATTAAGCGCCGCGCCCGCGAACCATTTGGCTTTATGGTCATCGGGAAGCATCTCCATCAACAATTGAAACTGCGTTTTCTGTACCCGTTGCCCCTTTTGAAGTGGCGCGGGGGCGAGCAGTTCTTGGATAATTTTAAACACCGACACGATGTGCCGTTTTTCCGGTTCGCAAAATTCCGCGACAAGCAGAATTGTTGCGGTCAGTAATCCCTCTGCGGCATCATAAAAGTATGCGTTCTGTCCGAAGGAGCTTCCGTCCATACCGGAGAGAATGACGGTCTTTGCAATGATTTTGGCGTACTTCTCCGCTTTTGCCTTGTAGGTCAGTTGCTCCGGATTGGCTTTATATAAGTCCATATACTTATTGACAAGGTGGAGCAGGTTGTTCCCGTTGGAACGGGTCGGGTTGCGCAGGTCAATGACGGAAATATGGTAGCCATAACTGTTTTTCGCCACCATACCGTAATTGCGGAGCAAATCCCCTTTCGTGTCAGTGGTCAGGAATGACATCCCCGTTGCGCAGGCATACTCAATGCAGGGGTAGAGCCAATATGCCGTCTTTCCGACGCCTGCCGCGCCGACCATGAGGGCATGGACATCGCCCGTATCGACCAACGCGACCGTTTCGCCGCGCCCCTCACAGCCCACCACAATGCCCTGTTCGGTCGGGAGATTTTGCCCTAACCGCCATTGCCCCGGTTCAAACGGGACATGGAGATACATCTTCCCGATTTCCCGTTTCGTTGCCCAACGAGCCGTTCCGTGCTGTCCGTCTCCGACCGTTCTGGATTTGATGTTGAGGCTGTATAGGCGCGACAGCAACGGGATGCCGCTGAGGATAAAAGCCATAATCGCTCCGACCAGAACGACAATCATACTCCTTTGCACCCGCAAGACCTCCTCGGGTAAGCGCTACCACATTCACCTCA
>CAVGEJ010000009.1:0-31183 GCA_963628215.1 Eubacterium sp. CAG:180
TCATTGTACCACAGCGAAAAAGATTTTTTAAGACAAGGGGTTATTTGGGGCTTACTTTTCTACCACTTCTATCCGGTAGCGGGAGCGAAGCGTCAGCTGTCCCAATCCCGCTTGACGGGATTGGGCGCGGGAGCAGCCGGAATTAGTAGCACGGAATACGGCTACACCAGAATCTGTACAATAAAAAGAAAGGGGTAAAAATCCCCATGCTTAAAGTTCTTGAAAGTCTTGAAAACTTCTTTCAAGAAGTTTTCAAGCAGGGTTCGGGGCAGCGCCCCGAGGTCTTCCCCGAGGTCTTACTCCCCGAATAAAATCAGCGGAATTTCCGGTTCGTTGAAAATGCGGGGAATCCGGGTGCAACCGGAGACGCCGCGGCTGATGACGCAAACGCCGCCGTGTAAACCCGAGGTGTAGCGGGGGAATAAACCCTGCCCGGGAGCGTAGACGCCGCGCCCGAAGAAACGCCATTGACCGCCGTGCGCATGCCCGCAGACAATCAGGTCAAAACCGAGATCGCGCAGGTAACGCGGGTAGTACTCGGGATGATGCGAGAGAAGAATTTTCGGACGGTCGGACGGGAGCGCGCGGAACGAATTCAGTACGGCGGGGTCAGGCTCGTTTTTGTCCCCGTGAATGCCTGTCCCCAAACCGCAGAAGAGAATCCCGTCCGATTCGCGGCAGTCGTTCTCTACGAACAGAATCCCGCGGGACGCCAATTCCCGGAGGTAATCCTCCGGGAGCGGCTGAGGGGACGGGCGGCGGTCGGGATTTCCGTGGTGAAAACACCCGACCTCATGGTTTCCCGAGGCGTAGACCACGGGCGCAAGTTCCCGACAGGCGGAAAGAAACCGCAGGGAAGCCGCGCCGCCCGAGAGAATTTCCCGCCGCTCGGTCAGGTCTCCCGGGATAAGAATGAGGTCGGGCGTAGCTTCCCGCAGAAGCGGAAGAATCGGCTTGTCGAAATCCGCGTGGATGTCCGCCAATACCGCCACGCGAAGCGTTTTTTTCAGTTTCGCGCATTCCACGCGATAAGGGGTCAGCTTCATGCACGCGCTCCTTTTTTGTTTGTTCATCTTCTATTATACTACAGTTTTCCCCCGATTGCAAGTCTTTATTTGCAGAACAGCAGAAGCGCAAGCCACGGGAGCACATCCGATCCTTCGCCCGAACGCGCAAGCAGAAGGATCAGACCGATCAGGAGAAGTTCGTCGCTCTCCAATCCGCCAGGGAGCGCGGGGAGCACGCCGCCGAACAGATCGCAGGACGGCTTTTCCTGCGGCTTGGGAGGCGGGCAGGGAGAGGGAGGCTGCGGGGGAGGCAGCGTCTCCGAAAAGGGAACAGAAATCGGCGGGCGATCCTCCCGCCCTTGGCGGAACGCACAGCCGCTGTAATGCTCGGGCAGGCGGTCGGGATATCTGGAATACATCGGAAGCCTCCTTTCGGCTCACAGCCGACGCAGAACGTCGCCGAGCGTGGAAAGCCGTAGCATTGCGTCAACGGCGTTCCGACGATCTTCGGACAGAAACGGCTTGAGCGCCAGAAGCAGGGCGGAGCGATTGTCCGTCGCTTTTTTCTGCGGAGCGATCGGAGAAGCCGACACGGTTGCCGCTTCTCCGGTTGCTCCTGTTGCCGCCGCGCCTCCGTTGTCCGACTGCGGCGGGGGCGCGGCGGTCTGCTGCTCCATCATGGGGCGGAGCATTGCCATAATCTGCGGCAGTTTCGCCATCAGTCCGGGATTGGACAGAACCGCGCCGAGTCCGTCCGCGACATTCGGAGGGGACTGCCCCGTTTCCTGCGGCGCGACGTTCGGATTTTCGTTTTCCATGATGCGCCTCCGCGTCAGCGCTGTTGCCGACGGTTGCGGCGGTAGTCGGCGTAAAGCGCGTCAAGTTTTTGGATGTCGGCTTCGGTAGCGCCCGAGAGCGCCGCGCGAACGCCTGCTATGTTCTGCGGATTCAGACCGAGTGCGGCGGGGTCAATGCCTGTCTGCGCGGCAATCTGGGTGATGAGCGCCCCCAGTTGTTCGTCGTTCATGCTGAGGATGCGGTTCAGGGCGTTGCGGTCAATTTGCATGGCGGTTCTCCTTTCCGGTTTGGGTTACTGCCAGTGTATGCGGATTCGCGGGAAAGGTTCGTTGTTGCACGGCGCATGGCATTCAAAATTCGGTATACTGAAAATAAGTATACTTTCGCATATGTGCCGGGAAGTTGACTTAAAATATACTTATATTAAGATGATAATGAGGTAAATTTATGAGAAACAAGCAAAACAAGCATCTCGGCATTGAGATTGCCCCCGAATTGCATTATAAGCTGCACTACATTTCCAAATACGAGGGCAGGAGCGCAAACGGGCAGATCCTCTACCTGATCCGAAAATGCGTGAGAGAGTTTGAGGAGCGGGACGGGGAGATCGAAGTCCCGACGGCGGAGGAGAAAAAATAAAAAGCCTCGGAAATTCCGAGAAAAGCGGAGAATTGTCAGGCGGACTGACCATTCTCCGCTTTTGGCACTCCGTATCGCATAGCGCACGTCCTCTTGCCGAAAGTTTTTGAAGCTTCCTGAGCGGGGTTCGGGGCAATGCCACGAGGTCTTTACTTCGGCTTTCCCTTGAAGAACAGGCAGACGAGATAGCCGAAAATCAGAGCCGCCGCAATGCCGCCCGAGGTTGCCGCAAGCCCGCCCGTCAGCGCGCCGAGTAAGCCCTGCTTTTCCACCGCTTCCCGAACGCCGACTGATATCGCGTAGCCAAAGCCCGTCAGCGGGACGGTCGCGCCTGCGCCCGCAAATTCCGCGAGCGGCTTGTAGACCCCGATCGCGCCGAGAAAAACGCCGACCACCACATACAGAACCAGAATCCGCGCGGGGGTCAGCTTCGTGCGGTCAATCAGGATCTGCGCGATTACGCAGAGCGCGCCGCCCACCAAAAACGCCCATAAATAGGGTAAAAGCCTGTCAATCATGCCCGTTTCCTCCGCAAGTTTCACCGCAAAGTTCAATCAGATGCGCCACGGCGGGAATGTTTTCGCCCTGCTTGACGCTGTCGGGGCTCATCATCGCGCCCGTGGCAAGGAAGAGAATCCGCCGCAGTTCCCCCGATTTCAGGAGCGGCAGGAAATACGCGCTGAGAACCGTTCCCGCGCAACCGCATCCCGAGCCGCCCGCGTGAACGTCCTGCGCTTCGCGGTCGTAGATCAGTTGCCCGCAGTCCGCATAGCGATCCCGCACCGTTACCTTGTGCCGCTCGACCAACGAGCAGAACAGCTCGCCGCCTTCAAAGCCGAGGTCACCGGTTACCACCTTGTCCCAGTACGTGATGTCCCGACCCGTCGCTTCCAGATAGCGCAGGAGCGTGTCCACCGCCGCAGGCGCCATCGCCGCGCCCATGTTGGAGGAATCCTTGATGCCGAAGTCCTGCGCCTTGCCCGCCATGCCGCCCGTGACGGAAACGCAGTCGGCGTGTCCCTCGGCAGTCCCCACCAGATAAGCGCCCGCGCCCGTGACCGTCCATTGCGCGGTGGGGGCGCGCTGCGCGCCGTATTCGAGCGGCGTGCGGTACTGGCGCTCGGCAGAGCAGTAGTGCGAGGAGATCACAACCCCCGCCGTGCGTGCAAAACCGCCGCTGACCACCATGGAAGCCAGCAGAAGCCCCTCCACCGAGGTCGAGCAAGCGCCGTACAGCCCGAAATAGGGGATGTCGTAGGAGAGAAGCCCATAGGCAGAGCCGACGCATTGGTTGAGCAGATCACCCGCAAAGAGCGCGTCCACATCGCCGTCGCGCAAGCCCGCCTTGGAGAGCGCCAGACGGAACGCCATGCGCTGGGATTCGCTCTCCGCGCCCTCCCATGTTTTCTTGCCGAACAGTCCCTCGGGGTCGTGCAGATCGAACAGCCCGCCCAGCGGTCCGTCATGCTCCTTTTTGCCGACGACCGCCGCCGAGGAAAGGATCGCCGCCCGCAACCGAAAATATCCCTGTTTCATCTTTTGCCTTTCTTTTTTGTTAGTATTATGGACGAATCGGCTTGCATTATGCGCGAAAGTATGGTACAATAGAGATACAGATCAAAAAAGCAAAGAGAGGAAATCATCGTGATTTACAGGCTGAAAAATGATTGCCTGACCGTTGCAATCTCCGACGTCGGGGCGGAGATGCAGTCGGTGCGCGGCGCGGACGGAACAGAATACCTCTGGCAGGGGGACAAAACCTATTGGGAGGAGCGCGCGCCCGTGCTGTTCCCGTTCTGCGGACGCTTCTGGGAGGGGAAATGCACCGACGCGGGTATTCCCTGCGACCCCGGGATGCACGGCTTTCTCCGTCATATGACAACCGGGGCAACGCAGGAAAGCGACGAAGCGATTACCTTTTGCGCCCGCGACAATGCGGAAACGCGGAAAAAATACCCCTATTCGTTTGAGGTTCGCCTGACTTACCGTTTGCAGGGGTGCACCCTAATCCTGCAGGCGGAAATTGTCAATCGCGGCGCGCGGGTTCTGCCGTTTGCCTTCGGGCTTCACCCGGGGTTCAGCCTGCCGTTTGCGGGCGGGACGATGGCGGATTACACGGTTCGTTTCGTCGGCGCGGACGGGGTGATCCGGCGCGTGAGGTTTGATGCCGAGGAATGCTTCCCGATTGGCGGAAGTCGGGATTTCGCGCTCCGCGACGGGGAATACTTTGATCCGACCGAAGCCTTTTTTGCGGCGGGCTCTGGCTTCTTCTGCGGAATGCCGCACGAGGTGGCTCTCGAGAAACGCGAAACCGACCGCCGCATTACCATGCAATTTCCCGGATTCCGCTATTTCGGGCTGTGGAAAGCGCCCGGCGGGCAGTTCCTTTGCATGGAACCGTGGATCTCGATGCCCGCAACGCACGGAGAGAACACCGAGCTGACCGAAAAGCCCGATCTGCTCCGTTTGGCGGCGGGGGAGAGCCGGATTCTGACCTGCACGTTTGCATTTCACTGAAACCAAAGAAGAGAGGGAGAGGGAAAATCATATGCTGACACCCGATAGAAAGCCGTTCCATATTCCGACCGAGCGCGGAAAAGTGGGGCGCTATTGCATCCTGCCCGGCGCGCCCGAGCGGGTCGAACAGATCGCGGCGCTGTTGGAAGAGCCTGTTTTTGTGGGCAGAAACCGCGAATTTACGGTCTGGAACGGGAAGCTTGCGGGCGAGACGGTGACGGTCTGCTCCACGGGCATCGGCGGACCGTCCACGGCGATTGCGGCGGAGGAACTGATCGATTGCGGCGCGGAGGCGCTTATCCGGGTCGGGACATGCGGCGGAATCGCAACGGCGGTTGCAAGCGGCGACCTTGTGGTGGCAACCGGAGCGGTGCGGCAGGACGGCACTTCGCATGAATACGCGCCGCCCGAATATCCCGCAGTCCCCGATTTCGGCGTAACGGCGGCGCTGCGGGAGGCGGCATTGCGCGTGGCGGCGGAGGCGGGGAAACGGAATGCCGTTCACCTTGGTGTGGTGCAGAGCAAGGACTCGTTTTACGGTCAGCATTCGCCCGCGCGGATGCCGGTCTCGGGCGAATTGGAGGCAAAATGGGAGGCATGGAAGCGGCTTGGCGTACTGGCAAGCGAGATGGAGGCTTCCACGCTCTTTACGGTCGGCGCGGCAAGGGGCGTGCGGACGGGCGCAGTGTTCCATGTCATCTGGAATCAGGAGCGCGCAAAGGCGGGAATGGACACCGACGCGGAGGAATCGCACGACACGGGAGCGGCTGTCCGCACGGCTGTGGAAGCGATCCGTTTGCTGATCTCCGTCGACTGAAGGAAACATTTTTCGCGAAAAGAAAAAATTTTTATTTTAGTCATTGACAACCGCTTTTTCTTGTGATACAATATAAATAGTTATATTTACTTGGTAGATGAACGGAAGTTTATATAGAGATTCAAAAGCGGAAAGGAAGAGAAAAATGAAATTCAAGAGAACAGTTACGCTTGCCATTCTTGCCGCCGTCCTCTCGGCAAATCTGGTTGCGTGCGTTGCGGAAAAAGATCCGAATAAAGAACAGAATCAGACCTATACGGACGAGAACGGAAACAAGGTTACGCAGGCGATTGACCCGGTCAGCGATCCCGCCAAAGCGAGTTATACCAATGTTGACAAGACGGTTTACGTGCGGAAAAAATCCACATTGACCCCGGTTGACAGCAAGGAAAAGTCGGTCACGCTGGAACCGCCCACAAAACTGGAGTGCTTTGCGCAGAGCACCGAGTGGTACAAGGTGAAGTATGATAGCGTGGAATACTACATCTCCCGCGGTCGCACCACCGAGGACGATATCGAGGAAAAGACCTTTGTTGCCTGCAGTGAGGAAATGACGGTGTGCGTGGATTCCGTCAGCATCAGAAAGTACCCCTCGGCGGAGAACGACTTCTCCACCGCGCTGACCTATGCGAAGAAGGGCGAAAAGGTTGAGGTTATCGCAAAGAGCACCGAGAAGAAGTGGTATAAGGTCAACTACACCGACGGTTCCAAGAAAGTGACGGGCTTTATCAAGTTCAGCAGTCTTTCGGAGGATTACAGCAAGAAGTTTACTAACCTGTCTCAGGAAAAGAAGGTTTACGTCGTCTCTGAGAATATGGCAAACCTGCGGCTGGAGCCGATCCCGTCCGAGAACGGACAGGGCGGCGGCACGATTGTGGGCGGTAACGGTGTGCCGCGCGGAACAGAACTGACCGCGGTTGCGGAAGGCAATGTCAACGGCGTTTCGTGGTACAAGGTGTACTACAAGAAGGACGCAGGCTCTGCTTCAATCGAGTGCTACGTGGCAAAATCGGAGGTCTCCGAGGTCAAGCCGGACGGCGGTTATACCATGGAGGAACTGATTACCAAATACCACTATACCAAATTCAGCGCGGAGATTACGGCTTATCCGTATCAGAGCAGCATCAATGTCCGCGAAACCCCGTCGGCAAACGGCAAGTTGGTGGAAACCGTTTCGTTGCCGAGCAGTCTGACGTTGTATGCTTACGGCGAATCCCTCAGCGGCGGCGCAACATGGTGTCTGGTCAAGACCCAGAACGGCAAGATCGGCTTTGCATGGTACGATTCGCTGACAATGGATTCGACCGGCAAGACCATGAGTAACATTCCGCTGTCGCTTGACCATCTGCTCAACGTTTACAACTTTACAAGAGTGTCCCTGACCAAGACCGCAAAGGTCGAGCTGAAGCTGTGGAGCGAGCCGAGCGGCGATGAAAACAAGGTTGTAAAGAAGGTTGCAAAGGATACCTCGGTTACAATCGTTGCAGAGGGTAAGGGTACGAACGGCAGAGACGGTTACTACATCGTTGAGGTCGAGGGAATCTACTATTTCGCTCTCCAGTCCGCGTTCAATTGAGATTTCCCCGCAAAGGGGTTGACAAAACGTTAGTTTTGCGGTATAATATTGTTATTGACGGTATGAAGTGCCGGTAACAACGGCTGTCGCAGGCGGCGGTCGGTTGGAAAGGAGCCTTACTTATGAATGAGAATACGGTTTTCAATTCGGCTAAACGGGCAGGAACTTTTGTCGGGAAAACCCTTGCCTGCTTTGCGGCGGGGATTATGTTGGTTGCCGACACCGCCACCAGAAAGAGAAATTTTGTAACGGGTAATGTGAATGTCGTGCGGCAAGAGTCGAAGTCGGTTTCCGCTTACGCCTCCGACAAAAAGACCCGTTTCGTCTGCCGTGAGTGCGGCGCGCCTGTCGATGTCAAGTCCTTCCGTCTGGCGCACGGTTACACGCCCGGCAAGGGCTTCCTCTGCGACAATTGTCGTGCAATGGGCAAGTCCTTTTCCCAATACTACGGCGGCGCGGGCTACAACGACAGCGAAACACTCACCGCAACCTGTGCCGACTGCGGCAAGACGATTTGCGAAAAGTCTTATCGCAAGCTGAAGAAACACCGCATCGGTAAAAAATACTACTGCGACAACTGCTTCGCCAAGCACGACTACGACTAAGCTATCAAAGGGGGGCTAAGACCTCGGGGCGTTGCCCCGAACCCCATTTAAGGGACTTTTTAAAAAAAGTCCCTTAAAAATCCTCAAAAACTTTCACAAAAGGGCAGGATTCCGAAGAGAATCCTGCCCTTTTGTGAAATTCTTGAAGGTTCTTAGGAAACTTCTTCTAAGAAGTTTCCTAAGTGGGGCTTGGGGCAACGCCCCAAGGTCTTACAGTCCCTTGATAACGTGTGCGAGGACTGTCCAGAAGTGCTCGACGGAGGAGAGGTCGAGGGCTTCATCAGGGGAGTGGATGTCCTTCATGTCAGGACCGATGGAGATCATGTCCATGTCGGGGACATGGTCATGAATCACACTGCATTCCAAGCCTGCGTGAATGACGTTGACCCGCGCGTCCGTTCCCGTTACTTCGCGGAACGCGGACAGGTACGCGTCGCGGATCGCCGAGTTCTCCGCATAACTCCAACCCGGATAACGGCCGTGATGGCGTACCTTGCCGCCAACCGCCGAAGCGAGCAGATCCAAGTCCCTTTGCGAGGCGTTCAGCTGTTCCTCGATCGAGGAACGCGACGAGAATACAAAGGTCAGCTTGCCGTCCTCCTGCCGCATCACGCCGAGGTTGCGGGAGAACTCCACAAGCCCCTGCACCTTGCGGCTCATCTCCAGAATGCCGTTCGCGGCGCAGGCAAGCACCGTGATTGCTCCGCGCGTTGTCGCGGCGGAGAGCATTTCGCAGGGCGTATCGGTGGGGGAGACCGAAAGGCGGAAGCCGCGATCCGCCTCGCAAAGTTCGGCGGCAATCGCCTCGCCGATGTCGGTCAGAAGCGTGACCGCCCCGTCCGCATCGGGAACTGCCAGAACCGCCACCGCTTCGCGCGGAATCGCGTTGTCCTTCGAGCCGCCCGCGAGCGAAACCAGACGTGCCGCAGGCTGTGCTTCCAACAGTGCGGCAAGCAGACGTCCCATCAGCTTGTTCGCGTTCGCGCGCCCGCAGTTGATGTTCTCGCCCGAGTGACCGCCCGAAAGACCCGTCAGCCTGACTTCAATGCAGTCTCCCGCAAGCGCCTCGGGCGTGGCGTCCAATGTCAGATCGGATCGCACACCGCCCGCGCAACCCGCCGTCACCACGCCGAATTCCTCGCTGTCGAGGTTCAGCATCCGCCGCGCGGACAGAAGCGAGTAGTCAAACGCATGCGCGCCGTCCATCCCGACCTCCTCCGCCGTGGTGAACAGGCATTCATAGGCGGGGTGGGAGGGCAGTTCGCCGTCCAGAAGCGCCAGCATCATGGCAACGGCAATGCCGTCGTCGCCGCCGAGCGTAGTTCCCCGCGCGCGCAGGTACTTCCCGTCAATCCACAGCTTCAGCGGGTCGTGCAGGAAGTCGTGCACCGTGTCGCGGTTCTTTTCGCATACCATGTCGGTGTGCCCCTGCAGCAACAGCGGCGCGGCATCGAGACGGTCGGGGGAGGCGGGGGCTTTGATGAGCACGTTGTTCTGCCTGTCGCGATAATGCTCCAGACCGCGCGCCGCCGCAAACGCGCAAAGGTAGTCGGCAATGCCGGCTTCGTTGTAAGATCCGCGCGGAATCGCGCTGATTTCCTCAAAGTAACGGAAAACCGATTCGGGCTTCCGTCCGTGAATGATATATTCCATATCCGTATCTCCTGTTCGGGTTATTTTGCTTCAAACATATCCAGATTGTCAAGCGACTTTCCCGTGCCGAGCGCCACGCAGGACACCGCGTCGGGCGCAACGCGCGTTTTGATTCCGGTTGCGCGGGTCACAAGTTGGTCAAAGCCGTAGAGCAGACTGCCGCCGCCCGTCATGACAATGCCGTTGCGGAGAATGTCGCCGAGCAACTCGGGCGGGGTTTTCTCGATGACCGTGCAGATGGCGTCCAGAATCGCCGTGACCGGTTCGGCAAGCGCTTCGATCATTTCCTTGGACGTCACGGTGATGACCTTCGGGAGTCCCTGATTCACGCACCGACCCTTGACCTCCATCGAGAGCAGCTGCGGGCGGCTGTAAACCGTTCCGATGCGTTTTTTGATCGCTTCGGCGCTCCGCTCTCCGATCAGAACTTTATACTTTCGCCGCACATAGCGCGCAATGGCTTCGTCGAACTTGTCGCCCGCAATCTTGATGGATTCGGAGACCACCACGCCGCCCAGAGACAGCACCGCAATGTCGGTTGTTCCGCCGCCGATGTCCACCACCATGTTGCCCTCGGGCGCGTAGATGTTCAGCCCCGCGCCGATTGCCGCGGCGGTCGGCTCTTCGATGAGGTAGGTTCTGCGCGCGCCCGCTTCCCGCGCCGCGTCCTTGACCGCGCGTTCCTCGACCTCGGTAATGCCCGAGGGAATGCAGATCATGACGTTCGGCGGCACGAACAGGTTTCCGCAGGCGCGGCGGATGAAGTACTGAATCATTTTCAGCGTGACTTCATAGCGGCTGATGACCCCGTCGCGCAGGGGGCGAACCGCCGTGATATTCCCGGGGGTTCTGCCGAGCATTTGCTGCGCCTCGCGCCCGACTTTGAGAATTTTGTCGGTGTTGGTGTCAATGGCAACGACCGACGGCTCTTGCAACACAATGCCCTTGCCCTGCACATAGACCAGAACGGTTGCCGTGCCGAGGTCGATGCCGATGTTCCGGCTGACGCGGAAGCCGCGAAAACGATCCAACAGCGCTTGATACCATTTCTTTTTCTTTTTTTTCTTGACCGTTGGTTTGGTTGCCGGTTTTGTGCCCGGTTTCCGCACCTGCGTCGGTCGTTCCGCTTCTTCCTGCAAGCCCGTCGCCTCCCGTCGTTTGATTTCCTCTTATCATATACATTATACACGATGCGCCCCCAAAAATCAATAGGTTTCAATCGGTTTCGGAAATGTTTTTTGAAAAAGGCTTGACAAACCGCGCTTCCGGTGCTATAATATTAGATATTCTAATATTAGGAGATTTTGAGATGATTGCAATTCGGATGATGGCGCTCGGGCGGAAACTCGGGAATCTTTACGCGGGACTTTGCGCGCCGATCTGCCGACGGTACGGGATGAATCAGACCTGCTTTGACGTGCTGATGTTCTGCGCCAACAATCCCGACCGCAACACGGCGCGGGATGTCTGCGAGGTGCGGGGAATCAAGAGCGGCATGGCGTCGGTCGCGGCGGAAATGCTTGAAAAGAGCGGCCTGTTGGAGCGCCGCGAAGATCCGGAGGATCGGCGGAAACACCGCTTAGTGCCGACCGAGCGCGCCGCCGGGGTGATTGCCGAGGGGCGCGCGATGCAGGCGTACTTTACCGATACCCTGCGGCAGGGGATTACGGCGGAGGAATTTGCCGCGTTGGAGAGCCTGATGTCAAAGCTTGAGAACACGATGGAGCGCATGGAAAAGGAAGGGCGGCTATGCTGAAAACGATTCTGGTTTGCCTTCTGGCGGGGCTTGGCGCAGGGCTCGGAATGTCTCTGCATCCTCAGCACGCTTCTCTTCGCCCAACTTGCCGCCCTGATCGCCAACCGCGCGCAACCCAAAGTCCTCAACCGCGCCACGGGTATCCTCCTCGTCCTCCTCGGCGCGGTCCTCCTCGCGGTGAATCTGTTCTGACGGGGGAGAAGACCTCGGGGCGTTGCCCCGAACCCTACTTAGGGGACTTCTTAAAAGAAGTCCCCTAAGGACCTTCAAGAATTTCCCCCAAGGGCGGGATTCTGTAAAGAATCCCGCCCTTGGGGGAAAGTTTTTGGAGATTTTTAAGAGACTTTTTTTAAAAAGTCTCTTAAATGGGGCTTGGGGCAACGCCCCAAGGTCTTCCCTCCGTCATAACAGATACGCGCCTGCGGTGAGGGTCAGCGGGGAGCGGTTCGGGAGGGTGAGGACGGCGGTAGTGCCGGCGGGAATTTCGATCTCGTAGGCTACGCGATCCTCCTTGTAGTACCAGTGAACGCGAACCGTTCCGTGCTTCGTGTCGATGGACGCGTCGGCGAAACCGAGGGAACGGTCGGGATGGGGGGCAATGAGAATCTTCTCATAACCGGGCGCTTCGGCACACGGCTTGATACCGCAGGCAACGCCGAAGATCCAGTCAAACACCGCGCCGTAAGCATAGTGGTTGAAGGAGTTCATATCGGTGCTCCAGAAGCTACCGTCCTCCTTCAGGCTGTTCCAGTGCTCCCACATCGTGGTGGCGCCGTGGCAGACCGAGTAGAGCCAGGAGGGGTTCTGCTCCTGCATCAGAAGCGTGTAGGCAACGTCGGTGTAGCCGTTTTCGGAGAGCGCGTGGAGCAGGTAGGGCGTTCCCACAAAGCCCGTGGTCATCCGATTGCCGTTTGCACGGATCAACTCCACGAGCTTCGCGGCAAGCGCGGGGCGCTCGTTCTCTTCGCAAAGGTCGAAGTGCAGAATCAGCGTCAGAGCGGTCTGCGTAACGCCCTTGCGCACCGTGTCAACCGGCGCGTGTCCGGGTTTTGTAATTTCCGTGTAGGGGAATTCCTCTTTCGGCATTCCGTTTTCCATGAAGTAGTCGCGGAACGCCGCGCGAACCTTGCCGTAAAGCGTGCGGTATTCGGTCATGTCCATGCCGAGCGCCTCGCCCGCACGAACCAGAAGCGATGTGGAGTAGGCGAAGAAGGCGCTTGCAATCAGGTCGTTCGAGGTCGCGCCGACGTAGGAATCCTCGCCCGCATCCATTGCAAGCCAGTCGCCGTAGTGCATCCCGCCAAGCCACAGGTACTCCGCAGGACCTGCGCTGTGGAGGAAGTCGACCCATTTCTTCATCACGGGAAGATTGCGTTTCAGGTCGGCTTTGTTGCCGTAGGCGAGGTAAATTTCCCACGGAACAACGCAGGCAACGTCGCCCCATGCCGCCGAGATGCGGGTGTCACCTCTCTTGAGCGCCGCGGGAACCACACCCTTGACAATGCCTTCGGGAGACTGCTCCAGCGCAACCTCGCCCATCCATTTGCGGAAGAACTTTTCCACATTGTAGTTGATCGCGCCCGTGCGGCAGAATACCTGCGTGTCGCCTGTCCAACCGAGGCGCTCGTCTCTCTGCGGGCAGTCGGTGGGGATGTCGAGGTAGTTGCTCTTCTGACCCCAGACGATGTTGTGGTACAGCTGATTGATCTTTTCGTTGCCGCAGAGGAAACGACCCGTGCGGGTCATCTCGGAGTGCACGACGATTGCACGCAAATCGTCGGGATTCACCGTGTCGTAGGGGAACTCGGTCAGGCGGATGTAACGGAAGCCCTGGAAGGTATAGGAGGGCTTGAATACGTCGTCGCCACCGCTGCAGACATAGACGTTTTCGTTTTTGGCGGAGCGGTAGTTTGCCGTGTAGAAATTGCCGTCGCGGTCAAGAACCTCGGCGTGGTGCATGACGATCCGACTGCCGCGCGGCGCGTGAATGTTCAGCTCAACGTAGCCCGCCATGTTCTGACCGAAGTCGACAACCAACTCGTTCTTCGGCGTGCGGAATACCGCAATGGGGGCAATCCGCTCGTGCTCGGTGATAAATTCGCCGACTTGCGGAATCAGCTTGGTTTTGACATCGGATGAAACCGCATTTCCCACCTTTTCAATCGGCGCGGTCAGGTCGACCGTCTCGCCCATGTAGATGTCGGTGGAAAGCACGGGAGAGGTAAAGACCTCCCAGTCCGGCGCGGTGGCAATGACCTCTTCGCTTCCGTCTGCGTAGGTCAGGGTCAGCTCGGCAATCAGGGATACATAGTCGGCAGTGTAGTGGTTGTCGTGCCCATAGCCGATGCAGCCGACTGCCCAGCCCTGTCCGACCCCGATGGAGAGGCGGTTCTCGCCCGCGCGGAGCAGGTCGGTGACGTCATAGGTCTGAACCTGCACACGGTGCTTGTAGGAGGTCCACCCGGGCATCAGGACGGCGTGACCAACGCGCGCGCCGTTGAGTTCCGCAACGTAAATGCCGATGGCGGACGCGGAAAGCGTGGCTTTCTTCAGCGGCTTTTCCGCCGGGGAAAAGGCTTTTTCGTAGCGGTATGCCGCCACGCCCGCGTCGCGCGGGGAGGTGATCCAGGATGCAGATTGCAACATGTTGTTTCTCCTTTTTTCGTTTCATTCGTGCCGAATTGTTCCGATTCGGCTGTTACCTATAGTATAGCATAAAAATCCCCCCGTTTCAAGTCCTTCTGTAGGGGGTGATGATTGAATTTTTCGGGGGGCGGTGTAAAAACGGTCGCGATATGTAAAATTACGATATGGAAAAAACTTACATTCCGTTATTTTACACATTGACAAGCCCCGCGATTTGTGTTATAATACAAAAGGAGACAGTGAAACCGACTTTGCGGGGAGCATGGCGCGCCATCGTGCTGTCGCGCTTTTTTGTGAATTCGCTGTAAAAGCTGTGAAAACTGCTGAAAATACGGCAAGTGCCCTTGATTTATTTTGAAAAGAATGGTATAATAAAGACAGGAACGACGAAAGGATCGGTAAGATGCCCATGACCGATGAAAAGACACGAAAAAATGATCTCGCGCCTTACTTTTTTCATCAAGGGGCGAGTGAAAAAGCCTATGAATACCTCGGCGCGCACCGGACGGGGGAGACGGTAACCTTCCGCGTCTGGGCGCCGAACGCCGACAGCGTATCGGTGGTGGGGGATTTCTGCGGTTGGGACGCCTCCCGCTATCCGATGGAGCGTATGACGCGCGGCGGGGTTTGGGAATGCGGGATTCCCGCGGGGATTGTCCCCGAAGGAAGCCTGTACAAGTATTTCATCCGCAACGGCGCGAAGGAGTTGTACAAAGCAGACCCTTACGGCGTGTCGATGCAGTGCCCGCCCGAAACCGCGACCGTTTACCGGGAGATTGACGGCTACGAATGGCGCGACGCGGGATGGATGGAATTCCGCCGCGGAAAATTCGACCTCGCGCATATTATGGAACAGCCGCTGAATATCTATGAGGTACACCTCGGTTCGTGGCGGCGGCATGAGGACGGTTCGCCCCTGTCGTATACCGAATTGGCGGATGAGATTGCGCCTTATGCCAAGGCGATGGGGTATACGCATATCGAACTGATGCCCGTGAGCGAATTTCCGTTTGACGGGTCGTGGGGCTATCAGGTCTGCGGATATTACGCGCCGACGGCGCGCTACGGAACGCCGCAGGATTTCATGCGGTTTGTCGATCGGATGCACGAAGCGGGCATCGGCGTGATTCTCGACTGGGTCCCGGCGCATTTCCCGAAGGACGCGCACGGGCTTTACGAGTTCGACGGTCAGCCGCTTTACGAGTATCAGGGCAAGGATCGCATGGAGCACGCGGGATGGGGCACGCGCCGCTTTGACGTCGGGCGCGAGGAAGTGCAGAGTTTCCTGATTTCCAACGCGGTTTATTGGGCGGAGAAATACCACATTGACGGACTGCGGGTGGACGCCGTTGCCTCTATGCTCTATCTCGACTACGACAAGAAGCCGGGGGAGTGGATTCCCAACATTTACGGCGACAACAAATGCCTTGAGGCAATCGCCTTTTTCCAGAAGCTGAACAGTTGTTTTGTCAACAATTACCCCGACGTGATGACGGTTGCGGAGGAATCCACCGCATGGGCAAACGTGACTGGCTTTGAAAACGGCGGATTGGGCTTCACGCTCAAATGGAATATGGGGTGGATGAACGATACGCTGGCGTATGCCTCGGAAGATCCGCTCTGGCGCAAGGATCACCACGAGCGGCTGACCTTCTCGCTGACCTATGCGTTTTCGGAGCGCTATATTCTGCCGATCTCGCATGACGAGGTGGTGCACGGGAAGAAGTCTTTCCTCGACCGGATGCCGGGAGAGTACGACCAAAAATTCGCGGGTGTGCGGGTCTTTCTCGCATGGATGATGACGCACCCTGGGAAGAAGCTGACCTTCATGAGCACCGAAATCGGGCAGTTCCGCGAATGGGACTACGCGGGCGCGGTGGAATGGTTTCTGCTGGACTACGAGAAGCACGCGAAGTTGCAGGCGTATGTCGCAAACCTGAATCGGTTCTACCTTTCTACCCCCGCGCTCTGGGAGCGGGACAGCGACTGGGCGGGCGGCTTTGAATGGATTGACGCGGACAACCGCGAACAGAGCATTCTTTCCTATCGCCGAAAGGATCGCGCGGGGAAGGAGATTGTGATTCTTCTGAACTTTCTCCCCGTGGAGCGGGATGATTTCCTGTTGGCAGTGCCCTTTGCGGGACGTTACGAGGAAGTGTTCAACTCGGACGCGGCGGAGTTCGGCGGAACGGACGTGCGGAATACGGGAGTCTATAAAACCGAAAAGTGCCTGTTGCGGAACTACGGAAACGCCATCCGCATCCGCGTTCCCGCCATGTCGGCGGTTATGTTCCGTTGCATTCATAAGAATCCCGTGCGGAAAAAGAAGCCCGAAACTCCGAAGGCAAAAGCAAAACCGTAGTTGTATCAAACCACGCAAACCATTCGCACAATCCCAATGAGTGAAAGTTCTTGAAAGTCCTGAAAACTTCTTCCAAGAAGTTTTCAGGTGGGGCTTGGGGCAACGCCCCAAGGTCTTAGACTATAGAAACCGGAGGTTGTTATGTTCAAGAAAAAAGAATGTGTTGCCATGCTGCTTGCGGGCGGGCAGGGCAGCAGACTTTACGCGTTGACCAAAAAGACCGCAAAGCCGTCCGTACCGTTCGGCGGCAAGTACCGCATCATTGATTTCACGCTTTCCAACTGCATCAATTCCGGAATGGACACCGTTGGCGTTCTGACACAGTATCAGCCGCTGATTCTCAACGACTATATCGGCAACGGTCTGCCGTGGGATCTCGACCGTTCCTTCGGCGGGGTCAAGATTCTGCCGCCCTATCAGGGGCAGAACGGCGCGGACTGGTATAAGGGGACTGCAAACGCCATCTGGCAGAACATGGAGTTCATCAACCGCTACAACGCGGAGTGCGTCCTGATTCTCTCGGGCGACCATATCTATAAAATGGACTACGCGAGAATGCTGGACTTCCATAAGCAGACCAAGGCGGACTGCACGATTGCGGTCATCGACGTGCCGATTGAGGAAGCGAGCCGCTTCGGCATCATGAGCACGCATGAGGACGGGCAGATCTATAAATTCAGCGAAAAACCGAAGAACCCCGATTCCACAAAGGCGTCGATGGGCATCTATATCTTCAACAAGGACAAACTGGAGAAATACCTGCGCGAGGACAACGAGAATCCCGAGTCCTCCAACGACTTCGGCAAAAACGTCATTCCCGCAATGCTGGCGGCGGGCGAGAAGATGATGGCGTATCCCTTCACGGGCTACTGGAAGGATGTCGGAACGATTCAGTCGCTGTGGGAAGCGAATATGGATCTCCTCGGCGAGCGCCCCGCGCTGAACCTGCGGGACGAGACGTGGAGAATCTACAGCCGGCATGAGGCTGCGCCGCCGCAGTATATCGGAAGCGGCGCGGAGGTGGTCAATTCCAGCGTGACCGCAGGCTGCGACATTGACGGCTGTGTGCGCAACAGCGTTCTCGGCAGCGGCGTGCGCGTGGAAGCGGGCGCGATTGTGGAGGACAGCGTGCTGATGAACGACGTTACGGTCAAGGCGGGCGCAACCGTCCGGTATTCCATTCTCGACTGCGGGGTCACCGTGGGCGAGCGGGCAACGGTCGGAGAGATGCGCGAGCGCGCGGCGGGCATTGCGGTGATCGGCGCAGACCATACGGTGGGGCTTGGCGAGGTCATTCCCGCAGGCGCTATGATTTCGGATGACTGAGGAGGACGCAGAACATGAATGTTGCAGGTCTGATTTTTTCCAATATCCATGACCAGAGTATCCCCGAAATGGCGCGGATGCGCACGATGGCGAGCATTCCGTTCGGTTGCCGCTACCGGCTGATCGACTTCGCGCTTTCCAACATGGTCAATGCCGATATCAATACCGTCGGGGTCATTACTCACTACAATTACCAGTCGCTTCTCGACCATATCGGAACGGGAAAGGACTGGGATCTGGCGCGCCGCTCGGGAGGCATCAAAATTCTGCCGCCCTATGTTGCCGCCTATGAGAATACCGCTGCAGGAAAGCTTTATTCCAGCCGTCTGGAAGCGCTGATGGGGGCGGAGCACTTCATCAACCGTTGCGGCGCGGACTATATCGTTCTCTCCGACTGCGACGTGGTGATGAACATCGACCTCGGCGAGGTGCTCGAGGATCATGTGAAGTCGGGCGCGTACCTGACGATGGTCACCAAGCACCTGAATGCGGATGAGTATCATTTTGACAAGGTGGTCAACCTTGCCGAAATCGGGAATGAGAACCGCGTGCGCGCCATTTCCCGCGCAAAGCCCGAGCACGGCGAGGTGGATGTCAACACCAACATTTACGTCATTAAGCGAACCGATCTGCAAAACATCATCGCCGATTCGCTGGCGCACGGGTATACAAGCTTTTCCCGCGATGTGGTGCGCGCAAATCTGGACAAAAAGCTGATCCGCGCTTACCGCTATGACGGTTGGTACGCCTATATCGGCACACTGGAATCCTATTTCCGCACCTCGATGGAACTTCTGACCCCCGAGGCGCGGCACGGGCTGTTCGGCTCTGAAGATCGCAAAATCTACACCAAAATCCGCAACAGCGCCCCGACCAAGTATTGCGACGGCGCGGAGGTGAAGAATTCGCTTTTGGCGGACGGCTGTGTGATCGAGGGAACTGTGGAGAATTCGATTCTGTTCCGCGACGTGCATGTCGGGCGCGGAACGGTGGTGAAGAACTGCGTGATTCTGCAGAACACCGATATCGGCGACAATGTGCAGCTGAACTGCGTGATCACCGACAAGGACGTCCGCATCAAGGACGGCAGAATGCTCTCGGGTCATGAGACCATGCCGTTCTTCATCGGAAAAGGAATGAGTGTATAACATGGTGAAAAAAGCAACCAAACACGAGCGCGGTCCTGCGGTTCTGCCGCTGACCCCCGCGCTCCCGAAGAAGCGGACAACCCGCAAGCCCGCCGCGGAAAAGCCCGCGGAGGCGGAGACCGTCGCAACGACTACGCCCGAGGCGGTTTTCGCCATGGCGGAGAATGCGGCAAAGACCGAGACGGCAAAAAAGAAAATCCTGTTCGTGGGCGCGGAGGTCATGCCGTTTGCCGCAACGGGGGGACTGGGCGATGTGCTCGGTTCGCTCCCTGCAGCGCTTGCAAAGACAGGGCGCGTGGACGTGCAGGTGGTTCTGCCGCTGTACGGAAGCATTGCGCAGTCGTGGCGGTCGCAGATGCGCGAGGAATATATCACCTCGGTTCGCCTTGCATGGCGGGAGCAGTACTGCGGCATCTACAGCCTTGTCAAGGACGGCGTGACCTACTACTTTATCGACAACGAGTACTATTTCCGCCGCCCCGCGCTCTACGGCTACTTTGACGACGGCGAGCGCTACGCCTTCTTCTGCATGGCGGTCATGGAGATGATGAACCGGCTGAACTACTATCCCGACATCCTCCACGCGCATGACTGGCAGGCGGCGCTTTCGGTGGTCTATCTCAACTGCCTTTACCGCAACCGCCCGTGGTACGGGACGATGCGGACGGTGTTCACGATTCACAACATCGAGTATCAGGGGCAGTATGACTTCGCAATCCTCGGCGATGTGTTCGCGCTCGGCGAGAACGAGCATACGTTGATGGAATACAACGGGTGCATCAACCTGATGAAGGCGGCGATCGAGTGCGCCAACCGCGTGACAACGGTCAGCCCGCGCTATGCGTGGGAAATTCGCACGCCCGAATATGCGCACGGTCTGGACGCCGCGCTGAATCGCAACGCAGGGAAGCTTTCGGGCATTCTCAACGGCATCGATTACGATTTTTACAATCCCGCAACCGATCCGTGTATCGCGGAGCGTTATTCCGTGCAGAATATGGCAGGAAAGACGGCGGATAAACTGGCGCTTCAGCGGGAGACGGGACTGCCCGAGCGCGCCGACGTGCCGATGCTCGCGGTGGTTTCGCGCCTTGCCGCGCACAAGGGCTTGGATCTTGTGTCGGGGTGCATTTACGAATTGGTGGGCGGACATGACCTCCAGTTGGTGATCCTCGGAAAAGGGGAGAGCGGCTTTGAGGACTTCTTCCGCGAACTGCAGGCGAGATTCCCCGACAAGGTTCGGGCGCTTATCACCTATGACCGCGACCTCTCCAAACGGATTTATGCGGCGGCGGATATCTTCCTGATGCCTTCGCGCTCCGAGCCGTGCGGTCTGTCGCAGATGATCGCTTCCCGCTACGGCGCGATACCCGTCGTGCGCGAGACCGGCGGGCTGTATGACTCCATCAAGCCCTATTGGGTGGAGGGGGACACGCTCCACGGCAACGGCTTCACCTTTGCAAACTACTCCGCGCAGGAACTGCGGGAGCGGACAGAGGCGGCGCTCGGGGTATGGCACAACAAGCCCGAACGCGACCGTCTGGTCGAGCGCGTGATGACCACCGATTTCTCGTGGAACGCCTCCGCCGAACAGTATCTGGCGCTTTACGAGGGGATTTAAGGATTTTTTGAGAGGGCTGATTGTTTTGGGAGTGGAGATTTATCCCCCCTCATCAGTCGCTTACGCGACAGCTTCCCCCCGAGGGGAAGCCTTTCGGAAGCTCTGCAAGCGTTGAAAAAAGTACTTTGTCCGCCCTCATCCGTCGCCTACGGCGACACCTTCCCCCTCGAAGGGGAAGGCTTACGGAAGCCTTGCAAGTGTTGAAAAAAGTGCTTTGTCCGCCCTCATCCGTCGCCTACGGCGACACCTTCCCCCTCAAAGGGGAAGGCTGTTGTGCAAACATCTTTCGTTTTCGCACAAAATTTCCACATGCTGACTAAGGGCATTCAAAGTACTTTTAATACTTGCAGGACTTCCGAGAGCCTTCCCCTTTGAGGGGGAAGGTGTCGCCGTAGGCGACGGATGAGGGCGGATCGGCTGCACCTGCCGAAATCATGACAAGCTACAAAAAGCAACCAATCGTCCGCTCACGTGGGGGCTTGCAAATCCATTTCTCGAAATAACAAGCGAAAGGAATTTTGCAAAAGGCTTCCCCTTGGGGGGAAGCTGTCGCGTAAGCGACTGATGAGGGGGGATCAATCTGTACCCACCGAATCACAACAAACCACAAAAAGCAACCAATCATCCGCTCGTGGGGAGCGGTTACGGAAAGGTCTATGGAAAAATGAATTTTAACCCGAATGCAAATGAAGTAAAAGAACAGATCGAAGGGATTCTGCAACGGCATTTCGGTTGCACGGCGGCGGAAGCGTCGCGCGACCAGATGTACAAGGCGGCGGCAATCGCCGTGCGCAATCTGCTGAGCGAAAAACGATCCCTCTACAAGAAAAAGGTCAACGCCGCGGGCGGTAAGCGCGTGTACTATATGTGCATGGAGTTCCTGCTCGGGCGGTCGCTCAAAACCAACCTGAATAACCTCGGGCTTGCCGACGCATACAAAAAGGCGCTCGGCGAGTTGGGGTATGACTTGGATGACCTCTTTGAGTGCGAGCCGGACGCGGGACTCGGAAACGGGGGACTCGGTCGTCTTGCCGCCTGCTTTATGGATTCGCTCTCGTCGCTCAACTACCCCGCAACGGGCTTTTCGCTCTGCTACGAATACGGTCTGTTCAAGCAGATGATCGTGGACGGAATGCAGGTGGAACTGCCCGACGTCTGGCTTCCGGGCGGCGAGGTCTGGCTCATTCCGCGAACCGACCGCATCTATAAGGTGCATTTCGGCGGTCGCGTGATCGAAAACTGGCGCGAGGACGGACATTGCGACATTCGCTACGAGGGCGGCGAGGAGTACGAGGCAGTGCCTTACGATATGATGATCTCGGGCGCGGACAGCGAGGCGGTCAGCCAACTCCGCCTGTGGCGCGCACGGGATATTCAGAACTTCAATATGGGTTTGTTCACGCAGGGACAGTACGCAAAGGCGTTGCAGGAAAGCAACAATGCCGAAATCATCACCAAGGTGCTGTACCCGTCGGACAACCATGCCGAGGGCAAACTGCTCCGCCTGACCCAACAGTATTTTCTGGTGTCCGCCTCGGTGCAGAGCATCATCCGCGACCATCTCGCGGTCTACGGCACACTGGAGAACCTGCCCGACAAAGTGGCAATCCATATCAACGACACGCACCCCGCGCTCTGCATTCCCGAGCTGATGCGGATTTTGGTTGACGATTATTTCTTCGATTGGGATCACGCGTGGAATATCGTCACGCGCACCGTGTCCTACACCAACCACACGGTGATGCCCGAGGCGTTGGAGACATGGAACGAGGATCTGTTCAAACTCCGTCTGCCGCGTATCTATATGATCGTCAAGGAGATCAACGAGCGCTTCTGCCGCGAGGCATGGAAGGCGTTCCCCGGAAACTGGAATCGCATTTCGCAGATGAGCATCGTCGGCTACGATCAGGTGCGCATGGCGAACCTCTCGGTGGTCGGGTCGCATTCGGTCAACGGCGTGTCGAAACTGCATTCGCAGATTCTCAAGGACTCCACCTTCAAGGATTTCTATAAGATGTACCCCGAGCGGTTTGACAACGTGACCAACGGAATCGCGCACCGTCGGTGGCTGTGCTATTCCAACCCCGAACTGTCGGCGTTGATTACCGAGTGCATCGGCGACGGCTTCCGCCATAGCCCGGAGGAACTTTCGGAGTTTGCGAAGTTTGCGGACGACCCGTCGGTTCTCACGCGCCTGCGCGCCATCAAGCACGACAACAAGATCGCGTTCTCGAACATGATCTTCCGCAAAACGGGAATGCGCATCGATACGCACTCGGTCTACGACGTGCAGATCAAGCGCCTGCACGAGTACAAGCGGCAGCTGCTCAACGCGCTGAATATCATCGGGCTTTATCTCGATCTGGAGGAGAACCCCAATCTGGATCTGCAGCCGCAGACCTTCCTCTTCGGCGCAAAGGCAGCGCCCGGGTACGACATGGCAAAGCGGATTATCAAACTGCTTTGCATGATTTCCAAGGACATCAATCAGCATCCCGCCATCCGCGAGAAGCTGAATCTGGTGTTCCTGGAGGATTACAACGTCAGCCTTGCCGAGGCGCTTGTGCCGTCGGCGGAGATCAGCGAGCAGATTTCCCTTGCGGGCAAGGAAGCGAGCGGAACGGGTTGCATGAAGCTGATGATCAACGGCGCGCTGACCATCGGAACGCTGGACGGCGCGAACGTGGAGATGCAGGACGCGGCGGGCAAGGAGAATATGTTCATCTTCGGTCTGACCGCAGAAGAAGTGGAAGCGCTGTGGCTCTCGGGCTACAAGTCGGCGAACTATTATGCCTCCAACGAGCGCCTGAAGCGGATTGTCGACCGTCTTTCCGTCGGTTTTGCGGGCGAGTCCTTTGCGGATATCGCGTCGTACCTGCTCAACGGGCACGGCGTTGCCGACCCGTATATGTGTCTGGCGGACTTTGAGTCCTACCGCACGACCCATGAAAAGATGATTGCGGCTTACCGCGACAAGGACCGTTGGAATCGGATGTCGCTGTACAACATTGCGGCGGCGGGTCACTTTGCGGCGGATCGCAGCATTGAGGAGTACGCGCAACGCATCTGGAATCTCAAAAAGATTCCCGCTCCGAGCAAGAAATAAGAAATTTATAAAAATGAGAAGACTCTTTCGGGAGTCTTCTCTTTATCTTATCATTAAAAAGCGCAAATTTCTTTCACGCTTTTTCTTTGACCATGTAGGCGCAAAGAGAAAAGCACACTTTGCTACGCAAAGCTGCAAAAAGAAAGCGCCGTAAAAGAAGGATTTCGCGCTCTGCGGAGCGCGACGAGGACTCCGCGTCCTCGACCGCGCCGCCTCCCCAAAAAGGCGGGCGAAAACTTTCACTCCATTTTGACGAAAGACGGTGGTCTATGCTCCGCCCCCGATATTTGTTCACTTTTGGTCAATGACACGGGATTTCCAACGGTCCTTTTTGCGTTCTTTACAAAAAATCAAAAGCGCGATGCAAAAAATCCGTAGCTTTTGCGGGGCGCGCATGCTATAATGAAGCTATCATACCGATATAGGAGGAAATGATGATGAAACAGAAAACCAACCGATCTGCGCGTACCCTCACAGTCCGACTGCTGTGTGTGATGCTGTGCGCATTGCTTGCCGCAGGCATTCTGGCGGGATGCGGGAAGAAAACGCCCGACACGCCCAAGCCTTCGGGAACTGCAAGCGCGCCCGCAACCGACGCTCCGACCGATACCGAGCCTGCGGACAACCGCGACGATCTGGACGATTCCTATCACTTTGACCGCGATTTTATCATTCTCTCCCGCGAATCCACGGCGGGCGAGTTTGACAGCGCTTCCGCCATCAGCGGCGACGACGTTGCCAACGCCATTTATTCGCGCAACGCGCAGGTGGAAGCCCGCGCAGACGTGAGCATCAAGGTAGAAAAGCTCAACGGCGAATGGCAGGCGGCAAAAGCGGGTGACACCTGCGGCGGCAACAAGGAATTTGAAGGTCGCGTCCGCACCAACGCGCTCGCGGGCAAGAGCGTCTATGACCTGATCGCAACGCACTCCGCATACCTTGTGAACCTCGCGGTTGAGGGACCGGGTATGGATCTGACCCAACTCGAGGACATCAACCTGACCAAGAGATGGTGGAACGAAGCCTACTACAACGAGTGCAACTTTGAAGGCGCAATCTATATGATGGTCGGCGATCTGGCGTATACGCTGTACGACTACATGGAAGTCGTGTTCTTCAACGAGAACATGGCGGCAACCTATGACCTTGGAGATCTCTATGACCTCGCACTGGAAGGCAAATGGACTTATGCCCTGATGAAGGAATACGCCGCAAAAGTGCATACCGATCTCGATGCCGATGAAAATTCGCGCGTATACGGAATTTTGACCAACTGCCACGCACAGCGGGCGTTTGCAAACGCGATTGAAGCCAACTATCTGGTCAAAGCGGATGACGGCACACGCAGCTATCCCAATACCATGAACGAGACCGCAGAGACGAGACTTTCGGATTTCATCAAGTACATCCGTGACGGACGGGACGCAGGCAGCATCTATTCGCCCAAATCATGGGGCGACGAGAAGAAGACGGAAAGCCCCATCTTCGCCTCGGGCAGAGCCTTGTTCTATATGCAGACTCTGGGCGAATCCCTGACCCTCAAGGGCACGATGTCGGATTCCTACGGCGTTCTGCCGTTCCCGAAGTGGGACGATACCCGGATTGAGTACCATACCTCCACAAAGGATTCCCTGACTTCCGTCATGATTCCGGTGAACGTTGCCGATTCCAAATCCACCGGCGTTGTGACCGAGTTGCTTGCTATGTACAGCAATCAGGTCGTGATTAACGTCTACTACGAAAAGGGTCTCAAACTCCAGTCCTTCAATAACCCCAAGTGCATCCGGATGTTGGAAATGATCCGCCTTGCCGCAAACCTCTCCTTCCAACAGGTTTACAGCAACTGCCTCGATAACCCGAACTCCCTTGTTTCCGAAGCCATCCGTTTCGGCACTCCGAAGGAAATCTCCACCATGTACGCCTCGGATCACACCAAGTGGAACATCACCAAACTCTACGAGGATTTCAAAGCCATCAAAAAGAACTGACATCTATCCTTCGACCAACCGCTTTTCATCGGGCGCGATAGCCGCACCATGTAAAGAATTTGCACCTCCCGCCCAAACCCAAAAACTTCCCTGCAAGGCAACCGCCGTCCAAAAAGCGCAGAAAATCCCCACACACCAAATCGGCGATTGCCATGCAGGGAAGTTCGGGGAGAGTCAGGGAGGTTTGGAGGGTAGGGAGACCCCTACGAAAGGGGTCTCCCTGCGCCTCCAAGGTCTTTCTAACACTTCAGGAAATGTTAAACAATCGGAAAGGAAATGGTAAAGAAAAGGGAAGGGAAATGTTGTATAATATAGGAAAAGGGCGGAAAGCCCGCGAGGAGGAAAAGAGCATGAAACTCGGAGTTATTACGGATTGCCTGAAGCAGCCGGTGCGGGAAGCGGTCATGACCGCAAAGTCGCTCGGCATGACGGGCATGCAGATTTACGCAACCAAAGGAACTTTTTCGCCCGACGCACTTGACGCGGCGGCAAGAGCGGATTTTTGCGCATTTCTGAAGGAAAACGGCATGGAAGTCTCCGCCCTCTGCGGCGATATGGGCGGCTACGGCTTTGAGCGCGAGGAGGATAACGTCACCCGCGTGGAAAAGACCAAAGCCATCATCGATCTGGCAGTCGACCTCGGCACACACATTGTTACCACCCACATCGGTGTGATCCCCGCAGACGACAGCAACCCGCGCTTTGGCGTGATGCAGCGCGCGCTGACCGAGTGCGGTCTTTACGCGAAGTCCAAGGGCGTGGCGCTCGCCATCGAAACAGGACCCGAAGTTGCAACCACCCTGTTGCATTTCCTCGAGGGCACAAAGGGCGGCGTGGGCGTGAACCTTGACCCCGCAAACTTTGTCATGGTGAGCGGGCAAGACCCCGCCGACGCGGTGGATCTGCTCGGAAAATACATCGTCCATACCCACCTCAAGGACGGAAAGAAACTCAACAGCGACATGACCCCCGAGCAGGTCTATCACGGCTTTGCGGTTGGCGGCGTGGAAGCGCTGAATGCCTGCAAGTCCTTTATCGAACTGCCCATCGGCGAGGGAAATGTGCCGTGGGATCGTTACCTTGCCGCGCTCCGCAGAGTGGGCTATAACGGCTACCTGACCATCGAACGCGAGGCGGGCAAGCAGCCTCTGGAGGATATCCGCGGGGCTGTCGGCTTTATCCGCGGCAAGGTGAATTTCGATTAAGGAAACCGCCATGCTGACAAGAGAACAACTGATCCGGAATCTGGAGCCGCCGCGCGGGCGGGTGGACATCATTCTGGATACCGACACCTTCAACGAGGCGGACGACCAGTACGCGCTTTCCTACCTGCTCCTGTCGGGGGAGAAACTGAACACGGTCGGCATCTGCGCCGCGCCGTTCCTCAACGCCAACAGCACCTCGCCCGCCGACGGAATGGAGAAGAGCTACCGGGAAATCCTGAAGCTGTTGGGACTGCTGCACCGCGAGGATCTGATCCCCGTGGTCATGCGCGGCGCGTGTGACTATCTGCCGGACGAAAAAACGCCGGTGGTGACCGACGCGTCCGAATTCATGGTGCGGGAGGCGCGGAAGCACACGCCCGAGAACCCGCTTTATATCGTTTCCATCGCGGCGGCAACCAATGTTGCTTCGGCGATTCTGACCGACCCCGTGGCGATGACCGAGAACGTGGTTCACGTCTGGCTCGGCGGACACGCGCTCCATTGGGTCGACACCAACGAGTTCAATATGCGGCAGGATGTTGCGGCGGCGCGGATTCTGTTCGGTTGCGGCGCGCCGTTGGTTCAGCTTCCGTGTTGCGGCGTGGTAACGGGCTTTGCCACGACCAAGCCCGAGTTGGAGCACTGGCTGAGCGGCAAGAATCCGCTTTGCGATTATCTGGTCAGAATCGCGGTGGACGACGTGGAGTCGCGCCACAAGGGCATTGCGTGGGATCGCACCATCTGGGACGTAACTGCAGTGGGGTGGTTGCTTAACGAAAACGACCGCATGATGAAGTCCTATTTGCGCCCTGCGGCGATTCCGCAATACGACAACACCTATTCGGAACAGCCCACGCGCCATCCCATGCGGTATGTTTATTTCATCAAGCGGTACGACCTGATGACCGATCTGTTCCGGAAACTGGCGGGAGCAGGACAATAAGCGGGGAAACCGCGAACGAGCGGAGGTGACCGGACGATGGAGGAAACAACCTACCGTTATCATTTCAATAACATCAGCGCGGAGCGGCTCAAATGCGGCGGCTTCGCGCTCTATCAGTACGGCGAGTTATGGTGTCTTGCAAATTCCCGCATCGGAAAGCACACGCAGTGCTGTTATGAGTTGACCTATGTGTTGGCAGGCTCGGGGACGGTTCGGACGGGTGATCGGGAGCACCGTGTGCGGGCGAACGACTGCGTGGTGTCGCTTCCCGATGAGATTCACTCCATCACGCCCGACAGCGAAGATCCGTTGCGGTTTGCCTTCATTGCGTTCGAGCGCAACCCGGGGAATCCGTCCTGCGCGTATCTGTTCGATGAGATCGGGCGGCTGTTCCGCAACGAGGAAACGCGCTGTGTGCCGATGCGGGACAGGAGCGCGCTGATTGTGCGGATGTTTTCGGAGTTGCAAAGCGACAGCCTGTTCCGCATGGAAATGACGGGGTATCTGCTCTCGGAGTTGTTGATTGAGTTGATCCGCGCGGCGACGAACGAGCGGGCGGACAGCTATTTCCCGAAAATTACCGACGACTCGGTGTTGGTTTACCGTTTGGAGACCTACATCACGGACAACATCTGCACGCTGACCAAGCTTGAAAATCTGGAAAAGGTATTCAACTACAATTACAGCTACCTTTCCAAACGGTTTCGGAGCATTACGGGAAAGCATCTAAGCACGTTCTATCTTTCCTGTCGGATGAAGGAGGCGGACAGGCTTCTTTCGGAGGGGCTGACCGTCACGCAGGTGAGCGAACAGCTGGGCTATTCGTCAATTCACAGCTTCTCGCGAAGCTACAAGCACTTTTACGGCGTTAACCCCTCGCGCTACGCAGAGAAGGGCGCGGAGGATGCGGAGGATGCGGAGGATGCGGAGGATGCGGGGGATGCGGGGGATGTGGGGGACGCGGGGGGCGCGGGGGATGCGACTTAGGGGGCTTCTTTCGAGAAGCCCCCTAAGAACCCCAAGAACTTGCTTCAAGGGGGTATTTGCGTTGCCGTTTTTATGGTACGGATTTTCTTTGGCTTTTCCGAGCATCCGAAGGATGTCTGGAAAGGCTTTTTTATTTTGGTTCGCCGAAGGCGATTTTTACGATCTGCATTTTCATCATGCCGTCGCCGACTTTGGCGAGGAAGCGGAAGAATCGGCTGACGGACGGATCTTTGAGGTCATGGTAGCCGAGCATATAGCCGCAGCTTGAAACGGACAGGGAAGCGCCCCATGCGGAAAGTTCCCGCGCGGCATCGGAAACCGCGAAATATGCGCCCACGTCCTTGATTCCGGCATCCTTGATCCATGTTTTCAGCATCAGTTTGACCGCTTTTCTGTTGGCGGCGTCGAACACCAGTATGCCGCCGGGGAAAGCGGTTGCCATTGCCTGCACGAGCGCCCGAACCTGCTCCCCAAGGAAGTAATAGAATACCCCCGCCGCGAAAAAGACCGCGCCGTCCGAGGCGTCGATCTCGCCGAACCACGACGTGTCGTTGAGGTCGCAGGCGATGTTTTTCTCACGCTCGCCTGCGGGCAGCAGGACATCCCGTACGGCGATGACGCCCGCAAAGTCGAGGTTGTAGAGGTTGCAGGTGCCGTTGTCACAGCTTCTGCCCGTGTTGTCCAGACCGCAGCCGAGGTTGACAACCGCCGCGCGGGGGTGGGTTTTCAGATAGTCCCGCACTTCATGGGCGAGGTCGTTCTGGCGCATGGCGGCTTCCAGAAAGCCGAAGCGTTGCATCAGACTGCGCGACTTTTTCTCCAGTGCCGAAAAGTCGTAGTCGATTTCCTCCATCAGCCGAATCGCGGTTTCGTCCCGATACAGGTTCGGGTAGAGTTCCGAGCATTTTTTTCGCCCGTAGAGCGGGATTACCAGCGTTTCCTGAACCGTGTTCTTTTCAATTCTGTATTTCATGGCATCCTCCGTTTGTTTCTGTGATTTCTGTCCGTTCCGCCTTGCGGATGACCGCAACGGCGCAGGGAATTCTGCCCTCGCAAAGCGTGCAGGCGACGTCCGGATATCCCGCGTCGGCAAGGAAGCGGACGTAACTGTCCGGCGTGAATTCCCGTTTGAAGCCCGCGCCCGCTTTGCCGATAGCGCCCGAGAGGCGGTTGGTCTTGCCTTTGGCGGTTCGGTTCATGTAAGTGGGGATGATGATTCTGCCGCCCGGGCGGCAAACGCGATCCAACTCGCGCAGTGCGGCATGCGGATCGTCGAGCAGATGAATCACGTTTGCGGCAACCACCGTGTCAAAGCTTTCGTCCGGATAGGGAAGCCGCAGAATATCCGCCTGCGCAAAGGTTGCGTTGGCGTAGTTTCTGCATTTCCGCTTTGCCCGCTTCAGCATTTTGGCGGAAAAATCCGTCGCAACGAGACAGGCGCATTTTTTCGCAATCCCAACGCTGAGCAGTCCCGTGCCGCAGGCGCATTCAAGCACCCCGTCGGAGGGGGAAAGCAGCCCCTCCACGGCGGCGCAAAGCCGTTTGTTTGCCCGTCGGTTGACGACATTTGCAAAGAGGTCGTAAACGCAGGCGACCCTGTCCCAGAACATGGCGTTCCTCCTTTTTGCGGTTAGCCAAAACTAACCTGTAGCGATAGAAAACCCTTTTTTCTGCTTCTATTGTACCATAAACCGAGCGGTTTTGCAAGAGGTTTTGCGTTTTTTGTTTTTCCTCTTGCATTTCCGGGCAAGCCGCGGCATAATAAAAACGGATGGAGAATCAAACGGTCAAGTAGGACTCGATATGAAAAGCATGACGTTGAACAACGGTGTCAGGATTCCGGCGCTCGGCTTCGGAACATGGTGCATTGACGACGCGCGGGCGGCGGAGGCGGTTCGCACTGCGGTTGAGGTTGGTTACCGCCACATCGACACGGCGCAGGCTTACGGCAACGAGCGCGGCGTTGGCGAGGGTGTTCGCACCTGCGGCGTGAAGCGCGAGGAACTGTTTGTGGTCAGCAAGGTTGCCGCAGAGCATAAAAGCTATGAAGCCGCCGCAAAGTCGATTGACGGGACGCTTGAAACCATGGGTCTGGACTACCTCGACATGATTATCCACGCGCCGCAACCTTGGGCGGAATGGCGCGGGGAGAAGCGGTATTTTGAGGAGAACCGCGAGGTCTGGCGGGCTCTGGAGGACGCATACGCGGCGGGGAAGCTGCGCGCAATCGGCGTGTCGAACTTCCTGCGCGACGATCTCGAAAGCCTTCTGCCGCATACAAAGGTCAAGCCTGCGGTGAATCAGGTGTTGGCGCACATCGGCAACACACCTGCGGAACTGATCGACTTTTGCAAAGGGAACGATATCGCGGTGGAGGCATACTCTCCGATCGCGCACGGTGAGGCACTGAAAAGTGCACAAGTCCGTTAAAAACGGACAATTGAAAAAAAGAGCCTCCTATGGTAGAATAGATATATATGTAC
>CAVGEJ010000010.1:0-18816 GCA_963628215.1 Eubacterium sp. CAG:180
ATACCACTTTTTTCTCTCCTTGTCAACCCCTTTTCGCAATTTTCTTTGGGTTTTTCTCTTCTATGACATTTTATGCGCCCGCGTTTGCTATTTTCATGTAATATGCCGAAAGCCCCGCAGGGATAACCCTGCGGGGCTTTCATCAGTTTGCAATCAGATTTCGGGAATTTCGATCTCGACCTCGTGACCTGCTTCCGCAGACTTTGCGATACCGTCGATAATCGCCTGATTGTAAAGAATCTGCGACGACGGAACGGGCGCCTTGCCGCCTTCCTTGATTGCGTCGAGGAAGGTACGGATCTTGAGGAAGAAGAGATCCTCCTTGGTCTTGACGATCGGAATCTCGGTCTGGGTCTGCTCGCCGCAAACCTCATGGTACAGGGTCATAGGACCGCCGACGCTTCCGTTCCAGCACTCGGTGGACGGAATTCTCAGGCTTCCCTTTGTACCCATGATGATGGTGTCACCGGGCGTGTCGAGGTTCATTGCCCATGCGATACGGAAGTCGAGGATGATGCCGCCTTCCAGACGGATAAACGCCGCCGCGAAATCGTCCACGCCGAACTTCTTCGCATATTCGGGGTGACCGATATGCTGATAGTGCGAATAGTTCGGGTCAGTGCCGAAGAAGGCAGACTTATACCCCGAAACGGTCAGCGGCTTCGGATAGCCGATGGCATTGAGAACCATATCCAACGAGTAGCAACCGATATCGCCCAGTGCGCCGATGCCTGCGGTGTCCTTTTCGATGAAGGAAGTACCGAACGGCGTCGGAATACCGCGGCGGCGTCCGCCACCGGTCTGGATGTAGTAAATTTTGCCCAGTGCGCCCGACTCGACGATCTTCTTGATCATCTTCATGTTCTCGTCCATTCTGGGCTGGAAGCCGATGGAGAGAATCTTGCCGCTCTTCTTCTCTGCCTTCATGACCTCAACCGCCTCGTCGAGCGTGACGGTGAAGGGCTTCTCAAGCAGAACGTTCACGCCCTTCTCCAACGCATAGATTGCGGGAGCAGCGTGCTGACGGTTATAGGTGCAGACAGAGACTGCGTCCAGTTTCAGGCTCTCGTCGTCGAGCATTTCCTTGTGCGAAGCATAGTCGGTCTTGACGTTCTCCAGACCGTACTTCTCCATGAACGCCTTTGCCTTGCCCGGAATCAGATCCGCGCCTGCGACGATCTCCACATCGGGCTGCTTGAGGTAGGACTTCATATGCGCGTCCGCAATCCATCCACAACCGATGATACCGACTCTGAGTTTCTTGCTCGCGTCAATCGTTTTGACTTCCTGATTGACCTTGAAATCATCCAATCCCATTGTAATAATCCTCCGTATTATATAAATTGTAGAAATCGGTTCAGCAACCGATGCTCTTCAGATACTTGCGGCTCATCTCCGCGCATTCCATCGGCGTGTTTTCCTTGGTGGGCTGATCCTGCTCCACCACGACCCACTGCACGCCTGCAGGCTCTGCGGCGGCAAGGATCTTCGGGAAGTCCTGCTTGCCGTAGCCGACGGGACGGAACGCGAACTTCTCGTTCGCTTCGCTCTTTTCCTTGTCGTCGATGCCGATCAGCTTATACATGTTCTCCGATTTGCTGCCGACAAAGTCCTTCAGGTGCAGAACAGGCGCTCTGCCGCTGTACTTCGTCAGATAAGCCGCCGGATCTTCTCCGCCGACATTGACCCAACAGGTATCCAGTTCGGTCTGGAGCAGGCTTGCGGGAACTTCTTCATAGAGAATATCCAACGCATACTTGCCGTCGAGTTTGGTGAACTCGAAGTCATGGTTATGATAGAGAAGCGTCATTCCGAGTTTGTTGCAGACCTCGCCGAGCATCGCGACATTCTTGATGACCTCTGGAAACGCGGGCGTACCGGGTCTGTATTCGGGGGTCAGGTACGGAACTGCGACATAGCGGCAACCGATGGTCTTGTAAGCGCCCAGAACGCCCTCGGGATCTTTCACCATGTCAAGATACGGGACGTGTGCCGACAGCGGCACAATGTCAAGCGCCTTGCACATATCGCGGACTTCCTCAGGCGTATGCCCGTAAAGACCGGCAAATTCCACGCCGTCATAGCCCATTTCCTTGAGCTTTGTCAGCGTTCCGAACAGATTTGCCTGCGCGTCGTCTCTGACCGAATAAATCTGAATCGCAACCGGAAATTTCTTCATTTTACATCGTTCCTTTCTGTATTTCGGAAAGTCACTTTCTCAATCGGGCAAAGTTTCTTTTCCTTGTGCTACCATTATAAGACATTTTCTGCTTTGCTTCAAGACACTAATGGTCAAATTGCAGACATTTATTGCGATTGGAACGACAGAAGCGCGTTTTCCAGTCCTTTTTCCGCCGGAAGCCGCAGAAGCGTGACCGCATTCCCCGTTTGCAGGGTCACAAGCAGAACCTCGGAGGGAAAAAGCGGGGTCAGATAGCGGTAGATCACATTCGCCGCGCGTTCCGCCGCACGGATTTTCGCCTTCTCCCGCATCGGGACGGTTTCCGCCGCCATAACCTGCGACAGATCCACCCGGCAGACCGCCGTGTGCTTCTTTCCGTAATGCTCGGTAATCAGGAAATCCCGCCTGCCCGCCCCGTCCGGCTCGGTGACCGTATAGGTATAACTTCGAAGCAGGCTTTTGTTTGCAATGACGAACGCCGCCGCAAGAAATACCACCGCCGCGAACTGAAAGATCGCAGGATACGGCACACCGCTCACGCGCGAAGCACCAAAACTCCCCGCCGCAAAAATCAGCGCCAACGCAACCAACACCTTTTCCGCCGTGCTTTTATATTCCGGGGTAATTTCATATCCGTTCATTTCGGTTTCCGCTCCTCCAGATCATTGCCCACGCCGAACATCACGCCGTCCTGCATCCACGACGCCGCGATCTGCACACCGAGCGCCATGCCGTCCCCGTCGACTCCGAACGGGATCGACATTGCAGGAACGCCCGCAAGGCTTTCGCAGACCGTGGAATAATCCATGTTGCACCCCTCGCGGATCGTCAGCTTTTTGTCGAGCCGGAACGCGCCGAAAGGCGCTGTTGCGCGCAAAAGGACGTCGTAACGTTCAAACAATTCGGTATACAGCCTGCGGATGCGCTCCCGCACTTCATGCGCGGCGGCAAGCGTGCGCGCTTCCGCCTCCGAAGCCATCAGCGCGCCGAACAGCAGCCGCCGCTTGACCTCATATCCGAAGCCCGCGCCGCGCGCCTCCGCCACGTCGGAATCCGCTTTGCCGTACTCCGAAAGCGCAGACACGCCCTCGGCGTATGCCAGAACGCGGTAGGTAATCGCCGCCGCGTCGCGAAACGGGAAAGCGACCTGCTCCGCCCGCGCGCCGCCGTCCGTCAGCGCCCGCACGGCATTTTCCAACATCCCGTCAACCGCCCCGCTGTTTCCTTCGTCGCAGATCACGCCCACGCGCAAGCCGCGCACACCCGCGCCGAGACGGTCGGTACAGTCTGCCTCGCGACCCGAAAGCAGTCCGGTCAGCGCCGCCGCGTCGGCAACGGTTTCCGTCACGATCCCGACGGTGTCAAGCGACGGGGCAAATTCGGTCAGCCCGCGCCGCGACAGCAACCCGTAGGTGGGCTTGACTCCAACCGTTCCACAGAACGCCGCCGGCTGACGAACCGAACCGCCCGTATCCGAGCCGAGCGCGACCGTCACATCTCCGACCGCAACCGCCGCCGCAGAGCCGCCCGACGACCCGCCGCAGGTTCGCGCGGGGTCATGCGGATTGTGCGACGCGCCGAACGCCGAAGCCGCCGTGACCGACCCCATGGCGAACTCGTCCATATTGGTCTTTCCGACCAACACAAAGCCTGCGCGGCGCATGGTTTCCACCATTGCCGCGTCCTGCTCCGGAATGTGATTCTCCAACAGTTTCGAGGCACACGTCGTGCGTAAACCCGCCGTTGCAAAGTTATCCTTTGCCGCATAAGGGATTCCGTCGTAAGGAGACCGCAAAGTTCCCGCCGCGCGCCGTGCGTCCGATTCCGCCGCCGCGCGCCGCGCGCCTTCGGCATCTACGGTGATGAACGCATTCAGCGTTTTTTCGGTTTCCGCAATCCGCGAAAGCGACCGCTCGGTCAACTCCCGCGCGGTCGTTTCTCCGTCCGCCAACGCCCGCGACAGGCGTTCCAATGCCCCGCTCATACCGCACACCCCGTTGCGCGCGCCGCGTCGTTCCCCTCCGTCAGGGATTCCGTCAGCGCCAGCAGATCATTCAATTCCGTTTCCAAAGCCGCCGCTTCCCGCTCTGTCAGCGCAATGTGACAGGTCGCAGAGAGCGACAGCACCTGTTCCCGATCCAACCTCATAAAGCCTTGTCCTCTTGACTCCCTATTTCCCAACGCAGAAGTGGGAAAAAATTTCACTCACAATATCTTCCGACACCGCGCGCCCGTCCAGTTCGGCAAGCGCCGACATCGCAACCTCGGCGTCGGTACAGCATGCGTCAAGCGGGTATCCCGCCGCAAGCGCCGCCGCCCCGTCCTCACACGCCGCGCAGGCGCGCAAAGCCGCCGCGTGTTGGCGCGCGCCCGTGAGAACCGCGTCCTCGCGCAGATCGATCGTGCCGTCGGTAAACAAACCGTCAATCAGGCGGCAGAGTTCCGCCATGCCCTCCCCGCTTTTCGCCGAGACCGCAACCGTGCGCGCAAAAAGTCCCTGCCAGACGGCGGAAACTGCCCCGCCCGTCCGGTCGGTCTTGTTGCAGACCGCAATCACCGTCGCAGGCTGTTTTTGCAGGACGTCGATGAGTTTTCGGTCGTTTTCGTCGGGGTTTGCCGACGCGTCAAAGACCGCCAGAACCAACTCCGCGCGTTCCAACTCGCCCCGCGTGCGCTCCACGCCGATCTGCTCCACGCGATCCTCGGTGTCGTGCAGACCCGCCGTGTCGCAAAGGTTGAGCGTGACCCGCCCCGCCGAAGCGGAAGCCGTCAGCACATCGCGGGTCGTTCCCTCCACGTCGGTTACAATCGCCGCGTCCCGTCCGACCAACAGGTTAAAGAGCGAGCTTTTCCCAACGTTCGGCTTGCCGCAGATGACCGTCCGCACGCCCTCGGCAATCGCGTGTCCCGTGCGATAGCTGTCGCACAGTCTGCGCAATTCCGCGGCGCATCCGGCAAATTCCGCCGTGATTTCCTCGCGGCTCATGTCCGCCAAATCCTCGTCGGGGTAGTCGATCGTAACATAGACCGACGCGAGCAGATGCCGCAGCTTCTCATAGATCGCGCGGCATTTCTCGCCCGTCCTGCCGCCCATTCCCGCATGCGCGAGAATCAGCTGATCGCGCGTCTGTGCCTCCAGAAGATTTCCGAGCGCCTCGGCGGCGGAAAGATCCATCTTGCCGTTCAGAAACGCGCGCTTGGTGAACTCCCCCGCTCCCGCAGGGCGAGCGCCCGCCGCAAACAGCGCGGTCAGAACCGTTTCGGTCAGCAGAATGCCGCCGTGACAGCAGATTTCCACGGTGTCCTCCCCCGTAAAAGAGGCGGGCGCGCGGAAAACCGTTGCCAGACCGTCGTCAATGACTTCGCCGTCCGCCGAACGGATCTGACCGTACAGCGCGCGGCGCGGTTCTGCTTCCGAGAGCGGCTTTCCGTTTTTCGGCAGAAAGACCGCAGAAGCAACCGCAACCGCCTCAGATCCCGAGACCCGCAGAAGCGCCACGCCGCCCTTTCCTCGCGGGGTCGAAACCGCCGCAACCGTATCTTCCATCTCAGGTTTTATCCTTTCGCAAACAAACGGGCTGTTTCCCGTCCCCTGTCGGGAAATGGGAAACAGCCGCAAACTGTGCACAAAACGGCTTTTTGAATGAAAGTTTTCGCCCGCCTTTTTTAAAAGGCGGCACGGGTTCAGCGCCGTGGGGCGCTGATCGCCGCCCGCAGGCGGCGAAATCTTTCATTCGGCGTTTCTTTTCGCCAAGCCTTTTCTTTGCGCCTCCTTCGTGCAAAGAAAAGGCGGTAATTGTGTCTGAGCACCCCGAAATTCAAGCGCCCTTATTTGTCCTACAGCTTCAATCAATCGTCAACTTCCTCGTCGTTCCCGGTTGCCGGTTTCTCGTCATCCAGAAAGATGACCACGCGGCGGTTATTCTCCGAGCCGATGGAGTTGGTCGACACGCCCGCGATGCCCTGCACCTCGGAGTGAATGATGCGGCGCTCGTAAGGATTCATCGGCTCGAGCATTACGCTCTTCTTGTTCTTGATGACCTTTGCCGACATTCTTCTTGCAAGTGCGCGCAGGGAAGCTTCCCGCTTCGCGCGGTAGCCCTCCACGTCAACCGTAACGCGCACGTACTCGCGCTTCTCGCCCGCAACCTTCTTGTTTGCGGCAAGGTTCGCCAGATACTGGATCGCTTCCAACGTCTCGCCGTGATGCCCGATCAGCACCCCTGCGTTGTCGCCGTCCACGGTAATCAGGACGTCATTGTTGCTTCCCTCTTTTTTCGCAACCGTCAGCCCCTCAAGCGCCATATCGTCAATGAGTTTGCGGATGAAATCCAGCGCCGTGTCCTCGCCGCCAACGCTGTAGCTGACCGAAATCTTTGCGTCGCTCGCACCGATGCCGAGGAAGCCCTTCTTGCCCTCCTCCAGAACGGTGACGATCATTTCTTCTTCTGCCACACCCAGTTGTGCGGCTGCCTTTTTGCGGGCATCCTCAACGGTCTTGCCCGTCACAATCAATTCTTTTTTCACAGTCGTTCTCCTTTTTGGGTCGGCTCATTCCGCCTGACCGTCTTGCTTGTTGGTGGGTTCTTCCGTCTCTGCAGGAGCGTTTTCCGCAGGAACTTCCGCAGGAGTCCCGACGGGCTTTTCGTCAGCCTTCACATCCTTCGCCGCTTCCTGCTCTTCCGCCTTGCGATCCTTCTTCAGAAGCGGGATTCCGAACGGCGACTTCTTCGCGCTCTCGGCTTTCTCCGACTTCTCCTTCTTCTCCTGCTCCTCCATGCGGGCTTTGCGTTCCAGCGCGGCTTCGCGCGTGTCCTCAAAATCCTCGTCGTCAATGTGATGGAGCGAGCGCACCGTACCGGCTCTCTCGGACTTCTGCACCTTCTTGGGCGACTTGCCCGCCAGTTCCTTTTCCGCCGCCTTGTAGTCGGCTTCGGTAAAGGTGGGAAGCGGCATAACCTTGCTCATGATAAAGGACTTGAGAATGCCGATCACGCTGCGGAACATCCAGTACACGCCGATGATACCGGGAACCATGAACGTAAAGATTGCGGACATGGCGGGCATCATGACATCCATCATGGTGTTCGAGCAAGCCGTCTGACGGTCGGTTGCACCCGCCGCAGGCGCCTGACCGCTGAACTTGCGGGTCAGCTTCATGCTGAAGAAATAGACCACAAAGGTCAGCACGGGAACGAGAAGCAGAATATCAAAGCGTTGGAAACTCGGCGACAGACCGAAGTCAAACGGTCCGATATTGAAGTTCGGCAATGCCTTGATGGAACTGATCGATTCCCACACCTTGTCGCCGTTGGAGAACAGCCCGAAGTTTGCAATGCCCTCGTACTGTCCGATCCCGCCGGAAAGCAGTTCAATTGTGCTTTTACCGGAAATCGCCGTCTTACCGAGTCCTCCTGCCGCACAGGGAGCGGAATAGAACAGACTCATCGCCGAGGAAACACTCGCAGGCAACCCCAACACGTATACCAAAGGATTGATAATAATGTTATACAGGATGATGATAATCGGGAACTGCACGAGAAGCGGCAGGCAACCGCTGTACGGGCTGAAGTTCTCCTTTGCATACATCTCCTGAATTTCTTTCTGGACTTTCTGCATCGTCACTTGGTCGTTTCTGCCCGCATACTTCTTGCGGATTGCCATTTCTTTCGGGCGCAGTTTTGCCTGCTTGATGGAATTCTTCTGCTGTTTGATTGCAAACGGGATCATCAGAATTTCCACAAGGAGCGCGAAAATGCAAATACCGAAAATATAGTAATCGCCGCAAAGATGCGAGAGCCAGTTGAGGAAATACCCGATACCGCGCTGAAGCTTATCGAAAAAGCCGGAACTCGCAGACAAATCGACAGTGGTCTGAAACATTGCCACCAACTTATCCAGATCTGCGCCATTGAATTTTTCAATGCACTCATCGGACACTTGGTACTGCTCCAAAGACTTACTTGCCGCCGCCTTTTCTTTGGCTTTCTTCAGCAGATTTTTCGCTGCTTCCACACGATCCGTCGACTGAAGATTTTTATCGTCAAAATCCTCAGCGGTCATGTCGTATCCGTTGGATGCAGCCAAAAGCATATAGGTGGTGTTAAAATCCTTGGCATAGGTATTTGCCAGCAAATCAGCCACAGCATTCAACTGCTCTTCATCCAAGCCGTCATCCGAAGCCTTTTCCAACGCTCTGGTATAAGTCGGCTTGCTTCCCGAGTTGCCCGAGGAACAGCCCGTCAGAACCGTTGCGACGGTCAGGATCAGCGCCGCAAGGATGCCGATGCGCCACCGCAGTGTACTTGTTTTCTTTTTCATGCGTTTTGTTTTTCTCCCTTCGATTTTGGGGAATTGTCGCACCGCCGATTCCGTTCCCCGCGCGGTGCCGCGGTGTTATTGCCTGTTTTCCTTGTCGGATTCGCCTTCCGGCTCGTCCCGCTCCAGGTTGTATTCCTCCGGGTAATAGTATTTCGTCATGGGAACTGCGACCCGGCGGCGCAGTCCTTTCTCCGGCACGGGGTCATAGCCCCCCGCGCAGAACGGGTTGCATCTTGCGATGCGCGAAACGGTCAGAATCATTCCCACAAAAAAGCCCCGTTTCGTAAACGCTTCCACGGCATACTGCGAACAGGTTGGCTGAAAGCGGCAGGTTGGCTGTCGTTTCAGCGGCGACAGCACCTTCTGATAGAATTTAATCAGCCAAATGCACAGGTATTTCATACCGTCTCCTGCCGGAGCATTCCGAGTTTTGCAAAGCCTTTCCGCAACTCGCGCTCGATGTCGGTCGATTTCGCCCCGCCGATGCCCTCCCGCGGCGTGACCACCACAAGATAGCCGGTTTTCACCTCGGACTCCACGGCGCGGTAGCCCGCCCGCAGAATGCGCTTGGCGCGGTTGCGCTCGACCGCCCCTCCCACTTTTTTACTCACCGAAACGCCGAACCGATTGTAAAACCGTTTGGTCGGATTCTCTTTCGCCAGCCGTTTTGCGGCGTAGTCCCGCAGGACAAACACCGAAACATAGCGCCCGCTCCAGCGCGCGCCCTTCTGAAAGGTCTTTCCGAATAAATGGTGTTCCTTGATGGTTGTATACTTCATTTGCCCGTCCGTTCCGGTATCCGTGTAAAAATGAGAGGTAGGAAAAATTTTTCCGTATCCGCAAAAAACACCGACCACGTGTGCGGGTTACGCTACAACAGCTGTCGGTGTTCGGTTGGCAGTGACTCAGTACGTCAGTCTCTTTCTGCCCTTTGCGCGTCTTCTCTTCAGGACATTTCTGCCGTCAGCAGTCTTCATTCTCTTTCTGAAGCCATGCTCCTTTTTTCTCTGACGCTTTTTCGGTTGGTAAGTTCTCAGCATTGACTGCACCTCCTTTATGTTGTTCTCGGGAGCGGTTTGCTTTTCAGCTTTACACACACCTTTTTGCAATAACAGCTTATATTATACCCGATTCACCCCCCGTTTGTCAAGGGTTTTTCCGAAAAAAACATTTCTTTTTGGAAAAAAAGTGCTTTTTCTTGACGGAATCGCGTTTTTATGCTATAATATCCGTAAGACAGGAGGGTTGACCGTGAATATTCTCAAGGAATCCGATTTCCGCAAGGAGATCAAAACCGCGCCGCGCGCCGCATATCTTTTCTTCGGAGACGAGGACTATCTCAAACTCTCCGCCGTCCGTCTCGCCCGCGAGGCGCTCTGTCCCGCCCCCTCCTTTTCGGTGTTCAACGAAATGCGGCTTGACGCCACCGACTTCACCGCCGACCGTCTGGTTGAGGCGCTGATGCCGATGCCGATGATGGCGGATCGCAAGCTGATTGTGCTCTCCGGGTTGGACTTCACCTCGATGAAGCCGAACGATCTGGACGCGCTCTGCGACGCGCTTTCGGCAACGCGGGAATACGACTACAACACGGTGCTTGTGCTTGCCTCCGCCGACTGTTTTGACGCGGGCTATCTCCCCAAGCGCCCGTCCGCCGTGCTTTCCAAGCTTGGCGAAGTGCTCACACCCGTGCAGTTTGACCGTTCCTCCCCCGCCAAACTGGCGGTCTGGGCGGCGCGGCATTTTCAGCACAACGGCGTGGAGGCGTCACCCGAATTCTGCGCGCATATGATTGCGTATTGCGGCTCTTCGATGTTCTCCCTTGCAAACGAGATTGACAAGTTAAGTTACTACGTATTGACGAACGGCAAAACGCAGGTCAGCGAGGCGGATATGCGGTTTGTCTGCACCCCCGTGACCGAATACGACGCTTTCGCCTTTGCGAACGCAATGATGGACGGCAAGCGGGATACGGCGCTTGACATTCTGCGGGAGTACAAATTCCGCCGCGTAGACCCGCTCGTGATTCTCGGGGACGTGATCCGCGTTTTCTGCGACATGGCGAGCGTGCAGGCAATGCTTCGTGGCGGTTCGACCGAAAAAGAGGTTGCCGCCGCGCTGAAAATGCACGAATTCAAGGTCGGGTTATACCGGAAAAGTCTATCCCGTCTCCGTCCGAACGCGCTCCGTGACGCGCTTGCCGCCTGTGCCGCCGCCGACCGGACGCTCAAGCTTTCCCCGCAGGGCTACACCGCCCTCGAGCGCCTGATCTGCACAGTATAAGGGGATGCGGGGGGGCGCGGGGACGCGTTGGGGGAACTTTTTGGAAAAAAGTTTCCCCCAAGCCCCCTCAAAAACTTTCAACGCATTTGGGGGCGTGGTGCGAACATCGTGCACCAAAATTTTGAGAGGATTTACAGGCAAAAAGCAAATTTACACCGCTACTTTTCCAAAAAAGGAGGTTTTCATGTCGAATCTGACCGAACGGGCGATCAAGGAATCGTTTATCAAATTGCTTGGCGAAAAGCCGCTCGCGCAGATCAGCGTGCGCATGATTGTGGAGGATTGCGGCATCAACCGCAACTCCTTTTACTACCATTTTCAGGACATTCCAACCCTACTTGGGGAGATCATCCGCGAGGAAGCCGACCGTATCATATCCCAATACCCCACCATCACCTCGCTTGACCAGTGCGTGGATCTTGCATTCCAATTCGCGCTTTCGCACAAACGCGCGGTCTATCACATCTACAATTCCGTCAACCGCGACCTATACGAAACCGCCCTGATGAAGATTTGCGAATACCTTGTCACCACCTACATTGACACGGTATTCGGCAAGGATGCGGTGAGCGACTACGACCGCTCGGTGACCATCCGTTTCTTCAAGTGCGAAATTTTCGGTCTTGCCTACGAGTGGATCGAAAACGGCATGAAAGACGATGCAATCGCGGAAATCCACCACATCACAGGCATTTGCCGCGGGCTTTCCGACGAGTTGATCTCCCGCGCCAAAGCCAACCACTGATCCCCCACCACCTCCGACCCGCTCGGAGGTGCTTTTTTATGACAATTTATAGAATAAAATCAGTTCTTATTCTATTATTCGACAAAAGACCTTGTGTCGTTCTGTTTTGATTGAACGATTCTTATTGACTTATTCATATAGAAAGCTTCATATAGAAAGCGGAGATTTATCCCCCCTCATCAGTCGCTAAACGCGACAAACTGCTTGCAGTTTTCTTCCCCCCAAGGGGAAGCCTTCCGTAGGTTCTGCAAACTGTATAAAGAGTGCTTCAAACTTTAACAACTTTTATTTTCAACGGGGTATGCACTTTACAGGGGCGCAATCCGCAGGGAGCGCCCCGCATTCCAACTCGCTTTTTCGATTCTCAACTAACCTGAACCATTTCTATCCGGTAGCGGAGAGAGGCGCAAGCCGTCCGCATTTCGCTGGCGGAATGCGGCTCGGGAGCAGCCGGAATTCGCAGCACGGAATATGGCTACATCAGAATCTGCACAATTAAAAAATAGGAGTAATAATCCCCTTAGTTGAAGGTCTTGAAGGTTCTTAGGGGTGGCGGTTGCGAAGCAGCCGCCAGTAGCGAAGCGTTACTTCTACCTTAAGAAGTCCCCTAAGCGGGGCTTGGGGCAGAGCCCCAAGGTCTTATGTCTTACCCGTTCTTAGACAATCCACCCCCAACTGCCTAAAATTTCACCAGAGGGGGGCAATTGTCCGTTTTCTTTTGCGCGAGAACCTGCTATAATGAGGCACGGAAAGAGAAAAAGAGAAAAGAAAGGAGGTTCACCTCATGCGATCCATAACACCAATGAGAATCGCAAAACTCGGCTATGTCGCGATCTCCGTCCTGTTCTGCGCGCTCGGCATCCTTTTGATCGCCATGCCGGAGATCTCGCCCGAGACGGTCGGTATCGCGCTCGGCTGTATCATGATCGTCTTCGGAGCGGTTAAACTCGTCGGATACTTCTCCCACGACCTGTTCCGCCTTGCCTTTCAGTACGACCTTGCGTCGGGACTGCTCATGCTCCTGCTCGGATGCGTCCTGCTGATCTCCCCCGACCGAATGCTGAGCATCCTCTGTACCGTCTTTGGCATCCTGATTCTTTCGGATAGCCTCCTGAAGATTCAGATTTCCGTTGACGCGCACCGCTTCGGACTCAAGCGATGGTGGCTGATCCTCGCCGTTGCAACCGTCTCGGCAGTGTTCGGCGCGGTTCTGATCTTCCGCCCCGCCGAAAGCATCCGCATTATGACAGTCCTGCTCGGTATCTCGCTGTTCACCGACGGCGTGCTGAACATCAGCACCGCCCTGTGCGCAGTCCGGATCGTCCGACACCAGAAGCCCGACTGCTACGAAACAGAATTTGAAGAAAAAAAGGAGTAAATCACCATGCACTTTTCCAAAGCGGTTATCAGATGCCGCGTACCCATTCTGATCTTTACCATCCTTCTGCTGATCCCCTGCGTGTTCGGCATGATTAACACCCGTATCAATTACGATATGCTGGATTATCTGCCCTCCGACATGGACACGGTCAAAGGACAGGACGCCCTGTTGGATGAATTCGGCAAAGGCGCGTTTTCCTTCATTATTGTAGAGGATATGCCCGCCAAAGACGTTGCCAAGCTGACCGAGAAAATCGAAAAGGTTGACCACGTGGAAACCGTCCTCTGGTATAACACCCTCGCGGATATCTCCATTCCCATGGAAATACTTCCCGACGAAATCTACAAAGCCTTCAATACGGGACACTCCACCATGATCGCAGTCTTTTTCGACAGCGCAACCTCGGCGGACGTCACCATGGACGCCATCCGCGAAATCCGCTCGATTGCGGGCAAGCAGTGCTTCGTTTCGGGCATGTCGGCGCTGGTTACCGATCTGAAGGATCTTTGCGAAAAGGAAGAGCCGATCTACGTCGGCATCGCAGTCGCGCTCGCGCTCGTCGCAATGCTCCTCTTCCTCGACAGCTTCCTCGTCCCGTTCATCTTCCTCGCCTCCATCGGCGCGATGATTCTGATCAACCTCGGAACAAACTACTTCCTCGGCGAGATTTCCTACATTACAAAAGCGCTTTCCGCAGTCCTTCAGCTTGCCGTGACGATGGACTACTCCATCTTCCTCTGGCACAGCTACAACGAACAGCGCACCCGTTACCCCGATAAACGCGACGCCATGGCGCACGCGATTCACGAAACGCTGACGAGCGTCGTCGGCAGTTCGATTACCACCGTCGCGGGCTTCATCGCGCTCTGCTTCATGAGTTTCACGCTCGGACGTGACCTCGGAATCGTCATGGCAAAGGGCGTTGTGTTCGGCGTCATCGGTTGCGTGACCGTCCTGCCCGCGCTGATTCTGGTATTCGATAAACCGCTGCAGCATTCCCGCCACCGTTCGATTATCCCGAATATGAAGGGCGTTGCGAATTTCCTGACCCGCCGCTTCCCCATCTTCCTTGTGGTATTCCTGCTTCTCATCGCCCCCGCGTTCTACGGGTACAGCAAAACCAACGACGAGGTCTACTACGATATGGGGCAATGCCTGCCCGAGGATATGGAATACGTCATCGCCAATTCCAAACTTTCGGAGGACTTTGACATCGCCTCCACGCACATGGTACTGGTGGACGCCAAGCTGTCCGGCAAATCCGTGCGCGCCATGATCGACGAAATGGAGCAGGTGGACGGCGTGAAATACGTCCTCGGTCTGGAATCGGTGCTCGGCTCGCGCGTTCCCGAAGAGGTTCTACCCGACAGCATCCGCAGCATCCTCAAGAGCGACAACTGGGAGCTGCTTCTCATCAATTCGGAATACAAGGTCGCAAGCGATAAGGTCAACGACCAGATCGACAGCCTGAACGCCATTCTGAAAAAGCATGACCCGAGCGGCATGCTCATCGGCGAAGCGCCCTGCATGAAGGACATGATCGAGACCACCAACCACGACTTCCAGGTTGTCAACACGGTGTCGATTCTCGCAATCTTCGTCATCATCGCACTGGTGGAAAAGAGCATCAGCCTGCCGTTCATCCTGATTGCGGTCATCGAGCTTGCAATCTTCATCAACCTCGGCATTCCGCACTACGCGGGACAGTCGCTCCCCTTCATCGCGCCGATCTGCATCAGCACCATTCAGCTTGGCGCAACGGTCGACTACGCAATTCTGATGACCACGCGTTACAAAGCGGAACGTGCCGCAGGGCGCGACAAACGCGGCTCGGTTACCGAAGCGCTCGCCGCCTCGATTCCGTCCATCATCGTATCCGGCATGGGACTGTTTGCGGCAACCTTCGGCGTGGCGCTCTACTCCGATATCGACATCATCAGTTCGATGTGTATGCTGATGGCGCGCGGCGCACTCATCAGCATGGGCTGCGTGATCTTCTTCCTGCCCGCGCTTCTGATGCTGTTTGACGGTCTGATCCGCCACACCACATTCGGCATGAAGCCCGGCTCGAAGGCAACTACAAAGCAAACCGCCGCCGAGAGCCCCTCGGAAACGCGGTTTGAAGCAACGGGATCGGGCGAATCCGTCCGCACGCTCTCCGATTCTAAGGATGACAAGCCAACATCCACACGGGAAGCGCTGAAGTATATCGGAATCATAGCAGGTGTCGGACTCGGAATCCGCATGGCATTCAAAGGTCTGAAAGCCCTGTTTCTGTAAGAATAAAAGGAGGAAATAAGAATGAAAACAAAACTGATTAAAATCATCAGCACGGCGCTGTCGGTGCTTCTGCTTGGCGGCGCGTCGGCGGGAATTGCGGTTTATGCCGCGCAGAACGAACAGAAAGCGGCGGGAACAGAGTCTGCAGGCTCTGCTTCGGAGAATACCGAAGCGACCGAAAAGCCGCAGAAGAACGAGACGGTCTATGTCCTTGCGGGCAAGGATGGCTCGGTGAAAAAGATCATTGTCAGCGACTGGATTCGCAACGCGCTGAACGAAGGCAAGCTGAACGACGCTTCCGACCTCTCGGACATTGAGAACGTCAAGGGCGACGAAGGTTACACCATGGGCGGCGACAACACCAAGGTTTGGGACGCGGACGGCAAGGACATCTACTATCAGGGCACGATTGAAAAGGAACTTCCCGTTTCCATCGGCATCCGCTACACGCTGGACGGCGAGTCGGTTACCGCCGATGAAATCGCAGGCAAAAGCGGCAAGGTAACCATCCGCTTTGATTACACCAACCGCCAGTACCGCACGGTCACAATCGACGGCAAGGAAGAAAAGATCTATGTTCCCTTCGTCATGCTGACGGGGATGCTGCTTGACAACGACGTTTTCTCCGACATTGAGGTGACCAACGGAAAGCTTGTCAACGACGGCGACCGCACGGCTGTCATCGGCGTTGCGCTTCCCGGTCTTGCCGAAAACCTCGGCGTGACCGACGAACAGATTGCGATTCCCTCCTACGTGGAGATCACGGCAACCGCCAAGGATTTTCACCTCGCGACAACGGTCAGCGTTGCAACCAACGAGTTGTTCAACAAGATTGACACCTCGGTATTCGACAACGCGACGGAAACCGTGGAAGAGAAACTGACACAGCTGAACGGCGCAATGACGCAGCTGATGAACGGTTCTTCTCAGCTTTACGACGGCGTTTGCACGCTCCTTGAGCAGTCCGGCGCGCTGATCGACGGCATCGGTCAGCTTGCCGACGGTCTGAAGGAGCTGAACGAGAACAGCGCCACCCTGCGCGGCGGTGCGAAACAAGTGTTCGACACGCTTCTTGCAACCGCGCAGTCCGAATTGGCAAAAGCAGGCGTGGATGTGACCTTGACCACCGAGAATTACGGCACGGTACTGGACGGTGTGATTGCTTCGCTTGCCACGGCAGGCACGGAAGAGCATCCGACCGCGCATGACACGATTGTCAAAGCCGTTACGGCGGCGGTTCGCGAACAGGTCACAGCGAAGGTCACCGAAGGCTACCGCGAGCAGGTTCTGGCGACAGTTCTGCAAACCAAGGGCATGACGGTTGAGCAGTACAATGCGGCAGTTGCGGCGGGCTTGGTCGACGAGGACACGCAGGCTCAGGTTGAAGCGGCGGTCTACGTCCAAATGAAGAAGTCCTCCACGCAAACGACCATTTCGGCAATGGTGGACGCGCAGATGGCAACCGAGCAGATTCAGGCTCTGGTGGCGCAGAATGTGACCGCGCAGGTCAACGAAAAGACTGCCGAGATCCAGGCGCTGAAGGGTCAGTTGGACGACTACAACACCTTCTACACGGGTGTCAACGATTACACGGCGGGCGTTGACAAAGCCTATGCGGGCATCTCCGAATTGGTTGCGCAACTTCCGAAGCTGACGGCGGGCATTACCGATCTGCGCGACGGTGCGGGTCAGCTTCGCGACGGCTTGACCGAGTTCAACACCGAGGTGGTCGGCAAGCTGGTCGCTCTCGCAAACGGCGATGCAAAGACGGTTCTCGTCCGTCTGCGCGCGACGGTCGACGTCTCGAAGTCCTACAACAACTTCTCCGGCATCGGCGACATGGACGGTCAGGTAAAATTCATCTACCGCACCGACGCTGTGTAAAGGGGACGCAAGGACGCGGGGGATGCGCCAAAGGGGGCTTTTAAGGAAAGCCCCCTCTGGACTCCCCAAACCTTTTCAACGCATGGGAAAGTGCAAACATAGTGCCTTTGTCCAAAAATTGATAATACTCCAATCGTGAAAAGCGGGGCGTAGTAAGAAAGTTTCAGAGTTTGCTCAAACTCCATTCAGAGACTCCTTGAAAAGCCCTTAAAAACTAAAAACTTCACCCCAAAGGCGGGATTCCATGCAAAGCAGGAATCCCGCCTTTGGGGTGAAGTTCTTGGGGTTCTTAGGGGGCTTCTCGAAAGAAGCCCCCTAAGTGGGTTCGGGCAAAGCCCGAGGTCTTTCTCACTGCTCCCCGTTCTCGTCGATTGCGTAATCCTCGGGCATCGCCTCGGCTGCCGCCATCTCGTCCTCGAGAAGCGAACGGATCGAAAGGCTGACCTTCTGACGCTCGTCGTCAATGTCGATGATGCGCGCGTCCACAACCTGTCCGACTTCCAGAACATCGGAGGGCTTCGCAATCCGCTGAAGCGCGATCTGCGAAATGTGAATCAGACCGTCCACACCGTCAATGATCTCGGCAAACGCGCCGAACGGCATCAGGCTGACGATCTTCACGCTTGCAACGTCACCGATCGCATACTGCGCGCGGAAGATGTTCCAAGGATTGCTCTCCTCGGTCTTGTAGCCGAGCGAGATGCGCTTCTTTTCGGGGTCAAAACTCTTGACGTAAACCGTCAGAGGCTCGCCGACCGTGACAACATCCTCGGGCTTGCGGATGTGCTTCCAGGACAGCTCGGTCAGGTGAACCATGCCGTCCACGCCGCAACCGAGGTCAACGAACGCGCCGTAAGAGGTCGTGCTCTTGACAATACCGGTGTAAACCTTGCCAACCTCGATGGTTGCCCAGAACTCCGCTTCCTTCTCGCGGCGCTCTTCGCGCTGAACCAGACGGATCGAGCCGATTGCCTTCTTGCCGGGCTTCACTTCAATGATGCGGAACTTGACTGTCTGACCAACCAACGTGGAGAGATCGCCGTCCTTCGGCACGCCGCTCTGCGACGCGGGAATAAAGACGCGGTTCGCACCCGTGTAGATCACAACGCCGCCCTTAACGGCTTCTGCGACCTTGCCCTCGAGAACGGTCTTGTTCTCGCAGGCATCCTCAATGTTCTTCCAGTTGCGGTCTGCGTCCACTCTCTTCTTGGAAAGTTCCGCAACCCCTTCCAGATCGCTGACGCGGATAACAAACGCTTCCACGCTGTCACCCTTCTTGAACTGTTCGGTAAGCTTAAACGCAGGATCGTCGCTTATCTGTTCAGCCTTGATGTAACCGGTCACGCCGGTGCCAAGATCCAGCTGCAGTTCGGCATCGGATACCTGTGTAACGGTTCCGGTAACAACATCTCCTGTATTTAAAGTTACGCATTGCGTTTCGTCGAGCATTTTTTCGAAATTTTCATTCATTTCGCTCATGGTTTTATATACCTCCTCTATTTCATTGCGCGGTGTGGATGCACCTGCAACAATTCCGACATGACGGGTATCCGCCGGTATCCGACGATCCCATTCCGCGGCTGACGCAATCCGCAGAGTCTGCGGACACGCTGACCGACAAATTTCGGCGAGTTTCGCGGTGTTGGAACTTTCCCGCCCCCCGATGACAAGCATCAGATCGCAGTCTTCTGCCAACCGTTTTGCCTCGCTTTGCCGCTCTTCGGTCACTCTACATATTGT
>CAVGEJ010000010.1:18826-29643 GCA_963628215.1 Eubacterium sp. CAG:180
TTCAGCTGCTTCGCTTTGCCTGTACTCAGTTGCTCTACATATTGTATCAAAAATAATCGCGTTTGTATAGATGCTTTTTAACTTTTTTTGGCATTCGTTCCAATTGCCCAAATTCAGGGTCGTCTGCGCCACCATAACGGGAGTTTTTTTGTCTATTCTGACAACTCCGTTCGGCAGAAGTGCCAAATTCAGTGCCCGAGCGTCCGGAAACACATATTTCTCGCCCTCAAACCAACTCAGAATTCCAACCACCTCGGGATGCGTTTCGCTCCCGATGAGCAGAAGAACCTTGTCGGGCGAGCTGTTTTCCTTCGCGATCCGATGAATCTTCTTGACATAAGGACAGGTGCAGTCAATCGGTCGGAAATACGGATTTTCCGCCGCATAGCGGTTCAGCCGTTCCTCCGTTTCCTTGGTACACCCGTGCGCGCGAACCAATACCGTTACCGGATGCTCCGCGTTTGCGCCCGCCGCAAGGGCAGGCAGGTCGCTGTCCGACACGGTCAGAACGCCGCGCCGCCGCAGACCCTCATTATAGCTTTCGTTGTGAATCAGATGCCCCAGCGTTGCAATCGTCTCTCCCGCCCGTGCCTGTTCCAGTGCCTCTTCCAGTCGGTCGGTTGCCCGCTTGACCCCAAAGCAGAAGCCCGCGTTTGCCGCAACGGTAATCTTCATTTCATCACACCGAGCCCGTATTTTTCTTCAATCAGCCGAAGCAGTGCGGCGGTGCAGGTCTCGGGGGCCATCCACGAGTTGTCAAACACCGTTGCGTCGGGCGCGGCAACCGCAGGCGCGATCTCGCGCTCCCTGTCCTGCCGATCCCTTTGCCGCATATCGGCAAGCACTTCCTCGTAGTCGGTCTCCATGCCCTTCTGCTTCAGTTCCGCCCAACGCCGTTTTGCGCGGCATTCGTCGGAAGCGGTCAGAAAGATTTTCACGTCCGCCTGCGGCAGAATCACAGTTCCGATGTCCCGCCCGTCCATAATCACGCTGTTCCGCCTTGCAATCTCCCTCTGCGTTTCCAACAGAAACGACCGCACTGCGGGAATTGCCGAGACCGCCGACGCGTACATCGACATCTCTGGCGTTCGGATGCGATTGCCCATCGCCTCGCCGTTCAGATAGACCTGTTGCGTTCCGTCCGCCTCATAGCGCAGATCCAGATGAATCTGCGGCAGAAGCTTTGCAACCGCCTCAGAGTCCTTAGGGTCGGTTTCCCGCTGTCTGACATAGTAGCCGACCGTGCGGTAAAGCGCGCCCGTATCGACGTAAACGATGCCGAGTCTCTCTGCCAGTGCCCGCGCGACGGTGGATTTTCCCGCGCCGCTCGGTCCGTCAATCGCAATCTGAATCCGTTTCATCCGAAATCCGTTCCTCTTCGTCCCGTATTTGCTTTGCGGCGCTCTTGCCCGCCGCATATCCCGTGGAAAACGCGATCTGGAGGTTGAAGCCTCCCGTATACGCGTCCACGTCGATCACCTCACCCGCGAAGTACAACCCGCGAACCGATTTTGCTTCCATGGTTTTGGGCGACAACTCTTTGACGCTGACCCCGCCGCGCGTGACGATCGCTTCCTCAATCGGACGGAAACCGTCAAGCGGTACGCGGAAACACTTCAGCGTTTCCACCACCCGTTCCCGTTCCTCCCGCGTTACCGCGTTGACCTTCTTGTCCCCCCCCACGCCGCACAGGCGGACGAATGCGGGAATCATTTTCTGCGGCAACAGATCGCACAGCGCATTGGCAAAATCGCGGTTGCGGTACTTTCCAAAATCGGAGAGCGCCCGCGCGTCCAGCTTTTTTTCATCCAACGCAGGCTTGAGGTCAATCCGCATTTCATATTTTCCCGGCTGAATGTCCGAAAGATGCGCCGAAGCAGACAGAACAGTCGGTCCTGTCACGCCGAAGTGCGTGAACATCAGTTCTCCGAAATCCTCATAAACGACCTTCCCGTTCTCCCGCCGCACGATCTTCACCCCGACGTTCCGAAGCGACAGCCCCTGCATGGAGGGACACAGCGACCCGTGCGAGGTCAGCGGCACCAATGACGGAAAAATTTCCGTCACGGTCAGTCCCGCCTCGCGTGCGAAGCGGTAGCCGTCCCCCGTAGAGCCTGTGAGCGGATAGGAAGCGCCGCCCGTTGCCACAATCACGGCGTTTGCGGGAATCACTCCGTCCGGAGTCCGAACGCCCGTCACGCGACCGTCGGCAAGTTCAATCCCCTGCGCAACCGCATGCCGGATCTCAACCCCGTTTTGGCGGCATTTCTTTTCCATCGCGGCAACAACGTCGCCCGCGTGGTCGGAAACCGGGAAAACCCGATTGCCGCGCTCGGTTTTGAGCGGAACGCCAAGCCCCTCAAAAAAGGTTTTGGTATCCCCGTTGGAAAAGCCCGCCAACACGCCGTAAAGAAAGCGCGGGTTGGTTGGAATATTGGCAAGAAACGTGTTCCCGTCGCAGTCGTTGGTCAGGTTGCAGCGCCCCTTGCCCGTGATGCGGAGTTTTTTTCCGAGCCGGTCGTTCTTCTCAAGCAAAACAACCGCCGCGCCCGCATCCGATGCCGTAATCGCCGCCATCATCCCGGCAGCGCCGCCGCCGATGACAACAACCTTCGCCCCGTCAGGAATTTTTCTTGTCGTAGACATCGTAGTGATCCCAGATCTCCTCCAACTCCCGCAGCCGCTCGGTCAACTCGTCCTTTTTCCGACGGGATACCGCCGTAATCAGCGCGTTGATGATGCTCAGCGGCGCGACCAGTGAATCCACAAAGGACGCCATGTCGCTTTGCGCGGCAAGCAACTGGTCGGCATACACCGCCAGAGGAGACTGCTGACTGTCGGTCAGCGCCACGATGTTCGCCTGCTGCTTTCTCGAATACTCCACGGCGTTGATCACCCGCTTGGAGTAGCGCGGGAAGCTGATGGCAATCATCACATCCCCCTCGCCGATCCGCATAATCTGCTCAAACAGGTCGCTGGACGAGGTGGTCTGCACAAGTCTGACATTATCAAAGATCATGCGGAAGCAATGGTTCAGGAAGCCCGCCAGATAGGAGGACGACCGAACGCCGAGGATGTAAATATTTTTTGCGCTCACAATGCGGTTTACCGCCTCGTCAAACGCCGCGCGATCCAGTTCCTCAAAGGTTCGTCTGATGCGGTCGGCGTCGGACAGCAGAACCTTTTCCGCTACATTGCCCTCGCCGATGATCTGATCCGTAACCTCCATCCGCTGAAACGAGGTCAGCCGCGTGCGGATCAGTTCTTTGAGGGAATGCTGAAATTCGGGATACCCCTCAAAACCCAATTCGATTGCAAAGCGAACCACCGTGGATTCCGATACGCCGACAAGCGTACTCAAGCGGGATGCCGTGAGGTAAGCCGCTTTATCATAGTGCTTCAGGACATACTCCGCAATGCGCTTCTGCCCTTTGGAGAAGGAAGGCATTCCTTCTTCAATCATTTTCAACAAATCGCCGCTCATTCCTCAGTCCGTTTCCTTTCCCGTATCGCTTGGAATCGCGCCCCTTCGCCGCGCATTCCTGCAAATACATATAATTATACACCAAAAAAAGAACTTTGTCAACCGTTTTTGCGATTTTTCCGTAGTTTTTCCTGCAAAAATCCCGGGCGTTGCCCCAACAGATACCAACGCAAGAAAAAATCAACCGCTACAGCAATCAAATCAAAATATCTACCGTCCCGCCCTCATCCGTCGCCTGCGGCGACGGATGAGGGCAACCAACCAAACCCATAAAGTACCGTAAATCATCCCGCCGCCAAACAAGCGCGATAGCCGCACCGCGCAAAAAATCCCTTCCCAAACTCCAAAAACTTCCCCCATGCGCACCCGCACAAAAGAAAGCGAAGCAAATTTTCGCTCTGCATGGGCGGGTGCGCATGGGGGAAGTTCGGGGAGAGCAGGAGGGGTTTGGAGAGGGAGAGAACCCCCTCCGAAAGGGGGTTCTCTCCCTCCCCAAGGTCTTCTTCCCTTACTCTTTCACCGAGAACTGATACACCACAACGTGCTCGTAGGGCTTGTCCGGACCGATGATCGTGTCGGTGAAGTTCGCGTGGTTCACCGCGTCGGGCATCTTCTGGGTTTCCAGACAGAACGCCGCCTGCTTGTTCTGCGGATAGCCGCCCTTGAGCGGGTACTCGGGATTGCAGAAGAAGTTCCCCGTGTAGAATTGCATGCAGGGCTGATTCGTGAACATCTTCAGAATCCGCCCGCTGTTCGGCTCGTAAATCTGAACCCGCAGGGTCGGCTCTTTCGTCTCCCCTTCCGTAAAGCAAACGCAGTGATCGTAACCGCCCGCCAACTTCAGATCTTCGCAGTCTGCGCCAAAATCCTGCCCGATTGCCTTCGGCTCGCGGAAATCGAACGGCGTGTTCTTCACCGAACGGATCTCGCCCGTCGGAATCAGCTCCGCGTCGGTCGGCAGATAACGGTCCGCCTCCATCTGCACCACGTGATCGAAAATCTTTCCTGACGCATAGCCGCCCAGATTGAAGTAGGTGTGATTCGTCAGATTCAGCGGCGTGCGGCGGTCGGACGTCGCGTCATAGCGGATCGACAGCGCATTTCCCGAAAGAAGCGCATAGGTCACCGTTACGTCCACATTGCCCGGATACCCGTCCTCGCCGTCCGGCGAATGCAGGGTCAGAACCAACTTCGGCTCTTCCCCGTCCACGGGCTTGACATTCCAGAGGCGGTGCGAAAAGCCCACTTTGCCGCCATGCAGGGAGTTCTTCCCGTCGTTCCGATAGAGCGTGTAAGTCTCGCCGTCAAGCGTGAATTTGCCGTTCGCAATGCGGTTGCCCACTCTGCCCACCAGAGCGCCGAGATAGCCGTCGCCCAGTACATAGTCGCGCAGGGAGTCGTAGCCCTCCACCACGTCGGAAGAGCGACCGTACTTGTCCGGTACGCGGATTTCCGTAACCGCTCCGCCGTATTCGCAGACGGTCACGGTCATTCCCGTGCGGTTCTTCATCGTGTAGCAGTAAACCTCGCTGCCGTCGTCCAGTGTTCCGAAATAATGCTTGGTAATCATATGCGTTCCCCCTCAGCTTTCGTAGCCGTTCGGATTTTTCTTCTGCCAGTTCGCCATGTCGCGGCACATATCCTCGATGCCGAACTCCGCATGCCACCCCAGAACCTCCGCCGCCTTGGTCGGGTCGGCGTAGCAGGTTGCAATGTCCCCGGGACGGCGCGCCACGATCTTGTAGGGCACTTTCAGCCCCGACGCCTTTTCATACGCATGGACAATATCCAACACCGAGTAGCCCACGCCCGTGCCGATGTTGTAGTACTCCACGCCCGTCACCTGATCGGCTCTCTGAAGCGCCTTGAGGTGCGCCTTGGCAAGGTCGACCACATGGATATAGTCCCGCACACCCGTGCCGTCGGGCGTGTCGTAATCGTCGCCGAACACCTGCAGGAAGGGCAGCTGTCCCGCCGCAACCTTTGCAACGTAAGGCAGCAGGTTGTTCGGAATGCCGCGCGGGTTCTCGCCGATCAGCCCGCTCTTGTGCGCGCCGATGGGGTTGAAATACCGCAGGATGGACACGCTCCAGTCCTTGTCCGCAAACCAGACATCCTTGAGGATGCGCTCGATCATGAGTTTCGTCTCGCCGTAGGGGTTGGTCGTGGACAGCGGGAAATCCTCCTTGATCGGCACGGTCTTGGGCGAGCCGTAGACCGTTGCGGACGAACTGAACACAATGCGCTTGGCGTTGTACTGCGCCATCAGTTCCACCAGATTCAGCGTGCTGAGCAGGTTGTTGTAGTAGTACCGTCCCGGTTGTACGACCGACTCGCCGACCGCCTTCAGACCCGCAAAATGAATCGCGGAGTCAATGTCGGGGTTCTCGACAAACACGCGGCGCAGAGCCTCCTTGTCGCACAGATCCACTTCGTAAGCGCGGAATTCCTTCCCCGTAATCTCCTTGATGCGATCCAGCACCTTCGGAGAACTGTTGACATAGTTGTCCGCAATCACAACGTCATAGCCCGCGTTCAGAAATTCCACCGCGGTATGAGAGCCGATGAATCCCGCTCCCCCAGTAATCAGAATAGCCATTTTTATTACCTCTCTTTTTAAGACCTTGGGGTATCCCCCGCATTTACCGACTTATGATACGGAATCTTATTTGAGCATTCGGTGGGATCAAACTTATCCCCCCTCATCAGTCGCTGACGCGACAGCTTCCCCCCGAGGGGAAGCCTCTTTGTTAAATCCCGTTTCTGTTGCAGAAAGTTACAATTTTTACAAAATCTCGGTTTTGGAATTCCGTAATAACCAAACCGTTTTTCTTGTAATCATCCCCGACGGTAGCGCAATTCAGCAAAAGCCCAAACCGAGTTTCAATATCCGAATTGCGCCGCGTATAGCAGGCTTCCCCTCGGGGGGAAGCTGTCGCGTTAGCGACTGATGAGGGGGGATATCCTTTATCCCACCATAATAAAACAGTTGATTTTCCCTCTTATTCTTCTGCTTTCGTCACGCCCACAGATCGGCGGGGTACTCGCCGTTTGCGATCAGGTCGGCGATTGCCGCCTTGACGCGCGGTTTGTCCTCGTGGTAGGTCACGCCCTGCCAGACCGACTCGGTCGGGTAGACCGCAACGTCGCAGAGCCCCGCCTCCATCTGCGCCTGCACCGCAAACGGCAGATAGAATTCGCATTTGAGCGGATTGGTCGGCACTGCCGCTTCGTAAAAGCCGCGCAACTCGGTCTCCAGATGGCGGAACAGGTCGGGCGTGAATCCCCAGCAGTTCATCGACACGATGGTGTCAAACGGCATCTCGGTCCATGTCGTGCCGTCGTCCTCCAGATACGCCGCGCCTCTCTCGCGCTTCTCAACCTTCGTCCGCTCGGTCACACGGATCAGCTTGCCGTCCTCCCCGACTTCGCACATGCCGCGCGAAACCGTTCCGTTCTCGGTCAGCGTGTTGCCCGCGCGGAAGCCCACCATGCAGTGATGCGCGGGAATGCCCGAAAGGTTCGGGCGGGACAGGTGCTCCGCAAGGTGGCGGAAGGTCTCCGCGCCGTAAAAATCATCCGCATTGATAACCGCGAAATTGTCGGTCACGAGATCGCGCGCACACCACACGGCATGCCCCGTCCCCCACGGTTTGGTTCGTCCTGCGGGCAGCTTCAAGCCGCTCGGCAGATCGTGCGCGTCCTGAAACACGTACTTGACCTTGATCTTCTTCGCAATCCGGTTTCCGATGGTCTCGCGGAACTGCTCCAGATTCTCCCGCTTGATGATAAAGACCGCCTGATCGAAGCCCGCGCGGATGGCGTCATAGACCGAAAAATCAATGATGAAGTTTCCCGCGTCGGTCATGGGATCTAACTGCTTCAGCCCGCCGTAGCGCGAACCAAGCCCTGCGGCAAGAATTATCAGTGTCATGAATTCATCTCCTTATGTGAGTTTTTTCAGGATAAGTATACACGAAAAAGGCAAAAAAGTAAAGAGGTTTCCGAAAATTCACCCGAAAAATTCCCTTTTTCCAAAGTGCGGGTGACCGTTTTCCCGTTCTTTTCGCGCTTTTTCGGGAAAAGTTTTGAAAAAGGACTTGACAAATCCCCGCGCCGTCGCTATAATTGTATCATATGAGACAAAAAGGAGGGAGAGGATTGACAGAGGAACTCCTGCGCAAGAGCCTTTTGCGCTGTCCGCTGTTCGGCGGGCTGTCACGGGAAACGTTGGACAGCCTGACGGGTGACGGCGCGGCGGTGCGAACCTATGCCGACGGTGAAATCATCGGTTCGACAGACGAGAACGGACTCCCGCTTCTGATCGTTCTGGCAGAGGGCAAAGCGGCGGTGACCACGCCGAACGCGGGACACAACGTCCTGCTGCGCTTTCTCGGCGCGGGCGATCTGTTCGGGATTGCGAATCTGTTCTCGGATGCGCCGTCGGTCAGCACGGTTCGTGCGTCGGGCGGCTGTACCTGCCTGCTGATTCCGGAGGACACAGTCCGTGCGCTTCTGGATAGCGACCGCGGCTTTCGCCAAAACTACATCGGGTATCTTTCGGGGCGCGTTCGCTTTCTCAACCGCAAGATCGGGTATCTGACCGCAGGCAGTGCCGAGCGGCGGCTCGCACTCTACCTTGCGGGACTCGGACAGGGCGAGGTCACGCTCACCGAATCCCTCTCTTCTCTCTCCGAATTGCTCAACCTTGGCAGAGCCTCGCTTTACCGCGCCTTTGACCGCCTGACCGCCGACGGTTATCTGGTCAAAAACGGCAAGCATCTGACCCTGCCCGACCCCGCCGCGATGCTCAGGCACTACAACCAATAAATCATTTTTGAAAGGAAGTCTTACTACCATGAAACTCCGCGTATTTTCCCTGTTCCTGCTCGTTGCCCTACTCGTCTCCTTTGCCGTTGCCTGCAATCCGCTGACCGACCCCAAGGACACCACCGAAGCGCCGACCGAAACCGCCGAGACCCCCGTCACGCCCGTTGACATCAATGTCTACACGATGAACGGCACTACGGGCTTTGGTATGGCGAAACTGATGGAGGACGCCGCAAACGGCGTGTTCAAATCCGAAAAATACACCTTTGAAGTCAAGTCCGACTTTGCAAAGGAAGTCCTCCCCGCGCTGATTAACGGCGACGCGGACATCGCCGCCATCCCGACCAACGGCGCGTCGATTGCCTATAACAAAACCGAGGGCAAGGTGAAAGTCCTCGCGGTTAACACGCTCGGATGCCTCTATGTGATCGGCAAAACCGAGGTCACCTCGTTTGCCGACCTCGACGGCAAAACCGTTTTCGCGCCCGCGCAGAACCCGACCTTTATTTTCAAGTATCTCTGCGCGCAGAACAACGTGAACGTAACGATTGACAACCAGTACTCCGCTCCCGCCGACCTCGTGGCGGCAGTTGCGGCGGGCAAGGTGGACTACGCCGTACTCCCCGAGCCGATGATTACCGTTGCGAAAGCCAAGAACGCAGACCTGAAGGTCTCGCTCGACCTCACCGCCGAGTGGGACAAGCTGGACGGCAAGAAGGACTCGCTCGTGCAGGGCTGCGTGGTGGTTCGCACCGCGTTCCTCGAGGCGCACCCCGAAGCCGTTGCAAACTTCCTCAGCGCTTATGAAGCGTCGGTGAACTACGTCAACACCAACACCGAGGAAGCCGCAGAACTGATTGTCAAACACGGCATTTTCGCGCAGGCGCCCGTTGCAAAGAACGCGATTCCGAAGTGCAACATTCATTTTGTCGCGGGTGACGACATGAAAACCGCGATGAACACCTATCTGACCATTCTTTCGGGAATCAACGCGAGCGCAATCGGCGGCAAAGTGCCGGATGACGCGTTCTACTATCTCGGAAAATGAAGCGGATACCGAAAATTTTCCGCATTCTCTTTGCCGTCGCCTTCTGGATTTTTGTCTGGTGGGCGGCGGCAAAGTCGGTTGGGAGCGAACTGCTCTTCCCCGCTCCCGCCGCAGTGTTCAAGGTTCTGTGGGCACTGGTGCGCTCGAAGGAATTCTACCTTGTCACGGGGCGGTCGCTGCTCAATGTCGTGACCGGCATTCTCGCGGCGGTCGCGCTCAGCGTACTTCTGGCAGGACTTTGCCACCGCGTCCGCATCCTGCGGGATCTGTTCCTGCCGCTGATGACCGTCATCAAGGCAACGCCGGTTGCTTCCTTCATCGTCCTGCTCCTGATCTTCATCGGGGCGGCAAAAGTTCCCTCGCTCATCACCTTTCTCATCGTCCTGCCCGTGGTCTGGACCAATCTGGACGAGGGGTTGGATCGCATTGATCCGGGACTTTCCGAGGTCGCGCGTGTCTACCGCTTCTCCTATCCGCGGCGGTTGCGCGTGTTGGTTCTCCCCTCTCTGCGCCCCTACTTTCTTTCCGCCTGCCGCACGTCGCTCGGGCTTGCATGGAAGGCGGGCATCGCGGCGGAAATTCTCGCCACCCCGCGCGGAACAATCGGTCGGATGATCGGCGACGCGCGGCTGTACCTCGAAACCGAGCAGATGTTTGCATGGACGCTGACGGTGATTCTGCTCAGTCTCCTGATTGAATACGGCTTCGTCGCGCTGTTCCGCAGATTCGACAGAAGCACACGCGCGGGAGGTGACCGCAATGCTTGAATTCGAACGCGTTTCCTTTTCCTACAAGAAAAACACACCCGTTCTGCGCGACCTCTCCTTCCGTTTGGAGGACGGCGGATTTCTGACCGTCATGGGCGAATCGGGATGCGGGAAAAGCACCCTGCTCTCGCTTGCGGCGGGACTGCTCACGCCAACCGACGGGCGGGTGCTCTGCACGGCAAAGCGGATCTCCTGCGCGTTTCAGGAATCGCGCCTGTTCCCGTGGCTGACCGTTGCGCAGAATCTTTCCGCCGTCCTGCCAAAGCCCGACCCCCGCGCCATTGCGGAGGCGCTTCGGACAGTGGAACTTACGGACTGCGCCGCGCTCTACCCCGCCGAACTTTCGGGCGGTATGAAGAGCCGCGTTTCCCTTGCGCGCGCCTTACTCTATGGCGGTGACCTTTTCCTGCTTGACGAACCGTTTTCCGCGCTCGATACCGATCTGCGCCGCCGTCTCTCCGACCGTCTCCGCGCCAAGTGGAAGCAAGCCGACGCCGCCGTCCTGCTCGTGACCCACCAACAGGAGGACGCGGAACGCTTGGGCGGGAAGGTGCTGAAACTGTAAGAGACTGTTTTCATAAGCGATAGATTAGTCCGGCAAGGCACGAAAGAATTACCATCGTTTCTTCGGAAGCGACAGTGATTTCAAAGTCTTTGGCAAGGCGGCGGTAACTGTTCATCCACGCAA
>CAVGEJ010000011.1:0-28105 GCA_963628215.1 Eubacterium sp. CAG:180
GGGGGATAAATCTCCACTTACCATAGGAATATTACTTGCAGAATGGCTTTGCGCCTTTGATATTCGGAGATTCCGCATAAGGCATCACAACAAATCGCATCCCACCCGCCAATCGGGTGCGATAGCCGCACTCTGAAAAAATTACCTCCCGCCCAAACCAAAAACTTCCCTCAAGAGCACCCGCACCATACAAAGCGAAACAAATTTTCGCCATGTAAGGGCGGGTGCTCTTGGGGGAAGTTCTGGGAAGGTCAGGGAGGCTTGGAGGGTAGGGAGACCCCTCCGAAAGGGGTCTCCCTGCGCCTCCAAGGTCTTTCTCACTCTTTATCCTCAGAAATCTTCTTGTAGTCGTCCTCGTCAACGATGCAACCGAACTTTTCGCCGCAGGCGGGGCAGACCAGATTTTTGGGGTCTAACTCCTGATCAAAGCAGACCGTCTCGCCGCAGGACGGGCAAACGATCTCGTAGTACTCCTCGTCGTCGCAACCGTGGCAACCCTCGCAGTCACCATCGCAGTCGTCGTCGCCGAGCGGGTCGTCGTCCTCTTCATCCTCGTCGTCGTAGTCCTCGTCCTCGTCATCCTCGCCGCCGAGCAGGTTTTCAACGCTTTCCAGATCGTCGTCCAACTCTTCCACATAGTCGTTGAGATAGTCCAGATCGTCGTCGATCTCGTCAATGTCGTTGCGAACCTTTGCAAGCTCCTGCGCCATTTCGCCGGTCAGGTCGAGAAGCGCCGCAATGATCTTGCCCTCTTTCGATTCCTTGTCAAGTTCCAAGCCTTCTGCAAGCCCCTTGAGGTAGGACGCTTTTTCGGTCAGATTCATTTCCATTTTGTATTCTCCTTTCGGTTGTGTCAAAATCGGGGGACCGAACAGCGCGGTTCCCCCGATGTTTGTCTTATGCGCGGGACAGATACTCGCCCGTGCGGGTGTCGATCTTCAGACGGTCGCCGACGTTGATGAACAGCGGAACTTTGATCTCTGCGCCGGTCTCAAGCGTTGCGGGCTTGAGGGTGTTGGTTGCGGTGTTGCCTGCAAAGCCGGGATCGGTGTCGGTGACTTCCAGTTCAACGAAAATCGGAGGCTCAACGCCGAACACGTTGCCTTTGTAGGAGATGATCTTGCACATCATTTCTTCCTTGACAAAGCGGAAATTGTCGCCAACCTTGTCGTGGGGGATGAGCGTTTCCTCCCAAGTTTCGGTGTCCATGAAGTGATACAGATCGCCGTCGTCGTAGGAGTACTGCATATCTTTTCTTTCAATGTAAGCGTTCTCGAACTTATCGGTGGGGTTGAAGGTCTTTTCGACCACAGCGCCCGTGATAACGTTCTTCAGCTTGGTGCGCACGAACGCCGCGCCCTTGCCCGGCTTGACGTGCTGGAATTCGATGACCTGCAGGACGTTGCCCTGACCGTCGTCGAACGTGATACCGTTTTTGAAATCTCCGGCTACTACCATAAATTTTTACCTCCATCCTCTGTGGGAAAGTCAGAATTTGAGCCGGCGGAAATCCCGACTCTGAACATTACATTCTATTTTACACCAATTTTTCTCTTTTTGCAATAGGTTTTTGCGATTTTTTTATTTTTCTACACAGTTTCTTTTCAAAAGGACACTGACGTAGGATTCGGTTTCGCCGTCACGCGACCGTCACAGAACCGTCAAATAAGGCGGTTTTGTGAAAGACTCTTAAAAAAGAGTGTCGAAAACGGGTGGAATTGTTGTGATTTGTCAATTGAAATCGCGGGGTTTTTGGGGTATAATGAGATATACTTTTTCGGGCGTCCCCGACGGGGCGGAAAGGAGAGCGCGATGGAACTTCTGAAAGAGCGAATCCGCAAGGACGGAAAAATCTATGCGGGCGATGTTCTGAAGGTCGACAGCTTTCTCAACCACCAGATGGACGTGGACTTTCTGTCCGCACTCGGAAAAGAGTTCTATACGTTATTCGCGGATTGCGGTGTAAACAAGATCCTGACCATGGAAGCAAGCGGAATCGGGATCGCCTGTATGACAGCGCAATTTTTTCATTGTCCCGTGGTCTACGCCAAGAAGGGCAGATCCTCCAACATGGCGGCAGATGTCTGGCGCTCGCAGGTTCACTCCTATACGCATGGGAGCGACCACGACGTGGTGGTATCCCGCCAGTATCTCGGAGCGCATGACCGCGTGCTGATGATTGACGACTTCCTTGCAAGAGGGAGCGCGGCAATGGCACTGCTCAACATCTGCCGGCAGGCGGGCGCGAAAGTCGTGGGGCTTGGCGTGTGCGTTGAGAAAGCCTATCAGGACGGCGAAAAGCTGTTGCGGGACGCAGGCGTTCGGGTTGAGGCACTGGCAAAGATCAGCCGCATGACCGAGGACGGCACGATTGAGTTCGCGCACTGAAATTACATCATACCGAAATACAGTCCAACCAATATATGCCCGATGAAAATGGCTCGGGTGTCTCTACCGCACAGCCGGATGTGCGACTATTGGCAGGCTCTTGTTGTCGTTCCCGAAAAGGGGGCGGACAGGCTTTGCTGACAGACTCCGGCTGACGGGGTCTGTCTTCTTTTGTTACCTACGGGGTGCGCCCCGGGTAAAAATATTTTTTTGGAGGAACATGAATATGTTCAAAAAGGTACTTTCTCTTGTGCTGGTCATCGCGATGGCGGCAACGGCAGTCTTTGGACTGGTGTCCTGCAAGAAGACGGATGACGACGAATTCAAAGTCGGCTTCATTTTCCTGCATGACGAGAACTCGACCTACGACAAGAACTTCCTTGACGCCGCAAAGGCTGCCGCTAAGGCTGCGGGTCTGAAGGACAGCCAGATTCTGATGAAGACCAACGTTCCCGAGGATGAAACCTGCTACAGCGCAGCTGCCGACCTTGTGGAAGAGGGTTGCAAGCTGATTTTCGCGGATTCCTTCGGTCATCAGGATCACATTATCCGTGCCGCATCGGAATTCAAGGATGTCCAGTTCTTCCATGCTACCGGAACCAAGGCGCAGACCGCAGGTCTGGACAACTTCCACAACGCGTTCGCGTCCATCTATGAAGGCAGATACCTCGCGGGCATCGCCGCAGGCATGAAGGTTCAGTCGATGATCGACGCGGGCACTATCACCGCAGACAAGGCAAAGATGGGCTATGTCGGTGCGTTCAACTATGCGGAAGTCGTTTCCGGTCTGACCTCCTTCTATCTCGGCGCAAAGTCGGTTTGCCCCTCTGTGACCATGGAAGTGACCTACACCAACTCCTGGTTTGATATCGCGCTTGAGAAGGAAGCCGCAAACAAACTCATTGACGACGGTTGCGTTCTCATCAGCCAGCACGCGGACTCCGAGGGTGCTCCGAAGGCTTGCGAAGAGAAGAAAGTTCCGAACGTTGCTTACAACATCAGCACCATCTCCATTGCTCCGAACACCGCGCTGATCTCCTCGAAGATCAACTGGGAGCCTTACATGACCATGATTATCAAGGAAACCATGGCGGGCAACAAGGTTGACAACGACATCTGCTATTCCATCAAGGACGGCGCTGTGGAACTGACCGAGCTGAACTCCAAGGTTGCCGCTCCCGGCACGCAGGAGAAGATCGACGCGGCTATGGCGAAGCTGAAGGACGGCACGCTGAAGGTGTTCGATACCAACACCTTTACCGTTAAAGGCGAGAAGCTGACCAACTATCTGGCGGACGTGGACGGCGACTACAAGCCCGACACCGAGGCGATCAAGGACGGTTACTTTGCGGAATCGACCATGCGTTCCGCTCCGTACTTCGACATTATGTACATCGACGGTATTTCCGAGGTTAAATAATCCGGACGGTATCGTAACAAACCGAAAAGGCGGAGCATCGCTCCGCCTTAAGGTGTTTTATTATAGCGGAAAGAAAGGATACGCCCATCTATGAAAGATAATCGTGTGGCACTGGAACTTCGGCATATCACCAAGCGGTTCGGCGACGTGGTTGCAAACCGTGATGTCAGTCTGGAGGTTCGCAGGGGAGAGATCCTGTCACTTCTGGGAGAGAACGGCAGCGGAAAAACGACCCTGATGAATATGATCTCCGGAATTTATTATCCCGACGAGGGGCATATTCTGATCGACGGGAAGAATGTTGTCATTTCCTCCCCTCATGACGCGTTTGCGTATAAAATCGGCATGATCCATCAGCACTTCAAACTGGTGGATGTGTTCACTGCCGCGGAAAATGTTGTTCTGGGCGTGAAGCAGATCGGCGGACTGAACCCGCAGGAGGCGTTGGCACAGGCGGAGGTCGCCTGCCGCCGCGAGGGATTGGAAATGATCCCCGGGGAGCAGGTCGAGGTTCTGCCGGCAGACGGCAGACATACGGTCGGCGTGATTAAGGCGCGGTCGGGGGATGAGACCGTGCGGCTGATCTTCGGTCTGCACGGAAAACGCGGGTACAGCAAGCGGGACGCGGCGGAGAGCGTGCGAGCCATCTGCGCGCGTTACGGATTCGATCTTGACCCGAACAAGAAGATTTACAACATGTCGGTGTCCGAAAAGCAGACGGTGGAGATTGTCAAGGTGCTTTACCGCGGCGCGGACATCCTGATTCTGGACGAGCCGACCGCCGTGCTGACCCCGCAGGAAACCGAAAAGCTGTTTGCGGTTCTGCGCCGCATGCGCGACGACGGCAAGGCGATTATCATCATCACGCACAAGCTGCATGAGGTGATGGCGATTTCCGACCGCGTGTCGGTTCTGCGCAAGGGAAGCTACATCGGCACGGTTCGTACCTCGGAGACCAACGAGGCGGAACTGACCGAAATGATGGTTGGCAAGCGGGTGAGCCTGAATATCGAGCGCACCGAGCCGCACGACCCGCAGGTTCGTCTGGCGGTGCGTGATATCAGCAGCGTCAGCCCCGACGGCGTGAAGGTGTTGGATCACGTGTCGTTCGAGGCGCGGAGCGGAGAGATTCTCGGCGTTGCGGGCATTGCGGGAAGCGGTCAGCGCGAACTGTTGGAATCCATTGCGGGACTTTACGTTCCCGACAGCGGGGAAATCCTTTACAACGACCCAAAGGAAGGCGAAACGGTGGATCTGCGCCGCAAGACCCCGCTCCAGATCCGCGAATTGGGCGTGCGGCTTTCGTTCGTCCCCGAGGACCGTCTCGGCATGGGTCTGGTCGGAAACATGAGCATTGTGGACAACATGATGCTTCGCAGTTATCGGACGGGTACGGGCGCGTTCCTGCACCGGACCGCGCCGAAGAATCTGGCGGGGGAGATCATCCGCCAGTTGGAAGTCGTTACGCCGAGCGACAAAACCCCGGTTCGCCGGCTGTCGGGCGGCAACGTTCAGAAGGTGTTGGTGGGTCGCGAAATCGCGGCTGCGCCCACGGTTCTGATGGCGGCTTACCCTGTGCGCGGGTTGGATATCAACTCGTCGTACATGATCTACAATCTGCTGAACAAGCAGAAGGAAAGCGGCGTTGCGGTGATTTTCGTCGGCGAGGATCTCGATGTGCTGTTGGAACTGTGTGACCGGATTATGGTCATCAGCGGCGGGCGCGTGGCGGGCATTCTCGACGGCAGAACCGCAAAGAAGGATGAAGTCGGTCTGTTGATGACCGGAACGGAGGGAGGAAAAGCGCAATGATGAATTCTGCATCCCGAACGGGAAAACGGCACGAGCCTCTGTTTCATATTACGCGCAGAACCGAGATCGGCGCTCTGCACCGTTGTCTGATCCGCGCGGCGGCAATCATACTCGGTATGCTTCTGTCGGCTCTGGTGGTCGTGATTCTGACCGATTACAACCCGATTGAAATTTACAAGGCAATTTTTGAAGGAACGTTCGGGTCTCCCCGCAAACTCTGGGTGACCCTGCAGGGGACTGCGGTTCTGCTCTGCATCGCCATTGCGGTGACCCCCGCATTCCGTATGCGCTTCTGGAACACGGGCGCGGAGGGGCAGGTTCTGGTCTCGGCGCTTGCCGCGGCGGCTTGCATGGTTTATGCGGGTGACCGTCTGCCGAGCGCGGTGCTGTTGGCGCTGATGTTTGCCGCGGCGATTGTGGCGGGCATTATCTGGGCGGTGATTCCCGCAATCTGCAAGGCGCTCTGGAATACCAACGAAACGCTGTTCACGCTGATGATGAACTACGTTGCCGCACAGTTGGTGTCGTTCTGCATCATGATCTGGGTTCCGAACGGTTCGCGTGTGCTTGGCGTGCTGAACCTTTCCAGTAAGAACGGTTGGTTTCCCGAAATTGCAGGGCAGAAGTACCTGCTGAACATTCTGATCGTTCTGGTTCTGACCGCGCTTATCTACATCTATCTGCAGTACAGCAAGCACGGCTATGAGATTTCCGTGGTGGGCGAGAGCGAGAACACCGCGCGCTACATCGGAATCAATGTCAAGAAGGTTATCATCCGTACCATGGTGCTCTCGGGCGCGCTCTGCGGCGTTGCGGGCATGATTCTGGTTGCGGGCGCGAGCCACACGGTGACGTCCGATCTGGTCGGCGGCGACGGCTTTACCGCGATCATGGTGTCGTGGCTTGCGAAATTCAACCCGATTTTCATGCTTCTTACGTCGTTCCTTCTGGTTTTCCTGCGGCGCGGCGCTTCGCAGATGGCAACCACCTGCAACCTCAACGAGAGCGTTGCGGATATCATGACGGGCATCATCATTTTCTTCATCATCGGGTGCGAGTTCTTCATCCGCTACCGCGTGAATTTCCGCCACAGAGCGAAACCCGAGGCGGTTACGGAATCGGAGCAACCCGAAGAGACCGAAGCGATTGAAAAGACCGAAGAGATTACCGAGACCGAAGAGACCGAAGAGAAAGGAGTCGACGCGCAATGAACACATGGATTTCGTTCCTCAACGCCGCGATCATTCAGGGCATTCCGCTTCTGTACGGCGCAACGGGTGAGATCATCACCGAAAAGAGCGGCAACCTGAACCTTGGAATTCCGGGCATTATGTATGTCGGCGGTATTTCGGGCATCATCGGCGGTTACATTTACGAGCACGGCTGTTGGACTGCGGGCACGACCCCTGCGGCGGCGCTCTGCATTCTGATCCCGTTCCTGTCCTGCCTGCTCGGTTCGGCGCTGATGGCGCTGATTTACAGCTTTCTGACGGTCACGCTGCGCGCAAATCAGAACGTCACGGGTCTGGCTCTGACGACCTTTGGCGTGGGCGTTGGCAACTTCTTCGGCGGCTCGCTTCTGCGTTTCTTCGGCGAGAGCGGTTCGATCTCGCTTCTGGCGACGGGAACTTACTACAAGACGGCGCTTCCGTTTGCAAAGAATCTCGGTTGGGTAGGGAAGCTGTTCTTCTCCTACGGATTCCTTGCGTACCTTGCGATTGCAATTGCGATTCTGGCGGGCATTTTCCTGAACCGTTCGCGTGTGGGTTTGAATCTGCGCGCGGTTGGCGAGAGTCCCGCGACGGCGGACGCTGTTGGTATCAACGTGACGGCGTACAAGTATTGGGCGACGGTGATCGGCGGCATGATTGCCGGGCTTGGCGGTTTGTACTTTGTCATGGACTACACGGGCGGCGCATGGACGAACAACGGTTTCGGCGACCGCGGCTGGCTTGCGATTGCGATTGTCATTTTCGCGCTCTGGAAGCCGATTGTCGGTATTCTCTGCTCGCTGATTTTCGGTGGGCTTTACATCATCTGCGTTTACGTTCCCGCTCCGACTTCCGTGATTGAGCTGATCAAGATGCTTCCTTATCTGGTAACGATCATTGTTCTGGTTTCCGTAAGCATTCGGAAAAAGCGCGAAAACCAGCCCCCCGCCGCTCTGGGGCAGTCGTATTTCAGAGAGGAGAGGTAAGACCTTGGCGGGGAAGGAAGACCTTGGAGGGAGAGAGCCCCCTCTTTCGGAGAGGGGGCTCTCTCCCTCCAAACCTCCCTCTCTCACCGAGAACTTCCCCCATATCCCCGCCGCTTTTGAAGCGAAGATTTGTTTCGCTTTTTGGGAACGGCGGGGATATGGGGGAAGTTTTTTGGTTTGGTGGGGGTGGAAAAAATGGCGCTGAGATGAGGTGCTTGCAGAAAACAGGTTGACATGGCGGAAAATATGTGATATAATTAGAGAGTGTTAAGGATTTGTGACCGTATAACGGTGATATTAGGGCTGGTTCAATATGTTGGAAAGGAATTTATCATGAAACAAAATATGGTAAGACTGTCGAGCTTTTGCTTATCTATACTGATTGCGGGCAGTGCGCTTATTTCTTGTAGCAAGCGGGAAATTTCTACGCCAGAATCGAAAACCGAGGAGACAGAAGTAAGCGAAACACCCTTAAAAACGACCGAATGCCCAGAAGAAACGACAAAGGGACAGGAGAAACCCACGAAGAGCTCCGAAGAGACGACGAAGAAGCCGGAGAAACCTACGCAAAAGCCAGAGGCGACCGATGGCTTGGAATATTTCCTGCTTTCCGATGGAACTTACGCAGTCGGCGGCGGGACAACAAAAAATTTGACGGAGATCGTAATTCCGGAAACATATAATGGAAGCGCTGTAACCGTTATTAAGGAATCAGCGTTTGAGGACTTTTCAAATTTGATGACAGTCTCAATACCGGATAGCGTGACGAGTATTGAAAATTCTTCATTCAGAAATTGTTCCGGTTTGGTGAGTGTTGTGATACCGAACAATGTGATGAGTATTGGAGCTCGCGCGTTCCGTGATTGCACTAGCTTAACGAGCATTATAATACCTGATAGTGTGAAGAGCATCGAAGCGCGAACATTCGAGAATTGCACTGGCTTGATTAGTGTCAAAATATCGAATGGTGTGACGAGTATCGGAGAGGTGGCGTTCGGTGGTTGCTTTCGCTTAACGAGTGTCATAATACCGAACAGCGTGGAGATGATTGGCGAGCGGGCGTTCTGCAACTGTACTAGCTTGACAAATATTACGATACCGGATAGTGTGATACGCATTGAAGATTACACATTCTGGAATTGCACCGGCTTGACGAATATCACGATACCGGATAGTATGACGAGTATTAGTGATGGAGCATTTCGTAATTGCACTGGTTTAACGAGTATCACAATACCGAACAGTATGACCGACATCGGCATTGGCGCATTTCATGGTTGCTATAAACTTGTAGAGGTTTATAACAAATCATCACTGGAAATAGCTGTTGGAAGCGGTGAGTACGGTTATGTTGGATATTATGCAAAGGCAGTATATACGGGAACAACGTATGCTTCTAAATTGTCGATTGACCTAAATGGATATATCCTATATAAAGATGTGGACATTGTAAGTTTGATTGGATATATTGGAAACGCAACCAACTTGACACTGCCGGAGGGGATTACCGAGATCAACTGCGGCGCATTCTACGATTGTACCAACTTGATGAGTATTACGATACCGAACAGCGTGTTGGGTATCGGCGATGACGCATTCTCGGGGTGCTGTAAACTTGTGGAAGTCTATAACAAGTCTACATTGCCGATTGCCGTCAAAAGCCGTGAGTATGGTGGTGTCGGATACTATGCAAAGGCGGTTTATACGGAATCGTATACTTCTAAACTGTCGGTTGACCGAGACGGATATATTTTGTATATGGATGGGGATATTGTGAGTCTGATCGGATATATCGGAAACAAAGCCGATTTGACGATGCCGAGTGGAATTACCGAAATCTATCCATACGCATTTTTCCATTGCTTAGATTTGAAGAGCGTTGTAATACCTGACGGCGTGACAATAATCGGTCACATGGCGTTTGATGGATGTAGCAGTTTGACAAGCGTTACAATGGGACAAGATGTGACAAACATTGGCATGGGGGCATTTAACGGTTGTGATGGCTTGACTGGGGTATATATTACTGACCTTGTTAAGTGGCTTGGCATCTCATATGGTGTCTCATTGGAAGACGTTCGGAACGCAATTATGTGTGGTTATATTTCCAATCCTTTGGTATACGCCCATAATTTGTATTTAAACGGGGTACTTGTTACCGATTTGGTGATACCGGACGGTGTAACGAGTGTCGGTATGTGCGCATTTATGGGCTGTGATAAACTGACGAGTATTACGATACCAAACAGTGTGACGAGCATCGGAGAATACGCATTCTCCGGTTGTGAGAATCTGGTGAGCATTACACTTCCGTTTGTCGGCAAAAATGCAGACCAAACAGGGAAAATTGATTTTAGAGGTATTTTTGATGGCGTCCCTGCTTCACTGAAAATGGTTATAATAACGGGAGGAACAAGCATCCGGAGAAGCGCATTCTATGGTTGCAGCGGTTTGACGAGCATCACGATACCGAGTAGCGTAACGAGTATCGGAGAGAACGCATTTTCCGGTTGCACCGGTTTGACGAGTATCCGGTTTGATGGAACCAAAGTGCAGTGGAATGCGATTTTAAAGGAGAGTGATTGGAACTACAATACTGGTCTCTACACCATCCACTGCACCGACGGTGATATTGGAATTCAGAACCAATAGCACATAACAGCGGACGGGAATCACCGATTCCCGTCCGCTTTCTCTCTTTCGTTTCCGCACCCACAAATCAAGCGCGAAGCCGCACTCTGCAAAGTTCTCGCACCTCCCAATCCGACAAAAAACTTTCCCCAAGAGCACCCGCAAAAAGCAAAGCGAAACAATTTTTCGCAATGCAAAGGCGGGTGCTCTTGGGGGAAGTTCGGGGTAGGTCAGGGAGGCTTGGAGGGTAGGGAGACCCCTCCGAAAGGGGTCTCCCTGCGCCTCCAAGGTCTTTCCCTTCCGTTAAGCCCAAGACATCGTGGTGGGCTTTTCTTCGGTGATGATAACCTTGTTCAGGAAGTCGACGGCTTTGCGCAAGCCCTCGTCGATCGTCATCACGCTGTCCTCGTGCTCGATCGACAGAACGCGGTCGTAGCCGCAGAGACGCAGATTGGAAACGAGATCGCGCCAGTAGGTCTCGCCGTTGCCGTAGCCGACCGTGCGGAAGACCCAAGAACGGTGCAACTCGTCGCTGTAGTGCTTCGTGTCAAGCACACCGTTGACAGCCGTGTTGTAGTGGTCGACCTTCGTGTCCTTCGCGTGGACGTGGTAGATCGCACCCGCCAGCGCGCGGATCGCCGCAACGGGATCAACACCCTGCCAGATCAGGTGCGAGGGGTCGAAGTTCGCGCCGATGACAGGTCCTACCGCCGCGCGGAGTTTTAGGAGCGTTTCCGCATTGTAAACGCAGAAGCCCGGATGCATCTCAAACGCGATGTGCGGCACATGGTGCGCCTCGGCGAACGCGCCCGCTTCCTTCCAGTAGGGGATCAGCTTCTCGTTCCACTGCCAGTTGAGAATCTCGAGGAAATCTTCCGGCCACGGGCAGGTGACCCAGTTCGGGTACTTCGATCCGTCGCTGTCGCCCGGGCAACCCGAGAAGGTGATGACCGTGTCAACGCCCATCTTCTCCGCAAGCAGAACGGCGTTGCGGAAGTCCTCGTCGAACTGTTTTGCAATCGCCTTGTTCGGATGAAGCGCGTTGCCGTGAGCGGAGAGCGCGCAGACCGTGACGTCGTACTTCTTCAGCGTATTCATGAATTCCGCGTACTTCGCCTCGTCAGCCAGAAGTTCCGCAGGGTTGCAGTGCGCCTTTCCCGGGTAGCCGCCCGCGCCCAACTCTACCGTGTGAACGCCAAGCCCCGTCAGAATTTGCAGGGTCTCGTCCAACGACTTTTTGCCGTACAGATTAGCAAGAACACTCAATTTCATAGGTGTATCCTCCGTTTTTTGCTTTGATATCTCTATTATACCATTTCCCGCGCGAAAACGCAAGAGGGAAAACCGATATTTTTGCGCCCCGCTTACCGATTTTCCGGAAAATCCTTCGCTTTTTCCCTTGCCAAGCGCGGAAAAATCTGTTACAATGGTTTTGATAGGGGTTTTGATAATTTTCGTTTGGTGAGCGAAGATTTATCCCCCCTCATCAGTCGCTGACAGCGACAGCTTCCCCCCGAGGGGAAGCCTTCTGCAAGATTTCTTTCGCACTGCACAACAAAGGAATGGAGGGAGCATATATGCCCGCCCTCATCCGTCGCCTACGGCGCCACCTTCCCCCTCGAAGGGGAAGGCTATTGTGCAAACTTCTTTCGTCTTACCTTGAAATCTTAATTTGCAAAATGTTTGAAGTCCTTTTTCCAAGATTCGCAGAACATACGGAAGCCTTCCCCTTCGAGGGGGAAGAAAACTGCAAGCAGTTTGTCGCGTAAGCGACTGATGAGGGGGATAAATCTCCGTTTACGTAAGGCTTGCATTTCCTTTATGCGTCCCACTCACCGAACAGGCGCGAAGCCGCACCATATAACAAAATCGTACCTCCCACCCAACCCAAAAACTTCCCTGCATGGCAACCGCCGACCCCAAAAATCAAAAGAAGTTTGCAGATCGAATCGGCGGTTGTCATGCAGGGAAGTTCGGGGAGATGAGGGAGGTTTGGAGGGGGAAGAACCCCATCCGAAAGGGGGTTCTTCCCCCTCCAAGGTCTTTCCCTTATCCCCCCGCACCTTGCCTGTACCGCAACGGGCTGACCCCGTGCGCGCGGCGGAAAACGCGGGAGAAGTACTCCGCGTCGGAGAAACCGCAACGGTCGGAAATTTCGCCAAGCGTCATGTCGGTGCGAAGAAGCATTTTCTCTGCCTGAGCAAGCCGACGTGCGTTCAGATATTGCAGAACCGTGACCCCGTATTCCCGCCGGAAATGCCCCGTCAGCGTTACCGTGCTGCAGTGAAACCGAACGCTTAACTCGTCCAACGTCACCCGACGGTCAAAATTGCAGTCCAGAAACCGCCGTACCGCCGCCGCAATGGAGCGATACCCCTGCGCGGTTACGCCGCGCTCCGCGAGAATCTCGGCAAACGCCGTGACAAGGCGCAGATTGTCGGTCAGACGTTCCGCCGTGAGGTGCGGAACGCCCGCAATCGCGTCGTCCAACCACGACAAATGCCCGACTTCGGGACAGCGCGACAGAACCGTCCGCCGCAGTTCCGCGTCGCAGTCGGGAATGTCCTCCGCTACCTTGCCTGCCATCACAAATCCCAAAAGCCGCTCGCCGCGCCGGATCGGAACGGCAAATTCGGTCAGCCCGATCGGACAGCGGTAGCAGTAAGGTCCGCGCTCCTGCGCCGTGCGAAGCGCCTCGTTGTCAGAGCCTACGCAAAGTTCGCGCCCCAATCCGCATCCGTGCAGAAGATTGCACAAATTCCCCGTGGTGTGCCCGCTGTAGCCGCAGGGGCGGAAGTCGGAATCCCAGACCGAGATTTCCATTCCCGTCAGCCGCGCAACCGCCTTGGTCAGTTCGGAGACCGACTCGGTGTCTGCGGACAATTCACGCGGCGTTGTATAGGATTTGTCGCACACAAGCGTCACCTCCGATTCCAACCGTCAAACAAACAATAGACAAGGATATTATAGCAGACTTGCCCCGCAATTGCAAGGGAAAAAGCAAAAATCGCGAAAAAGGAGAAGAAAAATGAAGCCCGTGATCCTGCTCAAACCGATGTCCTCGCTGGAAAAGTGTTTTTTGGATGAGAACATTCTCTTCAAGCCCACAACCGACCGCTTTACCGTTTTTCGCGGTCAGCCGCGGCGACGAAGGGGAGATCGGCAGATCGGCGGCAAAATCCCGCCTGCCCGTTGCCTTCTCGGGGGCGCTCGCACCCTACGCAACCGCGCGGGTTGTCGTCAGCGTCGCGGTTCATTACCCGACCTATCCGGGCGAGAATCCCGAGCCTTACCTCCGTACCGCGCCCGGGCTTTACCCCGATCTGCTCCGCCCGCTTCACTACGACGGGTAATTGACCGTTCCCGTCGGGCAGACCCAAACGCTCTGGGTGGAAGCTGACCTGCCGCAGGACTTGGCGGCGGGGGAGTACCCGCTGACGGTTTCGGTTGGGGACAGCGCGGTGACCGTGACGGTGCGGGTTCTCGCACACAAACTCCCGCCGCAAAAGCTGATTCACACCGAGTGGTTCTACGCCGATTGCCTTGCGGACTATTACCGCGTTCCCGTTTTTTCGGAGGCGCATTGGGCAATTCTCGACAACTACATCGCAACGGCGGTGCTGAACGGCGTCAATATGCTTTTGACCCCGCTGTTCACGCCCGAACTGGACACCTACATCGGCGGGGAGCGGACAACGACCCAACTGGCGCGCATTCGCGTGACGGGCAAGGATCGCTATGAATTCGATTTTTCGTTGCTTGGACGTTGGATTGACCTTTGCCTTGCGCGCGGGGTGGAATATTTTGAAATGCCGCATTTGTTCTCGCAGTGGGGCGCGCACGCAACTCCGAAATTCGTGGCGGAGGTTGACGGCGAGGAGAAGCGGATCTTCGGTTGGGAGACCGACGCGCTGGGGGCGGAATACGAGGCGTTTCTATCCCAATTCCTGCCCGCGTTGGTGGCGTATCTGCGGGAGAAGGGTGTGGAGAAAAAGACCTTCTTCCATGTATCGGACGAGCCGAACCTTGAGCATCTGGAGCATTACAAAGCATGCAGTGAATTGCTTTCGCGCTATCTCGGCGACCTGCCGCTGATTGACGCGCTGTCAAGCTACGAATTCTATCGGACGGGGGCGCTGAAAAAGCCCGTCCCCGCGATTCACCACGCCGAACCGTTTTTGGAGAATCACGTTCCGGGGTTATGGGTCTATTACTGCGGAAGCACGACGGGAAATCGCCACATCACGGGGCGCTTACTTGCGCAACGGCTGTGCGACGTGCGGGCGCTTGGCATTCAGCTTTGGCAGAACAACATTGAGGGCTTTCTGCACTGGGGCTACAACTTCTGGAACACGCAGTATTCCTACGACCATGTAGACCCGTATCTGCACACGGACGGGGACTATTTCGTGCCGTCGGGTGACACGATGTTGGTTTACCCGGGGGTTGACGGGACGGCGTGGGAATCCCTCCGTCTGAACGCGCTCCGCGAGGCGATGGAGGACATGCGGATGCTCTCACTTTGCGAGGCGGAGCGGGGGAGGGACTTCACGGAGTCTCTTCTGACCCGTATTGCGGGTGCGCCCGTAACTTTCCGCATGCTCCCTCCCGCGTCCTTCTATCCCGCTCTCCGGGATGCTGTGGCGGGGGTGTTGGGGGAGGGGGAAGGGAAAGACCTTGGAGGGGGAAGGACCCCCTTTCGGAGGGTGTCCTTCCCCCTCCAAGCCTCCCTCATCTCCCCGAACTTCCCTGCACGGCAACCGCCGTTCCGATCTGCAAAATTTTTCTCGGTTTTGAAAACGACGGTTGCCGTACAGGGAAGTTTTTGGTGGATTGGGAGGTGCGAATGCTTTGCAGAGTGCGGCTTCGCGCCCGATTGGTGGGCGGAATGAGACTCGGAGCAGCCGGAATGCGTAGAGCGAATATGGCTACATAAGGAATCGGAAGCACATAAAGATAGGGGGGAGTCTCCCTTGGTTAAAGTTTTGAAAGTTCTTAGAAAACTTTTTCAAAAGTTTTCTAAGTAGGGTTCGGGGCAAAGCCCCGAGGTCTTAGGTCTTAAAAAGGAGGAAAAAATGAACGATTTGCATGATCACAAAAGCCTTGCAACCCTCCACGAGGGGTGCGAAGAGCCGCACGCGTACTTTGTCCCGTATCAGACGGAGGAAGCCGCGAGAGCGGACGACAGAGAGAAGAGCGACCGATTCGCGTCGCTTTGCGGAGAATGGAATTTCAGATGGTTTCCCTCGGAGCGGGGGCTGGGCGACTTTCTGTCCGCCGACTTCGACGCGGGGGAGTGGGACAGTCTCACCGTCCCGATGAGTTGGCAGTTCAAACTCGATAAACCGTATGATAAACCGCAGTATACCAATGTTTTGTACCCGTTCCCCGTTGACCCGCCGCACGTCCCCGCCGAGAACCCCTGCGGGCTTTATATGCGTACCGTCAACGTCGATCGGGAAGCGCTTGAGAAATACGATTTCCGCCTGCACTTTGAGGGCGTGGACTCCTGCTTCTACCTCTATATCAACGGGCAGTTCGCCGCATACAGCCAGGTCAGCCATATGACAAGCGAAGTCGACGTGACCAAATACCTCCGCGCGGGCGAAAACCAAATCAAGGTGCTTGTGTTCAAATGGTGCGACGGAAGCTATCTGGAGGATCAGGACAAAATCCGCTCCTCGGGTATTATCCGCGAGGTCTACCTGCTCCTGCGCGATAAGACCCACGTCGAGGATCTCTACGTCCGCAGTGAGACCGAAGAGCCGTTTGCAACCGCAACCGTGACCGCAGAGGTCACGCTGAACGGCAGCGCCGAGGTCGGCTATCGCTTCGTCGCTCCCGACGGCAAAACGTTGGAGAAGGGGAGCGCGCACATGGACGGCAAGGGAACGCTGACCTTCCAAGTGGAGAACCCGATGCTCTGGAGCGATGAAACCCCGAACCTTTATGAACTGTACCTGACCGTCGGTGGCGAGGTCATCCGCCAAGCGGTCGGCGTGCGGAAGTTCGAGGTGCGCGGCAAGGTTGTGTACGTCAACGGCAAGAAGGTCAAGGCAAAGGGTGTGAACCGCCACGACAGCCACCCGCAGTTGGGTTCTGCAACGCCGCTCGAACATATGATCGGCGACCTGCTCCTGCTCAAGCGGCACAATGTCAACTTCATCCGCACAAGCCACTACCCGAACGACCCGCGCTTCCCCGCGCTCTGCGATCGGTTCGGCTTCTACCTCTGCGACGAAACCGACCTCGAAACGCACGGGATGCAGCCCGCGGGCGACTGGGACGAACTGACCGACAGCCCGGACTGGACCGAAGCGTATCTCGACCGCGCGCGCCGCATGATGGAGCGCGACAAGAACCATGCGTGCGTGCTGATGTGGTCGGTCGGAAACGAGAGCGGAACGGGGCGGAATCACCGCGCGATGGCGGACTATTTCCACAAGCGGATGCCCGGGTGTCTGGTGCATGCCGAGGATCTTTCGCGCAGGCTGATCGAGACGAGCCGCCATTCGCACGTCAAACCCGACCCGAACGACCTGTTCATTGACCTGCACAGCAGAATGTACCCGTCCTACGAGGATATTCTCAACAACTACCTGAAAAACAAGGACTGCAAGCTTCCGCTCTTCCTCTGTGAATACAGCCACGCGATGGGCAACGGTCCGGGGGACTTGGAGGGCTACTGGAAGCTGATTTACGGCTACGACCAATTCTTCGGCGGTTGCGTCTGGGAGATGACCGACCACTCGGTGGACATCGGCACTCCGGGACATCCGAAGTACATTTACGGCGGCGACATGGGGCACAAACTCAACGACGGGTGCTTCTGCGTGGACGGTCTGGTCTATCCCGACCGCAAGCCGCACACGGGGCTTCTGGAACTGAAGCAGGTTCTCCGCCCCTGCCGACTGGAGAATGTCGACCTCGAAAAGGGCGCGTTTACCGTGCGGAATTACCGTCATTTCACCGATCTTTCCGACCTTGACCTTTATTGGCGGGTGGAGCGGAACGGCGCGGTTGTGCGGCAGGGCAGAATTGCCGGATTGGCTGTCGCGCCCGAAAAGTGCCGCCGCTACACGCTCCCGGAAGGAACGATGGACGGTTTGGACGGCATCTGCTACCTGACGGTATGCTACAGGCAAAACGCCGCGAACGCATGGAGCGAAGCCGGCTACGAAGTGGGCGTGGAGCAGTTCCGCCTGTCCTGCGCCGCCGGGGAAATCCCCGCGCACAAGGGAAGCCTGATGGCAAAGAATTTCTCGCTGACCGAGGATAAGGACAGCTTTACGGTTCTGAACGGTGCGACGACAGTGCGCATTGACCGCCGCACGGGCACGGTTGTTTCGCTCGTCAAGACGGGCAAGGAGATGCTTGCAAGCCCGATTCTGCCGAACCTGTGGCGCGCGCCGACCGACAACGACCGTCATCTGCGCCGCGTGTGGCAGCCGATCGGTTGGGGCAACTGCGGCTGGTTGGACGCGCGGATGGAGTGCAGGAGATGCGGGGTGACCGAACAGACTGCCGACAGCATTGCGATTGAGACGGCGTTTGTATTCGGCTCCGATGCGGTTCGTCCGACTCTGCGCGGCACGTTGGTCTATCGCTTTGCGCCGGGCGCGGGGATGGAGCTGACGATGGATGTGGACGCGACAATTCCCGAGGAGGCGGTCACGCTTCCGCGTTTGGGACTTCAGTTTGCGATGCCTGCGGGAAACGAAAAGCTGAAATATTTCGGTTGCGGACCGATGGAGACCTACTGCGACAAGCGGCAGGCGGGATTGGTCGGCGTTTATTCCTGCGACGTGAGCGACCATTTCGAGCACTATGTCCGCCCGCAGGAGAACATGGCGCACGCGGAAACGCACTGGGTTCGCGTAACCGACGCGGCAGGGCAGGGCTTGGCGGTCACGCCTGCGGGCGGAATGTCCGACCTGAGCTTCAACTGCTCGCACTTCTCGCCCGCGCAACTGACCGCGACTGCGCACGATTACGAGTTGATTCCGCAGTCCGTGACCTATGTGAACATTGACTACAAGCAGGCGGGCATCGGTTCTAACTCCTGCGGTCCTCGCTTGCGCGAGGAATACCGCCTCCCGTCGGGACATTATGTGTTTGATATTCGGGTAGAGTGAGGGGAAGGAAGACCTTGGAGGGAGAGAGCCCCCTCTTTCGGAGAGGGGGCTCTCTCCCTCCAAACCTCCCTCTCTCACCGAGAACTTCCCCCATGTCCCCGCCGTTTTGGAAGCGGAAATTTGTTTCGCTTTTGGAGAATGGCGGGGACATGGGGGAAGTTTTTTGTGTTTGGGGAGGTAAGGATTTGTTGCAGAGTGCGGCTGTCGCGCTCTTTTTGTGGGTAGGAAGCGGTTAGAGATCATACCTTACACAAATGCCGAACGCCCTTCGCCCACAAATCGGGTGCGAAGCCGCACCATATAAAGAATTCGCACCTCCCAATCCGACAAAAAACTTCCCCCAAGAGCACCCGCAAAAAGCAAAGCGAATCAAATTTACGCTCTGCAAGGGCGGGTGCTCTTGGGGGAAGTTCTCGGAGGGTCAGGGAGGTTTGGAGGGTAGACCACCCTCTCCGAAAGAGGGGGGTCTGCGCCTCCAAGGTCTTCCTAAACCTCCGGTAACTTCTTCAAACTCTCCGCGATGTCCGCGTCGGAGGGGATGAAATCGGTCATTTTGCCGTCGTGGAATTTTTCGTAGGCAACCATGTCAAAGTAGCCCGTGCCGGTCAAGCCGAAGAGAATCACCTTTTTCTCGCCCGTCTCGCGGCAACGGATCGCTTCGTCCATCGCAACGCGGATCGCGTGAGAACTTTCGGGCGCGGGCAGAATGCCCTCCACGCGCGCGAACTCTTCAGCCGCTTCAAAGACCGCGGTCTGCGGCACGGAGACCGCTTCCATCATGCCGTCCGCATAGAGTTGCGAGAGAACCGGACTCATTCCGTGATAGCGCAGACCGCCCGCGTGGTTCGGCGCGGGGATGAACCCGCTTCCGAGCGTGTACATCTTCGCAAGCGGACAAACCCGCCCCGTGTCGCAGAAATCATAGGCAAATCTGCCGCGCGTCAGACTGGGGCAGGAGGCAGGCTCTACCGCAATGAAGCGGTAGTCCCGCTCGCCGCGCAGTTTCTCTCCCATAAAGGGCGCAATCAGTCCGCCGAGATTCGAGCCGCCACCTGCGCAACCGATGATAATGTCGGGCTTGACCCCGTAAAGGTCGAGCGCCGTTTTTGTTTCCAGACCGATGACCGACTGGTGCAGCATCACCTGATTCAGCACACTGCCGAGCACGTAGCGGTAGCCCTCGGTCGTCTCCGCCTTTTCCACCGCCTCGGAAATCGCGCAACCGAGACTGCCCGTCGTTCCCGGGAATTCCGCCAGAATCCGCCTGCCGACTTCGGTCTCGGTTGACGGAGACGGCGTAACCGACGCGCCGTAAACCCGCATGACCTCGCGGCGGAAGGGCTTCTGCTCGTAGGAGACCCTGACCATGTAGACCTTGCAGTCCAGCCCCAGATATGCGCACGCCATCGAGAGCGCCGTGCCCCACTGACCCGCGCCCGTCTCGGTCGTCACGCCGCGCAAGCCCTGCTTTTTGGCATAGTACGCCTGCGCGATTGCCGAGTTGAGTTTGTGACTGCCGCTGGTGTTGTTGCCCTCGAACTTGTAGTAGATGTGCGCGGGCGTGCCCAGCTTCTGTTCCAGACAGTAGGCGCGGATCAGCGGCGAGGGACGGTACATCTTGTAAAAATCGCGGATTTCGGTCGGGATGGGAAAGAACGCGGTCGCGTCGTCCAGTTCCTGCCGGATCAGCTCGTCGCAGAAAATGGGGGAAAGTTCCTCTGCGGTAATCGGGCGGTGCGTGGCGGGGTTCAACAGCGGCGCGGGTTTGTGCTTCATATCCGCGCGGAGGTTGTACCATGCCGTGGGAAGATCGGTTTCGGATAAATAGGTTTTGTACGGAATTTCTTGCTTCATAAACGGTTCCTCCTGTGCCTGTCGGCAGTATTTTTCGCACGGTATGATATTTTGCGCGGAGAAAACAAAAAGCCGCCCCGAATTGCTTCGGGGCGGGAATCGTCCATTCTCCCGCGGTACCACCCAAATTGAAGTTCCGCGCTTCCGCGAACCTTCGCTTGTTCACATACCTGCGATATGCGGCGCTCGGATAACGGGTGCGCATCCCGTCGAAGCCTACAGGCAGAGCGCGGCGGCTTTCCCTCCGTCTGCTTTCTGCGTTCGGTTCGCCCTTGGAAGTCCATTCACGGAAAATGCCCCGCCGCGCTCCCACCGCCCGCGACTCTCTTTGGAAGCCGTTTGCTCCGCTACTTCTCTTCCTCAACGGTTTGTATTCCTATTATACCACGCCGGGGGCGGTTTGTCAACCCCAAAACGGGAATTTTTTCGCAAAATCCCTTGACGAATCGGGTTTTATCTGCTATCATAAAAGAAACCGGGAAAAACTTTCCGGAATTTCTGTAACCTTTCGCCCGTTTTGTCGACTGTATGGGTGACGGCGGGTAAAGACGGGAAGGAGACGGCACATGGAGGACGATCGGATCGTGGATCTGTACTGGGCGCGCAACGAGCGGGCGATTGCCGAATCGGAGCGGAAATACGGCAGACTTCTGCGCTCGGTGTCCTATGCCTGCCTCGGAAGCCGCGAGGACGCGGAGGAATGCGCCAACGATACCTATCTGGAGGCATGGAACGCCATGCCGACGGCGAGACCGCAATTCCTCGGCGCGTTCCTTTCCAAGATCACGCGCAGAATTTCGATCGACCGCTTCCGCCGCGACCATCGCGCCAAGCGGGGCGGAGCGGAGGCGCTCACGGCGGAGCTGACCGACTGTCTGCCCGATACCGCCGAGCCGACTCCTGCCGAAGCCTATGACGCCGCGCGAACCCGCGACGCGATTAACCGCTTTCTGGCGGGACTGCCGTCCGACCGCAGAACCCTGTTCGTCAACCGCTATTTCTTCGGCGTATCGGTTGCCGCGCTTGCCGCTTCGTCGGGGCTGTCGCAGGCGAACGTCAAGGTCATCCTGCACCGATTGCGCGGGGAGCTGAAGAAACGGTTGGAAGAGGAGGGAATCCCGCTATGAAACAGCAGCCGGATCGGCGCGCGCAGAATCTGCTTGACGCAATGGGCGGGATCGACGACCGCTTTCTTGCCGAGGCGATTGCCGCGCAGAAAAAGCGGCGCAGACCGAAGTACCTGTTACGCATTCTTGCGGTTGCCGCGTCGCTTGCTTTGGTGGTCGGCATCGGGTTGGCGGGCGGACGGCTGTTGCGCGGCATCCTCTTCCCAAGCCGCGAGCCGACCCCCGGCGGAAATTCCGACGAAATTTCCGAAGCGCCCGCCGATTTCTCCGCGCTCCTGCTTGCCTGCACCGGGAGCGACGCCTTCCGCGAGCAGTCCGCCGCTCTGCCGCTTGCCGCAGACGGGAATGTGCGGATTGTGGTGGGAGAACGCGGCGGGGAGACTCTTTGGGTCAGCCGCGCGCTGACAGAGACCGAACGAACCGCCGTCCGCCGCGAGATGGAGAGCGCCAAGCGGCAAAGCGCCTACGAAACCGCAGGGACGGATCGCTATTTGATCTGGATTACCGACGGGAGCGGCGCGGTCTGGTCTCCCGCCCTGACATACAGCGGCGGAAATGTCACCTACGGAACTGTCTATGATTACGACCCCGAACGTCTGCCGGGTACGGCATTTCAAAACCTGCTCTCCGACCTGATCGGATGAGCCACCGAAAGGAGTTTCAGTATCATGAAAACAACCGCAAAACGCTTTTGCAAGACTTTGCTTCCGCTGCTTTTAGCCGTGACGATGATTGCGGGACTGCTGGTCGGCTGTGGCAAGAAACAGGATTCTGTTTCCGGCAACGGAGAAGAAAACAAATTTGCCCCCGCAGAAGCGGCGGGCGCAGAGCTGTATATCAAATCGGATAAGGACGGAGACGATGCCGAGAATCCGCCCGACGCGTTTGTAGAAAATCCCTTTATCGACACCGCGCGGCAGAACGTTTCCACCTTCTCCGCCGACGTGGACACCGCTTCCTACGCGCTGTTCCGCAAGACCGTGACGGGTTGGGAGCGCCAGAAGGCGAACAAGCAGACGATTCTGTCGGCGCTTGAGAAGAACGCGTCCTCCTTCCGCACCGAGGAATTCCTCAACTATTTCCGTTACGAGGCGAACGCGCCGAAGGACGGCGAACTGTTCGGCACGACGGTCGGCATTCTGCCCTGCCCGTGGAATCCGAAGAACCAACTGCTCCGCCTGACGCTTCAGGCTCCTGCGACCACGCCGACGGGCGGGAACAATCTGGTGTTCCTGATCGACGTATCGGGTTCGATGTCAACCGAGGATAAACTGCCGCTTCTGAAAAAGGCGTTCACGTATCTGGTGAATCAGCTGACCGAGCGCGATGTGGTGTCGATTGTGACCTACTCGGGCGAGGAAGAGGTGGTTCTGCAGGGGTGCGCGGGGAACGAGCGGCAGAAGATTCTGGACGCGGTGAACAGTCTCACGGCGCACGGCGCGACGAACGGCGAAGCGGGCATGAAAATGGCATACAAGCTGGCGGCGGACTACCGCATTGAGGGCGGCAACAACCGCATTATCATGGCGTCGGACGGCGACCTGAACGTTGGAATCAAGTCTGCCGACGAGCTGAAAACCTTCATCGAAGGCAAGCGGGACGAGGGAACTTTCCTGTCGATTCTCGGCTTCGGGAGCGGGAACTACCGCGACAGCACGATGGAAACGCTCGCGCACAACGGCAATGGGGTTTACTACTACATTGACGGCGAGAGCGAGGCGCAGAAGGTATTTGAAACCGATCTGATTTCCACGCTCTACACGGTTGCGAAAGATGTGAAGCTGCAGCTGACCTTTGATCCGACCTATATTGCTTCCTACCGTCAGATCGGCTACGAGAACCGTCAGCTGAACCGCGAGGACTTCACCGACGACACGAAGGACGCAGGCGAAGTGGGCGCGGGGCATCAGGTTACGGTATTCTACGAGTTGGTGATGACCGAGAACGGGCAAAAGGTCAATCTTGCCGACGACACGGCATTCATGACCCTTGCGGTTCGCTACAAAGAGCCGGACGGGGATGTCTCGAAGGAGAATGTGTACCGCATCACGGCTTCCGACCGCACGTCCCCCGACAGCGACACGGAGTTCATGTTCTGCGTTCTGGAGTTGACGATGCTTCTCTACAACAGCAAGTATCTCCCCTCCGACGATTCGGTGACCTATGAGACGGTTCTCGCAAAGTTACGCGGTCTCGATCTTGACCGCCACTCCGACCGCGCCGAGTTCCGCTCTCTGGTTGAAGCTTTCGCGGGGTGAGGTGAGGAAAGACCGGAAGACCTTGGAGGCGCAGCCCCCCCTCTTTCGGAGAGGGGGGGCTACCCTCCAAACCTCCCTGACCCTCCGAGAACTTCCCCCAAGAGCACCCGCCCATGCAGTGCGAAGATTTGGTTCGCTTTGCTTTTTGCGAGTGCTCTTGGGGGAAGTTTTTGGTTTGGACGGGAGGTGCGAGGGCTTTGCAGAGTGCGGCTTCGCACCCGATTTGTGGGCGGGAGGCGTTCGGCACTTGTATAAGGTATAATCTCTAACCGCATCCCACCCACAAAAAGAGCGCGATAGCCGCACTCTGCAACAAATTCTTACCTCCCAAAACACAAAAACTTTCCCCATGTCCCCGCCGCTTTCAAGAAACGAAACAAATCTTCGCTTCGGAAACGGCGGGGACATGGGGGAAGTTCTCGGTGAGAGAGGGAGGTTTGGAGGGAGAGAGCCCCCTCTCCGAAAGAGGGGGCTCTCTCCCTCCAAGGTCTTCCCCCACCTTCCTCCAAAAATTTTCATTGTACCACTTGCAAAAAGGAGGGGTTAATGGTATAATAAAGTATTAGATGAAAAAAAGAGACGAGAGAACGAGAAAACGAGAGAGAAAGGAAAAAGTCGTATGCAGAACGATGAATATAAAGACCCGTTTGCGCCGGATGACGAGAACGCGGGCGCGGGCGAGCCGCCACCGAACCAAAGCCGTTGGGACGACGTCCCCGATCCGTTTGAGGACGTAGAACCGAAGCGCCGCAACAACGGAGAGAACGTCCGCAAAGATTCCGCAAACCGGAGCGGACAGGGGAGCAGTTCCCGCAGAAGTACGGGCAGCAGATCGGGCGGAAACTCCCGCGCGAAAAATAACTCCGACAGCGGAAGCAAGAGCGGGAAGAAAGGCGGGAAAACGCCCGTCAACCTCAAGGAATCCCCCTCCGCAAAGCCCGTCCACCGCATTGTGCCATGCCTGATGTTCGCTTTTGCGGTGTTCCTGTTTGTTTGTATGTTCCTCCATCTGGTCGGAGGAAAGAATTCGAATTCCGCGGCAACGCATCCCGTCGGCGTTGTCGGTTACGGCATCTGCTTTGCCTTTTTCGGACTGTTCGGCGGAGGCGGCTTCCTGTTGCCGTTCCTGCTCGGCTACCTCGCCGTGATGTGGCGCAGATTGCTCGACCGTCATAAGCTGATCGAAAAAGCCGTGACTTCCGTCCTGCTCCAACTGCTCCTTTCCACCTTCATTCACTCCTGCGCGCTCGGCGCGTTGGAGAAAGCCGACCGTTACATGACGGCGGGCGAACTGATCCGCGTCGGCGCGAAAATGCAGGGCGGCGGACTGTTCGGCGGCGGCATCGGGTATTTTCTCTGCTCCCGCATGAACATCTTCGGCGCAATCTTTATTACCGTACTGCTTCTGCTGATCGGAATTTTCTTCTTCATCGGCAAGACCCCGCAGCACGTGATTGCAAGCATCCGCGCAAAGATCATCATCGCGAAAGCGAAGCGCAAGAAGGACGATACCGACGAGATGGACAGCGCGCCCATCATGGATCGCATGACCAGAAAGCACGAGCGCGCGGCGGGGCGCAGAACCGACCCCGAGGACGACGATATGCCCGAGCCGCCGGAGGGTGCTGTGACCTACCCGAACGGAAAACCCGCGCAACGGGCGGTGGTTCGCAGTAAGGAGTCTCCGCTCCTGACCGACGAGGACAACCCCGTTCCGGTTATGCCGATTCTCAACGCGAGTGACGACACCCCGCCCGACAGCCCGCTGTTCGTGCCGGATGAGATCGGGCGCGAACTGAAGAATCCCGAGACGGATCAGTCCGGGGCGGATATCCCCGAAGCGGATCGCTCCGGTGCGACCGAAAAGGCGACTCCGACCGCGCAGAGCACCGCACAGAACAGCGCGCAGAGCGCGGCACAACCCGTGCGGATGCGGAATCCGCAGACCTCCGCCATGCGACAGGCGGACAGCGCCGCAGTGGATCTTGTTTTCCCGCCCCAGCCGAACGATCGGATGAATGCCGCGCGGCGTGTGCAGAAATCGGATCAGGGCTTTGAATTGGGTTCTATCTTCATCAGCGGACCTGATGCGGAGATCCCGCGCGAGCGTGTGCATGTGCCCCTGCCGCCCGAAGTTCCGCTTCCCGGCTCTGCGCCGAGAGGGGAGAGCGGGGAGCATCGCGCACCCGTCGCGCGCCCCGCACAGGGAACAGCCGGAACAGTGGGAACAGCCGGAACGGTGGCAAGCACGCCTGCAAACCGACCCATCCGCCCAACCGATCCAACCGTCCGTCTCCGCCCGGGACAGCCTGCGGGACGACCTGCCGGACAGCCCGGGGCAATGCGCCCGAATCCCGCAAACCGCCCTGCGGTGGCACAGAACGGGGGAGCGGGAGCGCCGAACGCGCCTGCCGTCACAGGAGCGCCGACACGTTCGGGCGCAACTTCTCCGCATCAGCCTACCCTGCGGCAGGCAACTTCCAAAGGACCGCAGGATTACGGCATGAGCAACGAGGAACTGGACGCAAAGGAAAGCGCAACGATGGCGATCGACCGCGCAATTACCGCCAAGAAGAACGGAAGCGCGCCGCGCCCCGAACGGACTCCCGTCAAGGCAGAGCCGCGCCCCGTGCCGCCCCCGCAGAAGCGCCCCTACACCTTCCCGCCGATCTCCTATCTGCAGGCGGGCGAGGCGATTACCGAACAGACCAAGGGCGAGTTGGAGGAGAACGCACAGCGGATTGCCGACAAACTCAAAACCTTCCACATCGATATCAACGAGATTACCTATTCCTGCGGTCCGACCGTTACGCGATACGAGGTGTTCCCCGCGTCGAACGTCCGCGTTCGTACCGTGCTGAATATGGATAAAGATATCGCGTTGGCATTCGGCGTGAAGGACGTCCGTATGGACTCGATGGAAGGAAAAAGCGCAATCGGCATCGAAGTGCCGAACAAGAACCGTTCCACCGTCTATCTGCGCAACATGATTGAGGCAAAGGAATTTGCCGATAGCCAGACCCCGCTGTTCTGCTGCCTTGGCGACGACGTTGCGGGTTCGCCCGTCTATTTCAGCATTCCGAAGATGCCCCACCTGTTGGTTGCGGGTGCTACCAACTCGGGTAAATCGGTTTGTATCAACTGCATTGTCATGTCCATCCTCTACAAAATGCGCCCCGACGAGGTGCGGCTTGTGATGATCGACCCGAAGAAGGTCGAGTTCGTGCCGTATCAGGGAATTCCGCATCTGTTAGCGCCCATCATTACCACGCCGAAGGACGCCTCGGGCGCTTTGCAGGCGGCGGTTAATGAGATGGAGTCGCGCTTTGACCGGATCGCCGACGTCGGCGCGCGGAATATCGACGGCTATAACAAGGTCGCCGCAGGCGACGCGGGGCTCGAACCGATGTCGCGGATCGTTATCATCATCGACGAGCTTGCCGACCTTATGATGGTTGCAAAGAATGAGGTGGAGGATTCCATCTGCCGCCTGCTCCAGAAGGCGAGAGCGGCGGGCATCTACCTCATCATCGGTACGCAGAGACCGTCGGTTGACGTCATCACGGGTCTGTTGAAGGCGAATATCCCGTCGCGTATCGCATGTACGGTCGCTTCGGTGGTCGACTCCAAAACCATCCTTGACCGCGGCGGCGCGGAAAAACTGCTCGGTAAGGGCGATATGCTTTTCAACCCGACCGGCGCAAAAGAGCCGATCCGTGTGCAGGGGGCGTTCCTCAGCGACGGCGAGGTCGAGAAGATCTGCGAATTTGTACGCGCAACGAACGGCACTGCACATTACGACGAGAACTTCACCAAGCTGATGAAGGAATACTCGGCGCAGAGCGGCAAGAAGGGCAAGGAGGACGCCGAAATGCCCGAGGCGGGAGAAGGCGGTATGCGGGATGACCCCAAGTACGCCGAAGCGGTTCGGGTCGCGGTGGAGCAGAGACAGATTTCCACCTCCATGCTTCAGCGGAAGATCGGCGTTGGCTATGCGCGCGGCGCAAAACTGGTCGACCGAATGGAAGCCGAGGGCATCGTCACCCCGCAGGACGGCTCCAAACCGCGTGACGTTCTCATGACCGCAGAGCAGTATATCGAACGCTTTGTGGACAACAAGCCCGAGGACAACGGGGAAGAATAAACGGAAAGAACGGAACGACCCGCGGGTCGTTCCGTTTTGTTAGTGCGCTCGGCATGCGATACAACATGGTGGTGAAAGTCCACTACAGGCATGGCAGTAGGAACTGTTAGCAGAGGGCAAGGGCGTCCGTCGTGAGGCG
>CAVGEJ010000012.1:0-7955 GCA_963628215.1 Eubacterium sp. CAG:180
GGGAAGCTGTCGCGTTAGCGACTGATGAGGGGGGATAAATCTGCACTTACAAAAGACATACACTCTCCCCTATACACCCCGCTCGCCAATCGAGTGCGATAGCCGCACTCTGCAAAGCATACGCACCTCCCAACCAATCCAAAAACTTCCCTGCACGGCAACCGCCGCTCAAAAAACGCAGGAAATCTCTACACACCAACCCGGCGGTTGCCATGCAGGGAAGTTCGGGGAGATGAGGGAGGTTTGGAGGGGGAAGGACACCCTCCGAAAGGGGGGGCCTTCCCCCTCCAATGTCTTCCCCCCCTCTCACAACGAAGATGGATTCAAGTCGATGCTGAAGTAGAGTTTTTGCTTGGAGAAGCCGCTTGAAACGCGAAGAAGGAGCGACTGAAGGAGAGAGAGCACCTGACGCGTCAGACGGCACTTGATGACAATCCGCTGTCGGTAGCGGTTGTCCACACGGTAAACGGGGGCTTCCACAGGACCGAAAACCAATAACTCCGCCGAAGAGAAAGCAGGCTCGGCGCGAAGCTTCTTCAACTCCTCCAAAAGCCGTACCCCCGCAATGCCCACCATGTTCTCGGCTGAACCCGAAAAGCTGATGAGCGCAATATCGCAGATCGGCGGGAAACACAGCGCGCGCCGCAAGCGGATCTCCCGCTCGTAAAACGTCCCGTAGTCCTGCTCGCAGGCAAGCGAGATCACATCGTTGTCCGGCGCGTTCGTTTGAATCACCGCGCGCCCCGGCTTGTCCGCGCGCCCCGCACGACCGATGACCTGCGTCAGCATCGCAAAAGTCCGCTCGTTCGCGCGATAATCGTTGACGTATAGCGAGGAATCCGCCAGAAGCACCCCAACCAACGTCACCGCAGGGAAATCGTGCCCCTTCGTCACCATCTGCGTTCCAAGCAGAATGTCCGCCTCGTGCCTGCGGAATTTCCCGAGCATCTCTTCGTAAGATCGCTTCGTCCCCGTCGTGTCCGCGTCCATCCGCAGAATCCGCGCGTCGGGAATCCGCAACTTCAATTCTTCCTCAATCCGCTCCGTTCCGAACCCAACAGGCGACAGATGCTCCGACCCGCAGGACGGACACGCGCGCGGCAGGGGCAACTCCGTTCCGCACCAGTGGCAGACCAATCGCGGGTCGTTCAGCCAGTGCGAACGCGTTTTGTGATAGGTCATCGCCACCGAGCATTTCGGACAGGTCAGCGGCTGACCGCAGGAACGGCAGGAAATGCTTGCATTGTACCCGCGGCGGTTCAGAAACAGAATCGCCTGTTCCCGCTTTCCAACCGTCTCGGCAAGACCGTCCAGAAGCCGACGGCTGATCTCCCCCGTGTTCCCCGCGCGCAACTCGGCGCGCATATCCACGACCTCCACCGAGGGAAGCCGCGCGCCGCCGTAACGCTCGCGCAACGGGACGTAGGTGTAAACGCCGTCCATCGCCTTTTTGTAGCTTTCCAGTGCGGGCGTTGCCGACGCCAGAAGCATCAGCGCCTTGTGGTAATTGCACCGATAGCGCGCAATGTCGCGCGCGTGATACTTCGGGTCTTGGTCGGATTTGTAGGTGTGCTCCTGTTCCTCGTCAATGATGATCGCGCCGAGATTTCGCACGGGCGCGAACACCGCCGAGCGCGTTCCGATGACAATATCCGCCCCGCCCGAACGGATGCGGCAATACGCGTCGTACCGCTCCCCCGCCGTCAGCGCCGAGTGAATCACCGCCACGCGGTTGCCGTAGCGCGAGCAGAAAATCGCCACCGACTGCGGCGTGAGCGCAATTTCGGGAAGCAGGAGAATCACCCCCCGCCCCGCGTCGATCAGACGGTCGATCAGCGCCACCATCACGCTGGTTTTGCCGCTCCCCGTCACGCCGTGGAGCAGAGCCGCCTTCGGTGCGCCCGAAAATGCCAGACCCGCAACGGTTTCCAGCGCCGCAGACTGCTCCGCGTTCAGCTTTCGCTCGATTCTGCCGACATACGGGATTTCGGCGTAGGGGTTGCGGTCGATCCGCACCTCTTCGGCTTCAATCAGCCCCTTGTCCCGCAACGCCTTGAGCTGTGTGCCCGAAACATTCGCCGCCAGACACAGCGCCGCGTTTCCCATCGGCGCGTCCTCTCCGAGCAGAACCTTCAGCACGTCGCGGTGCTTCTGCGACCGCAACGCGGGCAGATTTTCACATGCGCGCCCCTCGCTCAGTTCTTCCGCCATGCGGCGGGTGCAGGCAAGCGACCAGTGCAGTTCGGTCTTTTCCGCCTTCTCGCGCTCCTGCTCCACCCGTTTGGAAAGATACCCGAGGCTCACAAGCCGCCGCAGACTGCCCTCCACCTGCACCGCGAATTTCTCGCGCAGAACCGTCATCGGCGCTTCGCCCCGCGCGCGAATGAATTCATAAACAGATAAATCCGACGCACGGATGTCGTCGGAAGCGGGTGGCGCGGTATTCGGCGCGGGCGCATAAATCTCCCGCAGGCGCAGGATCGACGAAGCGGGCACCATCGCCCGCACCGCTTCCTCGGTCGTGCAGAAGATCCGATTGCGCAGAAATTCGCACAGTCCCAACATCTCCGCGTCAAGCGAAATGCTGTCGGGACACCGCGTCCGGATCATTTTCAGCTCTTTGTATTGCGAGGTCTCGCGAACCTCCGCAACCAGTGCCACGCGCGTCTGGTTGCGGATGCCGAACGGAACTGTTACAAAACTCCCCGGAACTACCGCGCCGTTCCCCATCTCGCAGGGAATCTCGTAGTCGTAAAGACCGTCCACGCAGTACGGGTTGCCCAGTACATAAACGCCCGCATACTTCAGGCGCAGATCGCAGTCTGAGTCAAAGAGTCTGGGATTCATTCGATGATCGGAACTTCCGGATTGAAGTCGGGATCTTCCGGCTCTTCGCCCCGCGCCTCGCGCTCGGCTTCCTCTTCCTCAAGCTTTTCCTCGGCTTCGTTGCCGGCTTCCCACAGCTCCTCCGCGTCCTCGGGGTGATCCTCGGCGTGCAGGTCGATCCGGTAGATGCCCTTGTAAATTCTGCCGATGGCAACCTTGACCGCCTTCTCGTCGCGCAGTTCGCGGTCGATCATGGTGTTCACGGGGCGGTCGGTTTCCTTGTTCCCCGTCTGGTTCTTCTCGGCAACGTCGTGCTGACGGACGTACTCATCGGTGATGAGGCGCGCGCATCTTGCGGTTGCCAGCGCCAGTTCGTAGCGGTTGTACTTTCCCTGTGTCAGTTCGTCAATGGTTGGATGCAGCATAATGTTATCTCCTTCGCTCTCGGTTGGTATGTTCATTTCAGTTCTCAAAAAAGCGCTTCTTTGCGTCGGGGTCGCGGCGCACGGAATGCTTTTCGGCGGTGACGATCGCGCGGATTTGTGCCGCCGCCTCGTCAACCCCGTTTTCGCGATTATAAACCACGTAGTCGTAATCCGGCAAAAATTCCAGTTCCTCCCGCGCCCGCGCCATGCGCCGCAGGATAACCTCTTCGGTCTCTGTCCCGCGCCCGCGCAGCCGCGCTTCCAGAACGCGGTAGGACGGCGGCAGAAGCATGATCAGCACCGCCTCGGGATAGCGGCGCTTGATGTTCATCGCGCCCTCCACCTCGATCTCGAGCAGCAGATTCCGGTTGCTCGCCAACACCGCCTCGGTTTCGCTCCGCAGCGTTCCGTAGTAGTTCCCGCAGTACTCGGTATGCTCCAACAGTTCCCCGCGGCCGACCCGCGCTTCAAAGTCCTCCCGACCGATGTAGTGGTAATTCACGCCGTCCACCTCGCCCGGGCGCGGCGCTCTTGTGGTTGCGGAGACCGAAAAAACGAAGTCCCCCGTTTCAAGCAGTTTCTTGTTGACCGTTCCCTTCCCGCTTCCCGCAGGACCGGAAACGACCACCAACAATCCCTTTCCGTTTTCCATATCGGCGCCTCACTCCCCGTCCGCAGGGACTTCGTCGCCTTCGTCCTCGTCGGCGTCGCTGTTTTCCAGACGGTTTGCAATGGTTTCGGTCTGAATGGCGGAAAGAATAACGTGTTCCGAATCGGTGATAATCACCGCCCGCGTACGCCTGCCGCAGGTCACGTCAATTGCCCGCCCGTCATCCTTGGAATCCTGAATCAGCCGCTTGATGGGGGCGGAATCGGGATTCGCCAACGCTACGATGCGGTCGGACGCGACCATATTCCCAAAGCCGATATTGATAAACTTCATACGCAAATTTCCTCTTTCCGTTCGGTTCGTCACTCCAGATTCTGAATCTGTTCGCGAACCTTTTCCAATGTACATTTCAGGTCGACCACCGTTTGCGCCACTGTCGCGTCGGTGCATTTTGAACCCGTGGTATTGACCTCGCGGTTCATCTCCTGAATCAGGAAGTCCAGCCTTCTGCCAACCGCGTCGCCGTCCCGCAGGATCTCTTCCATCGCGTCCAGGTGCGTCCGCAGGCGAACCAGTTCCTCGTCCACCGCCACCTTATCCGCAAAAATCGCGCACTCGGTGAGGATTCTCGATTCGTCGGCAGAGATACGGTTATCCGCCAGTGCGTCCCGCACACGCTCGGCGAGCCGTTCGCGGTAATGCTTCACGGTATCGGCAGACATTTCCTCGATCCGTCCCGCAAGCACCCGCATGTCCGCAACCTTTCCGTCGAGGTCTGCGACCAATGCCGCGCCCTCGCGTTCCTTTGCGGCAAAGAATGCGTCGGCGGCACGTCCGAGGACAGGCTCTACCTCTGCCCAGTCGCGTTCCGCGTCCTCCTCGGGTTTGACCGTAACGAACAGGTCGTTATTTCTTGCAACGCTCATGACCGAGATATCGTCGCGCAGTCCGTATTCGTCGCGCAGGCGGCGGAGTGCTGCGAGGTAGGCTTTGACCCGCCCGTCGTCGAGTGCGACCGCGTCGGTGCTTTCGACGGTATCGACGGTAATGCTGACGTCGACCTTTCCTCTGGTCAGCCCTCTTGCCTGCAGATACGGTTTGACGCGTTCCTCCAAAAAGGAGACCGACCGACTGACGCGCACCGAGCAGTCCAGAAACCGACTGTTGACCGATTTGATCTCCACGGTAATATCGCGCCCTCCAACGGTTTCGCGGCATCTCCCGAACCCTGTCATGCTCCGAATCACGCTCAAATCCCCCTTCCGGAAGTCATACAGATTTATTATACCCCTTTTCCCCTCTTTTGTCAAGTTTTTTCGGCGAAAAAATCGACGGATAGGTGGGGGAAGACCTTGGAGGGAGAAGGGACCCCCTTTCGGAGGGGGTCCCTTCTCCCTCCAAGCCTCCCTCATCCTCCCCGAACTTCCCCCAAGAGCACCCGCCTTTGCATTGCGTAAATTTGGTTCGCTTTGCTTTTTGCGGGTGCTCTTGGGGGAAGTTTTTGTCGGATTGGGAGGTGCAAAATTGTTGCAGAGTGCGGCTTCGCACTCGTTTCGCAGGTGGGAAACGATCAGACAAAACTTTGCATAAGTAGACTTGCTTTGCGTGAAAAAACATCTAAAAAAGAAGCGGAACGACACATGGGTCGTTCCCTACAATGTGATCGTTTCGATGCTTCCGCGTATCCCCCTCAAAAGTTCCCGCCCACAAAAGGGGCGCGAAGCCGCACCCCATAAAAATACCGCACCTCCCCAAACACAAAAAACTTCCCCCATGTCCCCGCCGTTCTCAAAAAGCGAAATAAATCTTCGCTTCCAAAGCGGCGGGGACATGGGGGAAGTTCGGGGTGGGTCAGGGAGGCTTGGAGGGTAGGGAGACCCCTCCGAAAGGGGTCTCCCTGCGCCTCCAAGGTCTTTCTTATCCCTTAACTTTCGCCTCGTACTCGGCTTTCACCGTGTCGGCAAGACCCTGACGTTTGATCTTGCGGGACGCGTTCTTCGGGAACTCGGTGTCGCGGATCACATAGTACTCAATCCGCTTGTAGGACTGCACAATGCCGTTGACCTCCGCAACCGCGCGGGTCAATTCCGAATCCAATTGATCGCGAGTCCACGACTCGCCGTAGACCTCCTTCATCCGCTCCTTGTCGGGGTAGATGATCGCAACGATATCGTAATCCTTCTTCTTCGGGTTGATGAATCCGACCACAACCGACTCCGCAACATACGGCGTGCGGCAGAGATACGTTTCCAACTCTTCGGGGAAAATGTTCTTGCCGTTCGAGGTCACAATCACGTTCTTCTTGCGCCCCGTGATGTGCAGGAAACCGTCCGCGTCGAGATACCCGAGGTCGCCCGTGTAGAACCAACCGTCGCGGATCACCTCCGCCGTGAGTTCGGGCTGATTGTAGTAACCCAGCATCAGGTTGTCACCTTTGAACCGGATCTCGCCCGTCCCGTCGTCCTGTACGTCGTAAATGTCAAGCAACGTGTTCGGCGTGGCAAGACCCGCCGCAGAATCGTTGTAGAAATTGTCGCGGTTCAGCGCGGCAAGCGGGGCACACTCGGTCAGACCGTAGCCCTGAAGCACCGCAATGCCCAGATTCCGCAAACCTGCCGACACCTGCGGGTCGATCGCCGCGCCGCCCGAAATCAGAAGCCGCAGATTGCCGCCGAAGGTCTGATGCACCGCCTTGAAAATCTTCTTTTTCGCCGCCATGCGCGCCTTGGTGCTCGGAATTGCGTTGGTCAGCTTGACCATTGCCGCAACCTTTTTCTCCAGACCGTTCTTGCGGATGTTCGCCTGAATCTTGGAGTACATCGTCTCTACAAGCAACGGCACGCAGTTGATAATCGTGGGATGAACCTCCTGCATATTGCGCGTGATATAGCGCAACCCCTCGGAGAACGCAACCGTGCTGCCGCGGTAGACCTGGCAGAGGAAACCGCAGGTGCACTCGTAAGCGTGATGCAGAGGCAGAACCGACAGGAAGGTGTCCTTCGGACCGATATAAAGCATCTGGCACATCTCGGAGAGGTTAAAGCAGATGTTGTGGTGCGAGAGCATGACCCCCTTGGAAACGCCGGTCGTGCCCGAGGTGAAGATCAGGGAAGCAAGCGCGTTCTCGTCAATCTTCGCGTCAAGATAGGAGCGGTCGCCTGCGGCAAGCTTCGCCTTCCCCGCTTCAATCAGCGCGGGCAGTTCGTCAAAGCAGATGCGCGTGACGCTTTCGTCAATGCCCGCAATCTTCTCTGCGTTTTTCTTGTTGTAAAGAACCGCAGAAGCCTCGGAAATCTGCGCAATGTTGGCAATTTCCTCGGCGGGAATCTCCTTGTCCACAGGAACGACAACGCCCACGCCGCAAATGACCGCCATATATGCGGTGACCCATGCGATGCAGTTCTCGCCCGTCACAATCAGGCGCTTGCCGCCAAAGCCGAGCGCAAGCAACTCCGTTCCGAGCGCGTTGACGTTCTCGGCGTAGGCTTTGAAGCTGAGACTGCGGTATGTGCCGTTCACTTTCTCCATGAACAGCGTCTTGTCGCCGTATTTCTCGGCGCTCGCATTGAACATTTCTTTCAGGTTTTTGTAAATATCAACAGGATAATTCTGATACTTCGGCATTGATATTCCGCCTTTCCGGTTTTGAAAACCACATTTTCGGATTTATTATACCACATTTATCGGTTCTTTGCAAGACCTTTTTGAAAAAAATTCCCGCGCGAACCGCTTTTTGGAAGGTAAATTCTCAATTCCCCGCCCCGTGTTTTTTCAAAAGCGCCTTGACATCCCGCAAAAGCGCGAGATCTTCGGGAGAAACCGTCTCGTAACGGTTTAAGGACAGCAAATAGGAAGGATCGAGGTGCAGAATCCGACAAATGCTTCTGAGCTGATCCATGCTCGGCTCTTGCACGCCGCGCTCGATTTTGGAATAATTGGATTGGTTCATGGGAATCTGCTCCGCCACATCCGCCTGTGACAGATCCAGATCCTCCCGCGCCGCGCGAATTTTTTCTCCGAAATCCATGTTCTCCCCCTGCAAGCAAAAATAGGATGCCTTTATTATAACAATTTTAACTAAAAACTATTGACAT
>CAVGEJ010000012.1:7965-28002 GCA_963628215.1 Eubacterium sp. CAG:180
CATTTAGTTAAATTAAGGTTGTAATGAACTTGTATAGGCGTTTTTTAACTTGCAGAAAGGAGGGGACGACAAACAATGTCCACAACCGCCATCCGCCACCGACTGTGTCCGAATGCAGAAAGAACCGCTTCCCTCTTCGATCGGATAAAAGCAACGTTCTCCGACGGACACAACACCCGCGAATTCCGATCCGACCGTTTCCCCCGCAGCCGGCTTGTAATCGTCGGCTCGGAATCGGGGCTGACCGTTACATTGTCCCAACCGTTTTTGCCGTACTCCGACGGCAGAACGGAACAGATCATCCTGCCGCTCTCCGCGCAGTCATCCGATGTGTCCCGCTTTTTCTATCTCACTGCGGATTCGGAAAACGCGACCTGCGATTGCGGCAACGGAATTTTCAGGGCGGATGCGCTGTTCAAAGCAAGCGCCCTCAGCTTTTCAAAAATCAGCATCCACCAATCCCCCTCCAATCCCACTGCGGCATACGAAAGGACTTTGATTCTGTATGAATGCCGCGCCTGTCAAGCCGCACGGCGGGCGTTGATCCTCTTGGACGAATTCCTTGCGGCAGAAAACCTCGGCTTTACTGCGGCAAACCTCGGATTCCGCTATTGACGCAAAACCGCGCCGCCCGAAAAATCGGGCGGCGCGGATTGTTTTTATTTTCCGAAAGAGAACAGCCCTTTCTTTTCATACGGTTCGCTTGCGATGTCACCGAGCGTGTAGCCGGTTGCCTTGACGGTCTCGCGCAGCTTTTCTTCATCGAGCGCTTCTTCGCTGATGACCACCGTCTCCCCCTTTGCGTGGGAGGAGGTTACCTTTTTGACCTTGAACGCCGCGCGGATCGCGTCATTCATATGTGCCTCGCACATTCCGCACATCATTCCGTCGATCTTCAATGTTGTTTTTACCATTTTCTTTTTCTCCTTTTAGATTTAGTTTTACTTTTAGTTTCTGCCCGCAAAGTGCCGGGCAAAGGCAAACAAACGATAAGGTTGAGCATGATTGTGAGGGTTACCGTTCTCTGGGATAAAATATATCCCCCTCATCAGTCGCTTACGCGACAGCTTCCCCCCGAGGGGAAGCCTGCTGTTCAGAGCGCTACCACCCATAAAAACAGCTTTCTTTTTTTACTGATTTAGTTAAATTTAACCTGTTGTAAGATACGAAAAGGATTTTGTCAAGAGGCTTCCCCTTGGGGGGAAGCTGTCGCGTGAGCGACTGATGAGGGGGGATCAATCCGCACCCCTCAAAAATTCACAGCACCCGATATCCTGCCGCCCGAACCGCTTTTTTCAGCTGTTTCGGCGCAACCGGGGCTGCGAGCGTGACGATTGCCGTGCCTGCCGTATGGCTGACCTCGGCGCTTATCACCCCGGGGAGCGCCTCCAGTGCGTCCTTGACCCGCTTTTCGCAATACCCGCACATCATGCCGCCGATCTTCAGCGTGAGTCGTTCCGTCCCCTCTCCGTTTCCGCCGATTCCGCCTGCTCCGCCCGCTCCGTCCGCATGGGGCGTTTGCTTTTGGTGCGCCTGCCGGATCTTGCGGTCATGCTTCGGACTTTTCAGCTTGCACAGATTCAGTCGCAGGGCGTTGGTCACCACGCAGAAACTCGAAAGGCTCATTGCCGCCGCGCCGTACATCGGGTTGAGCGTCACGCCCGCCCAAACGAACACGCCCGCCGCAAGCGGAATGCAGATGACGTTATAAATGAACGCCCAGAACAGATTCTCGTGAATATTCCGCAGAGTTGCGCGGCTCAGGCGGATTGCCGCAGGGACGTCCGCAAGACTGCTCTTCATCAGCACCACGTCCGCCGCGTCAATCGCGACATCTGTCCCCGCGCCGATCGCAATGCCCGTATCCGCCGCCGTCAGCGCGGGCGCGTCGTTGATGCCGTCTCCGACCATCGCAACATGCCCCTGCCGCCGCAGATCGCGGATGACCTGCTCCTTGCCGTCGGGCAGAACGCCCGCCACCACTTCTTCAATTCCCGCGCGATCCGCAACCGCCCGTGCGGTGCGTTCGTTGTCGCCCGTCAGCATAACCACGCGCACACCCATTCCGCGCAGTTCTTCCACCGCGCGCGGGCTGTCCTCCTTGACGGTATCGGCAACCGCGATGACGCCGAGCAGCTTTCCGTCCCGCAGAAACAGCAGGGGCGTTTTGCCGTCGTCGGCGAGCGCGCCGACCGTTTTCTGCACAGCGTCTGTCAGTTTTGTCTGTCCACCGATGAATTTCGCGCTTCCGCCAACGAGTTCCGCGCCGTCCTTTTTTCCGCGCACACCGTTCCCGGCAAGCGCTTCGAAACCGTCCGCCGCTTCGGCTGTCAGACCTCTCGCCTCCGCCTCGCGCACCACCGCGCGCGCCAGCGGATGCTCGCTCTTTTTCTCAAGCGACAGCGCCGCCGCAAGCAGATCGGTCTCGCCGATTCCCTCTGCGGGCAGGACGTCGGTCACGCTTGCAACGCCTGTCGTGACAGTGCCCGTTTTGTCAAGCGCCACGATCTGTGTGCGCCCTGCGGACTCCAGAGACGCGGCGGTTTTGAAGAGAATTCCGTTCCGCGCCCCCACGCCGTTTCCGACCATAATCGCCACGGGGGTCGCCAATCCGAGCGCGCACGGACAGCTGATGACCAACACCGAAATCGCCCGCGCCAGTGCGTAACCGAAGTCCCGTCCCACCGCAAGCCAGACGATCAGCACCACGAGCGCGACTGACATCACCGCCGGCACAAACACGCCCGACACGCGATCCGCAACCTTTGCGATCGGGGCTTTCGTTGCCGCCGCGTCGCTGACCATGCGGATGATCTGCGACAGCGTGGTGTCCTCGCCGACCCGCGTTGCCTCGCACCGCAAAAAGCCCGACCGGTTGACGGTTGCCGCCGACACGCTGTCGCCCCGATGCTTGTCCACGGGGATGCTCTCGCCAGTCAGCGCCGCCTCGTCGACCGCGCTTTCCCCGTCCAGAACCACGCCGTCCACGGGAATGTTCTCGCCCGGGCGGACGACGAAAATATCGCCTTTCTTCATCTGCCCGATCGGAACGGTCACCTCCGCGCCGTCCCGCACGACCACGGCGGTCTTGGGGGCAAGCTTCATCAGCGACCGCAGGGCGTCGGTGGTTTTTCCCTTCGACCGCGCCTCAAGCATTTTCCCGACGGTAATCAGGGTCAGGATCATTGCCGCCGACTCGAAATAAAACTCGTCCATGTAGACCATCACCGCCGCCATGTCCCCTCTCGCCTGCGCGCCGGTCATGGCAAACAGCGCGTAAACGCTCCAGACGAACGCCGCGCCCGAACCGAGCGCCACGAGCGTGTCCATATTCGGGGAACGATGCCAGAGCGCGCGGAAGCCGCTCTCAAAAAAGTGGCGGTTGATGACCATAATCGCAATGCAGAGAAGCAATTGCACCAACCCCATGGCAACGTGGTTGCCGTCAAAGAACGGCGGCAGTTTCCATCCCCACATCATGTGCCCCATGGAGAAATACATCAGCACCGCAAGGAAGCCGATCGACCAGAGCAGGCGGCACTTCAGCACGGGCGTTTCGCGGTCGGCAAGCGGGTCGTCTCCGGCAGTTTCCGCCGCTTGCGGATTTTCTCCTTTCAGTTTTGCGCCGTAGCCCGCCGCCCTGACCGCCGCAATTACGGCTTCGGGCGTCGCGCTTCCCTCCACGCCCATGGAGTTGGTCAGCAGGCTGACCGCGCAGGAGGTGACCCCCGCCACGTGCCCGACCGCCTTTTCCACTCTCGCCTGACAGGCGGCGCAACTCATTCCGGTTACTTCATATTGTTGCATACTCTTTTCATCTCTTTTCTGAAACGATTCTTATTCTTAAGGCAATACCGCGTAATTCCGATGGTGCAATCACGAAGTCGAATTTTTCGTCAGACGATACAAAAGTCCGCAGGCTGTAGCAGCGCTACAGGCAAGGATTTTTGTGAAGTATGACGGAAAAGGCGCGAGCGAGTGCGCCGGTCGGAATTGCGCGGTGTTGCCTTAATTTTACCGCATCAGCTTCTTCAGCGTGGTCATCAGTTCGTCGATCACCTCGTCGCGCCCCTCGCGGATATCCCTTGCCACGCAACCGTGAATGTGACTGCCCAGAATCTCGCGCTCGAACGAGGAGAGCGCCGCTCCCACCGCCGCCGACTGAATCAGGATATCGTTGCAGTAAGCGTCGCGCTCCAACATCGCTTCAATGCCGCGCAACTGCCCCTCCATCCGTCGCAGGCGATTGAGCAGTTGTTTCTTCTGCTCCTCTGCGCGGACGGTGGTCTTTTCCGTACCGCCCTCATTGCTACTCCCGGCGTTCCCCGAACAGCAACAGCAGTGCTTTTCCGTTTCCTCCATCTTGTTTCCTCCTATACCCCCATCGGGTATTTTTATTATATACCCCCGCAGGGTATTTGTCAAGAGGTTTTTGCAAATTTTATCCGGAATTTTTTTCTTTTTCCTTTTCCTTTTCTTTTGTCTCCGCCCTGCCGCGCAGCAGCGCGCTGACCACCAGAACCGCAACGGGTCCCAGCGCCATGCCGAGGAAGCCGAACCACCGCCACCCCGCATAGCCCGCAATCAGCGCCGCCAACGGGTGCACGCCAAGGCTCTTTCCGATCAGTCTCGGCTCAATGATCTGCCGCAGAACCGTCACCGCCGCGAAAAGGATGAGCAGTCCGAAGCCGAGATAGAAATTCTTCCGCAACAACTCGACGATTGCCCACGGGACAAGAACAGTCCCCACGCCGAGCACGGGCAAAAAGTCCACCACCGCAACAAGGAGCGACAGCAGGAACGCATACCGCACCCGCAGGATCAGAAACCCGATGAACAGCTGAACGAAGGTCACGAACAGGATCAGCAGATAGGCGCGCAGGTAGCGCAGGGACACCGCCTTTGCCCGCGCGCGCAGGGTCGGGATTTTTTCCGCCAGGCGGCGGGGCAGATGCGCGGTCAGAAATTTTCCCACCTGTCCCGGCTCAACGCAGAAATAGAAACCCGCAATCACGGTTACGAGCACGAACAGAAGCGCCGACGGCATTGCGGAGATCAGCTTTCCCGCCACGCCCGGCAGTTTTGCGCTGAGCGCACCCGCAAGCGAGGAAAGCATTTCCCCCACCATCGCGTTGAACTCTTCGCGGAACATTTCATATTTTTCCCCGACCTCGGCGCGGCGGAACAGCCCCACGCCCGCCGTGATTTTACCGAACCAATCAAAGGTTTCGCCGCTCTCCGCGCGCTCTGCGCTCTCTCCGCTCCCGCCGAAATTCCCCTCTGCAAGAAGCGCGGCGAGCAGAGCCTCCAGTTCGCGGATTCCGCGCGCCACGCCTGCTGAAATACCCGCGACAAGAAGCCCGAGGGTCAGCACCAGAAGCAGGACAGCCCACACCTTGCGCGGGACGCGCGTTTTCCCCGCCAACGCGTTCGCCGCGGGAGAGACCGCCAACGACAGTCCCCACGCAAGCACAAACGGCAACAACACGCCAAACAAAAGCCGCGCGCCCAACAGCGCCGCCGCCACACCTGCCGCCGCGCAGATCACCACAGCGGCGCGCGTTTCCCATTTTCGTTCCATCTTTCCCTCCGTGCAGTCCGATTCTTCCGATTCTCATCTGTATTATTCTATCCGTCCCGGTTGTAAATTATTTCTCAATTTGTCCGAAAGCCTTGACACGGCGCGCGTTTTCTGCTAAAATAAACGTATTATAAAGAAAGGAAGTCCCACTATGAAAAACCGTTTTTCCCGTATTGCCGCTGCAATTGCAACCGCAAAGCCGTTTCTGCTTCTCACGGTTGCGGTTCTGCTCTTTGCATGCATATTGACTGCCTGTAACGGCAAAAAGGAGTTAGAACCTATCCGTTGCGAATGGGACGAATCGGCTGACCCGACCGACTATGTATGTCTCACAGTCCGTTATGTCAATTCGGACAAAAAGATCGCAACCGGAGATATTGTAATCAAGTTGCGGGGAGATGTTGCGCCGATTACCGTTGAAAATTTCAAAAATCTCGTCGCATCCGGTTTTTATGACAATCTGACCTTTCATCGCATCTACTCAGGCTTCATGATTCAGGGCGGCGACCCCAAAGGAGACGGAACAGGCGGTTCTGCCAACAACATCAAGGGCGAATTCTCCGCCAATGGCGTAAACAATACCCTCAGCCATCTGCGCGGTGTGGTCTCTATGGCACGCGCTAACAGCTATAATTCCGCCTCAAGTCAATTTTTCATTTGTCACGAAGACAGCACATTTCTTGATGGCAATTACGCCGCATTCGGAGAAGTCATCTTTGGCATGGAAACGGTGGATGGAATTGCCGCAACGGAAGTGGTCTCAAACGGCAGCGAAAAATCCAAGCCTGTTACCGCCCCTGTCATTCTCAAAGCTTATTTTCTCACAGTTCCTGTAGAAACTGTCGTGCAAAGTAAATACGTCACGCTGACCGTTCAATACGTCGACTCGGAAGGCACGGAGCAGACCGGCGATATTGTCATCAAGCTGCGCCCCGACGTTGCTCCGATCACCGTTGAGAATTTCGAATCGCTCGTTTCCTCGGGCTTCTACAACGGTCTGACCTTCCATCGCGTTTACTCGGGCTTCATGATTCAGGGCGGCGATCCCAACGGCAACGGCACGGGCGGCTCTGAAAAGAACATCAAGGGCGAATTCTCCGCCAACGGCGTGAACAACACGCTCAGCCACAAGCGCGGCGTGGTCTCCATGGCGCGGTCGAGCAATTACAACTCCGCTTCCAGTCAGTTCTTCATCTGCCATGCGGACAGCACCTTCCTTGACGGCAACTATGCCGCGTTCGGCGAGGTTATCTCGGGCATGGATGTTGTGGACGGCATTGCGGGCACTGCGGTTGTTTCCAACGGCAGCGAGGTCTCCAAGCCCGTAACCGCTCCCGTCATTGTCAAGGCTACGCTTTCCACAACGGCAGAGGGGAACGATTAAGGCTTCGGAGGGGAAGACCTCGGGGCTTTGCCCCAAACCCCATTTAAGGGACTTTTTAAAAAAAGTCCCTTAAAAATCCCCAAAAACTTTCACCCACGGGCAGGATTCCGCAGAGAATCCTGCCCGTGGGTGAAATTCTTGAAGGTTCTTAGGAATGACAGTTGCAAAGCAACTGTCATTAGCGAAGCGTTACTTCTCTCTAAGAAGTTTCCTAAGTGGGTTCGGGCAAAGCCCGAGGTCTTCCCCTCCGAAGCCTTAATCGCTAATCTCCGCTATTGCGGAGAGCGCTTCTTCGATCGGCGGGAGTTCGGGATGCCACTTGCGCTCCCATTCGAGGGAAACGCAACCGTCGAAAGAATCGGCGCGAAGCTGATCCAAAATGGCGCGGAGCGGGATGTCGCCCTTGCCGGGGAGAACCTGCGTGCGATCGGGGAGACAGTCCTTGACGTGAACGTGACGGATATAGGGACGAAGGAGACGGTAAAGCGGTTGGAAATCCCGCCCCGTTGCGAAATAGGTGTGCATCACGTCCCAGATCACACCGAAGCCCGCGCAACCGTCGAGCGCTTCCAGAATCGGCGCAAGCGTTTCCGCACGGTTGAAATCGCCGTGCGTTTCGAGCAGAGCGGTCACACCGTGCGCGGCGGCGTCCTCGGCAAGCAGGGAAAGCCCCTCGATCACGCTTTGCGTGGCGGCGGCAGGATCGTCCCCCGTGTTGTTGCCGAATACGCGGATATAGGGCGCGCCGAGCGCGGAAGCGATCAGAACGGCGGTGTGCGCCTCCGCAAGGGAAGCCGCCCGCTCGCGCGGATCGTGGAACGAGGCGGAAGCGCCGATGACCCGGGCGGTCAGCCCCGCGCGATCCAGAGCGGCGCGGGTTTCGGCAAGCCGGTCGGGCGCAAAGTCGGGAATCTCGCGGTTGTCGATTACCCCGCCGATCCCCCGGAATTCCAGACACGGAATCCGATACGCCCGCGCAAGCGCAAGAATGTCGGTCAGCGACCGCTCCGCACAGCCGAGCGTTGAAAAGCATAGCTTCATATTCATTTCCTTTCCCGGGCGGATGTTACCGCCCGTTTTTATTTTAGCATATCCGTGCGATACTGTCAAGAGCGCCGCGCGGAAAGTCTCCCGAAAATTATGTAAAACTTGCGGTTCTGCGCAAATTCGGCAAAAGATACACTTTGCAAAACGATGGAAATCCTGTATAATAGAAGCGGAAGAATCCGGGAAAACGAAAGGAAGAGAAACGGTGTGAACGAAAAGATTCTGATGGGCGGCGCGGATTTGCCTCTGGTCTGGACGGCGGAGAACCTCCGCGCGGTCGGGCTGAGCGGCAAAACCGTGACAAAAGAGGAAATCCTCGCCTCCCCCGCGCAATATCGCGACACGCGCTATCTGTTCTCCACGTGGGGAATGCCGCGCTTTGAAGAACGGGAGAGCCGGGACTGCCTGCCCACCCTGCGGGCGGTGTTCTACGCGGCGGGGAGCGTGCAGAGTTTTGCCGCGCCGTTTCTTGACGCAGGCGTTGCGGTCTTTTCCGCGCGGGCGGCGAATGCAGTCCCGGTTGCGGAATACACCGTGGCGCAGATTCTGCTTGCAAACAAGGGCTACTTCAGCGCCTGCCGCAGTCTGCATGCGGGGACGGACTGGAACGCCGCCCGCGCGCGCTCGAACCGCTATGCGGGGAACTACGGCGCAACCGTCGGCATCGTCGGATGCGGACAGATCGGGCGCATGGTTGCCGAACGTCTGCGGGACTATCGCCTGCGCGTACTTGTATACGACGCCTTCCTCCCGGCGAAAGCAATTCATGCGCTCGGCGCGGAGAAGGTCACGCTTGAGGAACTGTTCGCCGCTTCCGATGTGATCAGCAACCACCTGGCAAACGTCCCCGCAACGGTTGGCATGCTGAACGGCAAGCTCTTCGCTTCCATGAAACCCTATGCAACCTTTCTCAATACGGGAAGAGGCGCAACCGTCCGCGAGGACGAACTGATTGCGGTTCTGACCGCGCGCCCCGACCTCTGCGCCCTGTTGGATGTGGTCGACCCCGAGCCGCCCGCGCCAACCTCTCCCCTGCTCTCGCTTCCGAACGTCTTTCTGACCCCGCATATCTCGGGCAGTCAGCAGACCGAATGCGCGAGAATGGGCGCTTATATGGCGGAAGAATTCCGCGCCTTTGACGAAGGCAGAGAGACCCGCTTTGCAGTCACGCGGGAAATGCTTGCCACGATGGCATAACAAACAACAAGGAGAAAATACCGTGTATAAAAGACCTTTAAGCCCTACGGAGTTGCCGAAGGAACTCCCTTATCTGGACAGCACCGCGCCCCTTTCCGCCCCCATCCGCGCGGCGGGGCACACGCTCCCGAACCGCATTGTTTATCAGCCGATGGAAGGCTGCGACGGCGCGGGAGACGGAACACCCGGAGAACTGACCGTCCGCCGTTATCACCGTTTCGCGCACGGCGGCCCCGGGTTGATCTGGTTCGAAGCCACCGCAATCCTGCCCGAAGCGCGGGCAAATCCCCGCCAGATGATGCTGACCGAAAAGAACCTCGACGCATACAAAAAGCTGCTTGACGAAATGCGGGAGATTTCCGTGCGGGAGAACGGCTACGCGCCGCTGATTCTTTGTCAGCTGACCCATTCGGGGCGCTATTCCAAGCCGAACGGCTACCCCGAACCTCTGGTTGCACAGCACCGCCCGCTGTTTGAGGGCGACAAACCGCTCGCGGAGGATCGCATTCTCTCCGACGACTACCTCGCCGCGCTCCCCGAGCGCTACGCCTATGCGGCGCGGCTTGCCTCGGAGGTCGGTTTTGACGGCGTGGACATCAAGGCTTGCCACGGCTACTTACTCTCCGAACTGCTCGGCGCTTACGGCAGAAGCGGACCTTACGGCGGCGAAGCCTACGAAAACCGCACGCGGCTTCTGCTCTCGGCAGTGGAAGCGGTCAAATCCTCTGCGCCCGACAGCCTTCTGCTTGCCTCCCGCTTCAACGCCTACGACGGCTTCCCCTACCCCCACGGCTTTGCGGCAAGCGGCGAAGCGGGCGTTCCCGACCTGCGCGAACCGCGGCGGCTTGCGGGCGATCTGGTCGCGCGCGGCGTGCGGATTCTTGACGTGACGATGGGAAATCCCTATCAGAACCACGAGGTCAACCGTCCCACCGCGTTTGCCGAGGCAGTTCCGCCCTATGAAAGCATTCTGCGGATGCGGGCGGGCGCGATTGCCGTTTCGGAAGCGGCGCGCGCGGTTGCAGCCGACGCGCTGACCGTGGCTTCCGGCTTTACCTTCCTCGGCGCGGAAGCGCCGCACGTTGCGGCGGCGGACATCGACGCGGGGAAATACGAACTGATCGGCTTCGGTCGGCAGAGTTTTGCCGATCCCGATTCCGCACGGGAGATTCTGCAGAACGGATGCGCAGATCCGCGCCGTCTCTGCCTGACCTGCGGAAAGTGCACCGCGCTGATGCGGGCGGGCAAAACGCCGGGATGCGTGATCTATGACAAGGAAATCTACAGTTCTCTCTATCGGGAGACCTTTGCAAAACAGGACGGAGGAAACAAGGCATGAATTATGCAATCGTAACCGGTGCGCTCGGCGGAATCGGGCGCGCCACGGCAGAACTGTTGCTCTCCCGCGGATGGGGCGTTGTGGGAATGGATCTTCCCGAGCACCCCGACCTTTCGGGCTTTTCGGAACACTTTACCTACATCCCGGGCGACCTCTCCGCGGCGGCTGACCGCGAGCGGCTCGTCTCCCTGCCCCCGCGCCTTGACGCTCTGGTCAACGTTGCGGGCATTGCGCCGCGCGTTCGCGCAGACCTGTTGGAGATGACCGAGGAAAGCTACGACCGCGTGATGAACGTCAACACCAAGGGCACAATGTTCCTCACGCAGGCGGCGGCGCGGCGGATGCTGTCCCAGCCGGCAGAGAACGGTGTGCGCGGACGGATTGTCAACGTCTCCTCCTGCTCGGCATACACCAGTTCGACCTCGCGCGGCGAATATTGCGTTTCCAAAGCGGGCGTAACCATGCTGACCATGCTCTATGCGGATCGTCTCGCGTCGGCGGGCATCACGGTGAACGAAGTCTGCCCCGGCGTGATTCACACGGGCATGACCGCAACGGTGAAGGAAAAATACGACCGTCTGATCGCGGACGGACTGGTTCCGATGGGGCGTTGGGGCGAACCGCTCGACGTCGCGCGGGCGATCTGCGCGCTTCTGGACGGCAGTCTCGGCTACACCACCGGGCAATCGATCGCCGTGGACGGCGGAATGCACATCAGACGGCTATGATGAAACGGCGTTATCACACCATCGTCATCGGGAGCGGCTGCGCGGGTTTTGCGGCGGCGGAGCGGCTTTGGTCGCTCGGTGTAACCGACATCGCGCTTCTGACCGAGGGGCGGAACATGGGCACTTCGCGGAACACGGGAAGCGACAAACAGACCTACTATAAGCTGTCGCTGTGCGGCTCGGAAGGCGACAGCGTGCGCGAAATGGCGCAAGCGCTCTTCGACGGCGGCGGAGTCAACGGCGACAATGCCATGTGCGAAGCGGCTTATTCGGTTCGCTGTTTCATGCACCTTGTGGAACTCGGCGTTCCCTTCCCCTGCAACGAATACGGCGAATACGCAGGCTACAAAACCGACCACGACCCACGCACACGGGCAACCTCCTGCGGTCCGCTGACCTCGAAATACATGACCGAGGCGCTGGAACGCGCGGTGAACGGCTACGGAATTCCGATTCTCGACGGTTGGCGCGCGGTTCGGGTACTCACCGACGGCGGGCACGTCACGGGCGTTGCGGCAATCCGCCAAGGCGGCGAACGCGCGGTGTTCGCCTGCCGCAATCTGATTCTCGCAACGGGCGGTCCTGCGGCAATCTATGAAAATTCGGTCTACCCCGAGAGCCAGACCGGCGCAACGGGACTTGCCATCGGCGCGGGCGCAGCCTGCGCAAATCTGGAAGAGTGGCAATACGGCATTGCAAGCACCGACTTCCGCTGGAATCTTTCGGGAACGTATCAGCAGGTGCTCCCCCGCTATCTCTCGGTGGATGCGGACGGGGTCGAGCGGGAATTCCTATGGGACGCGCTCGGCGCGCGCTCGCTTGACCTGATCTTTCTCAAGGGCTACCAGTGGCCCTTTGACACGCGCAAGCTGAACGGCTCGTCGCAGGTCGACCTTCTGGTTGCCGACGAAATCCGGAACGGGCGGCGGGTCTACCTCGATTTCACCCGCAACCCCATGGGGCTGGACGAAGCCTTCTCCGCGCTCGGCGAAGAGGGGCGGGACTATCTGCGCCGCTCGGGCGCGCTGTTCGGCACGCCGCTGGAACGCCTGAAGCATATGAACATCGGCGCTTACGAACTGTACCGGAATCACGGAATCGACCTTGCCCGCGAACCCCTGCGGATTGCCGTCTGCGCACAGCACTGCAACGGCGGAATCGCGGTGGACGCGCACTGGCAGACCACGGTCGCGGGACTTTACGCGGTTGGCGAAGCGGCGGGAAACTTCGGGGTCTACCGCCCCGGCGGAAGCGCCCTGAACGCCACGCAGGTGGGTGCGCTCCGCGCCGCAGAGCAGATTGCGGCAGAGCCGGATCGCACCGCGCCCGAAACAGTCCCCACCTATGCGTTTCCCGAATACCGCCGCGGAGAATCCAACATCCGCGCGCTGTACGAACGTCTCCGCCACGAGATGAGCCGCATTGCCGATTTTGCGAGAAACACGGCGGAAATGAAAAAAATGCTTGCAGAAGTCTCCGAACTGTGCTATAATACAGAGGAGAAGCTGATCGTCGGCGGTGCGGAGGACGATCTGCCCGCGGCGCTTCTGACCGATCTGCTCCTGACCCAACAGGCAGTGCTTTCCGCCATGCTGTTCTCTGCGGAAGCGGTCGGCTCGCACGGTTCGGCATACATCGTCGGAACGGACGCGCCGTCGGAACAGCCGATCCGCCGCACTTATACCAGAACGGTCGGCACGCACTCGGAACTTTGCCCCGTGCGCCCGATTCCGGACGGCGAGTTGTGGTTTGAGAACCTGCTCCGCCGCAGTCTGAAAGCCGGCCGCGCCTGAAACAATACCGCGTAAGCCGCGAACGGAGGTAGAAATGCGCCCATGTATTGAAAATCTGTACTTTGAAACCGGACTGCACATCGGTCATGTGGACATCATGCGCCATGCCGCATGGGAGCTGATCTTCATCACCCGCGGAACGGTTCATGTGGAGATTGCGGGAAAGTCCTACGACGCCGCCGCGCCCTCCATGATTTTCATCAGCAACTATGAGCCGCACGTCCTGACGGTGCGTTCCGAAAGCTATGAGCGGTACGTGATGCTGATAAACCCGTCGGTCGCAAAAACCACGCTGAAGCCCGCCTTCCTGCAAACGGTTTTCTCCATCCATTCTCCCCGCTTCTGCCATGTCCTGCCGCTCGGGGAAGGCGCGGCGCTCGACGACCTCCGGATGCTCTTCCGCAACCTGCAAGCCGAGCGGGAAACCGACCCGGATGACGGAGAGGGCGAGCAAATCTGGCTCTCCGCGCTCCTGTGGCGGCTTTACAGACTGTCGCCCGGGCTGTTCTCTTCGGTTGGCGGAAGCGCGGAAAAGATCGTTGCCGCCATCCGCACGGAACTGGAGAACCACCCCGAGCGCAAACTGGATCTGAATTCGCTTGCGGCGGCGCACTATATCAGTTCCTACTATCTCTCGCACGTTTTTCACCGCGTTACGGGTTATACCATCAAGCGGTATCTTCTGCTCTGCCGCATCTCGCTTGCCTGTATGCTGTTGTCGGACGGAAGCAAAACCGTGGCGCAGGTCGCGGTTGCCTGCGGGTTTACCGACGCGAGTAACTTTTCCCGCTATTTCCGCGAAATTACGGGTATGACCCCGTGGGAATACCGTAAAATAGGAGAAACCTCCTGAGACACTTCTCGGGAGGTTTTTCTGTAGGACATAGCAACCACCTTACACCCCCAAATAGGTGAAAGTTTTCGCCCGCCTTTTTGGGGAGGCGGCGCAGTCAAGGGCGCGTAGCCCTTGTCGCGCTCCGCAGAGCGCGAAATTCCTTTCTTTCGGCGCTTCCTTTTTGCAGCTTTGCGTAGCATAATCACTTTTTCTATACCTTTTTTCGCTTTTGGTCTCACATCCATTGTAACACTACACTCTTTTTCAATAAAATCAAAAAAACTATTGACAAAGCAATCCGTTTGAAGTATAATATTATTTGTAGCAGAATATATTCCCCGAATGTTGCCGCTGTTCCGATCCATATTCTCCCCATTCTCCGGCGGAGGGGCAATCAAAGGGCATAAACAAAGAAACATTGCTTATGCCTTTTGATTGCCGAACAAAAAAATTCGGCAAAGCCGAAAAGCAAGGAGGAATTGTTATGAAAATTGCACAATCGGCAAATCTCACCACGGGGGGGGGGTATCGCTATATAGGTTTAGCGATACTGCCCAAAGATAAACCTGCGGCAGTGTCCCTTTAAGCAGAATATCTCCTTTTCCAGTCGATGCGGGAGATGTTCTTTATCCATTCGTCGGCAAAAATAAAAAAAGGAGATTTTATCATGACAAAACATTCGACCAAAAAAGCATTGATGCTAAGCCTGCTTTCCATGCTGCTCTGCGTTTCCATGCTTGTCGGCTCCACCTTCGCGTGGTTCACCGACACCGCTTCAACTGCCGTGAATACCATTCAGGCAGGTACGCTGGATGTTGTTCTTGAGATGAAGAATGCAGACGGCACTTGGGAAAATGCGGAAGGCAAGACCCTTGAGTTCAAGAAGGCTACAGGCGCACCTGCTGATGAAGCGGTTCTTTGGGAACCCGGTTGTACCTATGAGCTTCCCGCACTGCGCGTCAGAAACAACGGCAACCTTGCCCTGCAGTACAAGATTCAACTCACCGGTATCAAGGGCAGCGCAAAACTCAATGAGGCTATTGAATGGACAATCAGCGATGATAGCCTTGATTCCGTGCACACTCTCGCAGCCGGAGCTACTTCCGAAGAACTGACCATCAAGGGTCACATGAAGGAAGATGCCGGCAACGAATATCAGGGACTTACCATTGACGGTATCGCTATCACCGTTTATGCAACGCAGTATAACAGCGAGTACGACATCGAGGGCAATACCTACGACAAGGACGCTGAATATAACTACAAGAGCGCAACCATTATCGGCGGCGGAAAGACCATTACGCTGGAGAAAGGCGTTGAGGGTACTTCTAAGACCTACACCGTCGGCGCAGCAACCGTAACAGTTGACGAGAGCGGCAATATTACATACACGAACACTTCCGGAACAGCTCAGACCGTCACCATCACAACCGATGGCGGCAATCTTACAATCAACGCACCGCTTGATACAGTTAAACACTATGGCACTGTCGGAATCGTTACTGTTACGGCGGTTGCAAGTGAGTCCTACCATGAATTCGGCAAGGCAGGCGTTCTTGAGATTGCCCAGGGTCGTGTTGTTGTTGAAAACGGCAACAACGTAGCCGTGCTTCAGGTAAAACCTACTGACGGAGCAGTTCCCGTTGTTGCAGTACCGCAGAGCGTTGTTCTTGAAACAAAGCTTCAGGTTGCAGCAGAAGCAAGCGTTAAAGTTACCGTAATCGACAGCGAAAGCAAAGAAATAATTGCAAGGACAGGAACAGAGGTTGAAGAAGCTATTCCCGCTGAGCTTGAAAAAGTTCTCAATAAGGGCGCAGACGGCAAGACCGTAACGCTTGACGAGCCGAAGAACTACGTTGCCATGATCGGCACAGAGCCTTATGAAACATTTGCCGAAGCTGTAAACGCTGTACAGAACGGCGAAACAATCAAGCTGACGGGTGATGCCGAAGTTGCGTCTACCGAATATAACTCCAATGCCGATAAACGCCTGAAAGTTACAGCCAGCAACGTAACAATTGACCTTAATCAGAAAACTCTGACGGTTCCGAACTATACTCTTATTCTTGATGGTGATAACATTATTTTGAAGAACGGCAATATGGTAGCTGTGCCGTATAACAATGCAAGCCAGACCTACGGCAGCTACGCGGTTGTTCCGGGGGGCAAGAACAACATCATCACCGGCGTAAAAATGCTCGGTGGTGTGAACGTGACAGGCGACAACAGCGGTAATGCTGAACGTGACACTACCGTGACCATCACCAACTGCGAAATCACCGCTACGAACTATTACACCGTCTGTGCACAGAGCAATGCGGAAGCTACAATCGAAAATACAAAGCTTATCGGCGGCGCCGGAACATTCTTCTGGGTAGAGGAAAAAGGTTATTCCGAGGGCGGTGCTCCGTTGGCAAATGTAAGCAGTAAAATCATTTATGATGCAAAGACCGTTGAATTCAGCGGAACCAATGCACTTTACAATCCCGTGGGCGTTGCGGTTGTTGTCAAAAACCTTACCGTAAAAGATGCGGAAGGTAACGAGCAGACAATCGACGCTGTTGCAGTAAGCACAGAAGCTCATCTCAGAACACTGGTTGCAGCAGGCGAAAACGTTATGCTTGCAAGCGACATCACGCTGAGCGCACCGATTACCATCGGCACAACAAGTACCAATAACACAACGATTGCAATTGTCGGTAACGGTCATAAACTGGGCGGAAGTGCGATAACAAGTGCCGACTGTAACGGCGGTGACCCCCGTGCAATCAACGTATGGGATGGCACAAATATGACCGTCATCCTCAAGGATTTGACTGTGGTTGGTCCGGAAGCGGCATCCGGTCGTGGCATTACGACCGGAGATACAAACGGACTGGTGCTTATCCTCGATGATTGTGAAGTTTCGGCATCCTACTATGCAATCAATGTGTACGAAAAAGCCCAATATGCATACAATCCCAAGGTCATCGTCCGCAATACGACACTGAAAAATGTTTCCGGCTACTGCGCAATCAATATCTGGTCGCAAGGCACAAACGCTACCTTTGAAAACTGCACGCTTATCGGTGTCAACAAGTTTAGCGGAACATCCGACGACTTTGCTACCATAGTGATTGTTAATGACAATGGAGCAGATAACGCAAAAAATTCGACCCTTACCTTCAAAAACTGCACTATTGAGGCAGTTGAGGACGGCACGGCAACAGAGTATCTGCTTAGCGTAAGAGCTACCGGCGCAAAAGTTACCTTTGAGGGTTGCAAGTTTTTTGTAAACGGCGAAGAGGTTACAGGCGATGCTACTAAGGAAAATATGCAGTTTAAAGATGACACAACTCTGACAATTAAATAGTTCTGAATTTATCCAAGTCCTCTCCGCCCTTGTGGCGGAGGGGCAATCAAAGGGTACAAACAGAGGCAGATCCAAGCGTTGTGCCTTTTGATTGCCCGAATGATAAAAAGTTCGGCAAAGCCGAGAGTAAGGAGGAATATTTATGAAAGTTGCACGATTGGCAAAATATACCACGGGGGTATCGCTATATAGATTTGGCGATGCTGCCCAAAGATAAACCTGCGGCAGTGTCCTTCTGAGCGGAGCGGCATCACCATGCAAAGGTGAGCGCGAAAGCCGATGAATGCCGTGAAGTCGAACCCCGAAGGGACGCCGGCAGGCGGAATCTCGGCACTCGCGTAAGGTATCAACAACGAATCGCATTCCGCAAACAAACCGAGTGCGATAGCCGCACTCTGCAAAAAATCTCCACCTCCCCAAACGACAAAAACTTCCCCCAAGTCCCCGCCGCTTTTGAAGCGAAACAAATCTTCGCTTCAAAAGCGGCGGGGACTTGGGGGAAGTTCTCGGTGAGAGAGGGAGGTTTGGAGAGAGAGATGACAGATTTTGCAACGCAAAATCTGTCATCTCTCTCTCCAAGGTCTTCCCCCGCCACACCGAAAATTTTCCGGCGATGTTCACAGAAAAGGCTTGTATTTTTCAGAAAAGTGCGGTATCATATAGAGTGAGGAAATAGATTCTTTTGAAAGGGGCGGCAGAATGTTCGGATATGTCAGAACCGTACCGTCGGAATTGCGGCTTCGCGAATACGAGTGCTACCGCGCCTACTATTGCGGTCTGTGCCGCTCTATGGGGAAATGCACGGGCGCTTGCTCGCGGCTGACCCTTTCCTATGACTTCGTCTTTCTCGCCGCCTGCCGCGCGTGGCTTTGCGGAGAGAAACCCGAAACCAAACGCTTTCGGTGCGAGCTCCACCCCTTTCGCCGCCGTCTCACCGTCATCGGCTCGAAACAGCTTGACTACTGCGCCGACGCGTCGGTTCTTCTCTCCTACCACAAATGCCTTGACGATCTCAACGACGAACGCGGTTTCCGCCGCCTGCGCGCAGGACTTGCAAAATTCGCTCTGCGCGGCGGCTACAAAAAAGCAAAGCGCCGCCACCCCGCGCTCGACGAAACCATCCGAACCTCGCTCGCGGAACTTTCCGCCTACGAAAAGCAACCCGACCCGCACAGCGCGGACATCCCCGCCGCACGGTTCGGCGACCTGATGGCGGCGGTCTTTTCGGAGGGACTGGACGGAAGCGCCGCGCGCATTGCCGCCGACTTCGGGCGCGGCATCGGCAAATGGATTTACCTCGTGGACGCCGCCGACGACTTCGGCGAGGATATCCGCCGACGCCGCTTCAACCCGTACACCGGATTGTTCGGCGCTGAAATGACCGACGGAAACCGCCGCGCGGTTGAACTGTCTTTAACCGAAATTCTCTCCGATACCGAGCGCGCGTTCCTGCTCTTCCCCGAGCCGCCGTGCGCGGAGGTGCGCGAAATCGTTTCAAACATTCTCTACCTCGGAATGCCCCGCACCGCACAGCGGGTGCTGTTCCACCCTCATGCCACAAAAAAGGAGACTGACCATGAATAACCCCTATCGGATTCTCGGCGTATCCCCCAACGCCACCGACGACGAGATCAAGCAGGCGTACCGCGAACTTGCCCGCAAGTACCATCCCGACAAGTACCGCGACTCCGACCTTGCCGACCTCGCCGAGGAAAAAATGAAGGAAATCAACGCCGCCTACGAGGAAATCCGCAAGCAGCGATCCTCCGGCAAGCAGGGCGCGGGTACGTCCGGCTTTTCCGGACCGCAAAGCGGCAGTTCCTCCGCGCTCTATGCGGAAATCCGCAACCTGATCAATCAGGAGAACGTCCGCGAGGCGGAGCGCCTGCTCTACGGCGTTGCCGAAGCGGAGCGGAACGCGGAGTGGTATTTCCTCATGGGTTGCGTGCTGTTCAAAAAGGGCTTTTATGTGGACGCGCAACAGATGTTTGACCGCGCCTGCGCCATGGATCCTTACAACGCCGAATACCGTGAGGCAAAGCGGCGCATGGAGGAAGGCGGCAAGCAGTACGGAAGCGGCTATCGGACCACGACGGGTTCGGATTCCTTCTGCTCAGCCTGCGACTGCTGTTCCAGTCTGATCTGCGCCGACTGCTGTTGCGAGTGCATGGGCGGGGATCTGATCCCCTGCTGTTGAGCCATGCGCGGGCGCACCAAATATCTGACCGTTTCCGCGATGCTCGCCGCGCTCGGCGTGATTCTGCTCGGGTTGGGTTCTCTTATCAACACGTTGGATCTGACCGTAGCGGCGCTGGCTTCCATTCTCTGCGTGTGGGCGGTCATTGAAATGGGCAAGACCTATGCGTGGATGATCTGGCTTGTAACCTCGTTTCTTGCCATCCTGCTTCTGCCGCAGAAAACACCCGGGTGTTTCTATCTGTTCATCGGTCTTTACCCGATTCTGAAGGAGCGGTTGGAGCGCTTCCCCCGCGCTGTGGAATGGGTTTTGAAGATCGTCATTTTCCACGCGATGATTGCGCTTTGCTGGCTTGTTCTTCGCATTTTTGTCCCCGAGGAAGCCGCGCTCGAGTTCGGTTGGCTTCTCCTTGCAACCTACGCGCTCGCGCTCGTTGCCTTCCTTCTCTACGACTACTCCCTGACAAAGCTGATCTCCTTCTACCTGCAAAAGCTACAAAAGCGGATCGGGTTGAAGAAGCATAGAAAGTAAGACCTTGGGACTCTGTCCCAAGCCCTGCTTAGGGGACTTCTTAAGGAGAAGTC
>CAVGEJ010000013.1:0-27237 GCA_963628215.1 Eubacterium sp. CAG:180
CGTGTACATCCGGCTGATGTACTTCGGATGGCAAATATATTATAACAGGAGAAAACGAATGCGCAGAGAAACGAAAAACGAAATTTTGGAGGTTGCCCTGCGGCTGTTCTCGCAAAAGGGCTATCTGGGGACTTCCATGAGCGACATTGCCGCAGAATTGGGAATCACCAAACCCGCGCTGTATAAGCATTACGCGGGGAAGCGCGAGTTGTTGGAAAGCATTGTGGAGCGGATGCGCGAAACCGACTACGAGCGCGCCGAGGAATACGAAATGCCGGAAACCGAACCGGACGGCTTTGCCGAGGCTTACCGCAACACGCCGATCGAAAAAATCCGCGCGTACAGCGTGGCGCAGTTCCGCCACTGGACCGAGGCGGAATTCCCCGCGCAGTTCCGCAAGATGCTGACTCTGGAGCAGTACCGCGACGCGGAGATGGCGCGGCTGTTTCAGGATTATCTTGCAACCGGTCCTACCGAGTACATGGCGGCGATCTTTCGGAAAATGACCGATTCCGACGGCGACGCCATGCAGTTGGCGTTGGAGTTTTACGGTCCGATGTTCCTGCTCTACAGCGTGTACGACGGGGCGGAGGACAAGGCGGCGGTGTTCGGGCTGTTGCGCGACCATATCGACCGCTTTATCGCGCGAACGGAAGCTGCTTACAGAAAATAATCATTTCATCATTTCGGAGGATTTTAAGATGGGAAAACTGTATTTCGGAAACACGGTGACCACGGTCACCACGCTGATGATTGTTGCCTTGTTGGGCTTTGTCGGGTACTCTGCCGTCAACCGCGCGGGCATTGCGCATTGGGGGCGCAGGAGCGCGATTCTGTTGGTGTTCGGTCTGGTTGTCTGTTGCTTTGCGGCGGCGCGGGACGGGTTGGATAAGACCATTCAGAACGCGATTGACGGCAGCTGTGCCCCGGGAATCTTCCCGCTTGTCAGTCTGCCGACCGTTGTCGGCTGTATCGGCGCGGCGCTGATTCTGATTGCGGCGATCGTCACGCCCATTGCGAAAACGCAGCAGGCGCGGGAGGTCTGGTTCTTTGTTATGTCGGGCGGCGCGGTGCTGAAAATCGTGACAATGGAAGCGGCAAGAATTTTTTTATAACAAATGGTGGAAAACCGAAAAGGAGAATCGAATATGAACGAAACGCATATTATAATCCGCCGCGAGACCGAGGCGGACTACAGAAAAACCGAAGAACTGACGCGCGAGGCGTTCTGGAATGTTTACCGACCGGGCTGTATGGAGCATTACGTCCTGCACTGCTACCGAAACGACCACGCGTTTGTGCCGGAATTGGATTTTGTGATGGAGAAGGACGGCGAGATGATCGGGCAGGTCATGTATGTGCGCTCGGAAATCGTGTGCGACGACGGGCGGCGTGTGCCGATGATGACCTTCGGTCCGATCGGAATCGCGCCCGCCTATAAGCGGCAGGGGTACGGGAAACGGCTGTTGGAGTATTCCATGGAGCGAGCGAAGGAGATGGGCGCGGGCGCTCTGGCGATTACGGGGAACATCCTGTTCTACGGCAAGTCGGGCTTTGTTCCCGCCAAAACCGTGGGTGTGCGCTACGCCGATGACCCGGACGCGGATTACTTCCTGATCCGGGAGTTGACCCCGGGGTTTCTTTGCGGCATTTCGGGGACATACCGCGACCCGAAGGGCTATTTCGTCTGTGAAAAGAATCCCGCGGGCTTTGCGGCGTTTGAAGCAACCTTTCCGCCCAAGCAGAAGCTGAAATTGCCGGGACAGTTGTTTTCCGGGGACTGATCCGGTTTGCCCGCGCTTTTTGCGTTGTTTTTTGTCCCGATCGGCAATCAAAATTGCAAAAAGCTATTGCATTTTTGATTTGCCTGTGCTATAATAAAAACGGAAACGTTGTTTTGTCGAATCCCGCAGGGGACTCCGATGGACTTCAAAGGGCTGCCTGCGGGCAGCTTTTTGAGGGACTTGCGGTTAGTTGCATCTAACCGAAAACGAAAGGGGAAAACAGAAATGAGCGACGACAGGAAGGAGCGGAACGCCGAAGCTCCGCTCGATATGCTTTCCGGTGTGCCGGAAACCATGTTGCAAACGGTTTATGCCCGCGCAAAGGAGAGCCTTGGGCGCGGGGCGATCCGGGACGCAAAAGCCGAGGAAATCATCGGGGGACTCAACTATGATTTTTCGCTTGCGGACAAGGATTCCGCCATGCACAACGGCGTGATTGCCCGCACGATTGTATTGGATCGCCTGACCGGGGCATGGCTTGCCGAACATCCGGGAGCGGTTGTGGTCAACCTTGCCTGCGGGCTGGACACGCGGTGCTATCGGATGCAGGGCTATGCGCACTGGTACAATCTCGATCTGCCCGAAACGATTGCCGTGCGGGAGAAGCTTCTGCCCGAAAGCGGAGCGATCTCGCAGATCGCCATGTCCGCAATGGACGATTGGGGCGCGGCGGTGGAAAACGAGGCGCAGGGAACGCCTGTCCTTGTCATCATCGAGGGGCTGACCATGTACCTGACCGAGGCGGATGTCCGCCGCATTTTCGCGGTGATTTCCGCGCGGTTCGAGCATGCGACCGTTTTTGCCGAGATCATGAACCCCACGGTTGCAAAGCGTTTTCGCGAAAAGTCCATCGAGGGGAGTCACGCGAAATTTACATGGGGCATCAAAAACGGCAAGGCGCTCTCGGAGTTGTTGCCGGACTTCCGCTTTGTCTCGGAGCACAGCCTGACCGAGGGAATGGCGGAGTTTGCGAAAATCTATCGGTTTCTCGGAAAAATTCCGCTCGTGCGGAACATTTCCAATAAGATTGTTGCATTGGAGAAGCTGTTATGAAAGACAAGGATCTGCAATTTGACCGCAGCTGTCATGTGCTGTACACCAAAGCCTGCAAGAAGGAAATCCGCGCAAAGATCGCCCTGCATTATCCGCCCGCCGAGCGGGAAGTGGTCTGGGAGCGGGTACAGCTGAAGTATGTGGATTTCCTCTCCGATTGGCGCACCGACCTCGGCGGGAAAAAGAACTTTCACAACGGCAAGGGCGGCAATTACGACTGCATTGCGCTGATGACCTACTATGTGGTGTGCCGCGAGGTCACAAGCCTTGCGGAGATCGAGGAAATGGAAGGAAACCTTTTCCTCGGCGCTTTCCGCAAAATGAAGTTTGTGGACTGCAACAAGCCCTTCTTCAAAAAGCTGATGTACAAGGCGTTCGGAAACGCAAAGCGGCAGTGCGACAGGTGGGGCGATTTCAAAATGAACGTCGCGCCGTATGAGGCGGGAAAGCCGATTTATTATGAATTCACCGAATGCCCCACGGCGGAGTTTGCCAGAAAGCACGGTCTGACCGAGGTCATGCCCGCGCTCTGCAATCCCGATTTTGAGGCGATGGAGTGCATTCACGCACGTCTGGTGCGCACCACGACCTGCGCTTTCGGCGAGCGGTGCGATTACGCCATTGTCGGCGACCGCGATCCGTACCTGAAAGATCACCCCGAATACCGCGACGAAGCGGGGTATCGGAGAAATAAATAACGATTTCGGAAACAGGGAGGTTTTTGCTATGCGTATTCTGGTATTCGGCGCGGGGGTGCTCGGTTGTAACCTCGCAAGAAATCTGTTCCGCGCGAAAAAGGATGTCACTCTGCTTGCGCGCGGAAAATGGGGAGAGGAAATCCGCGAAAACGGACTGAAAATCAAAAACTGGCTTCTGCCGCACACCACGGTCAGCCGCATTTCCGTGGTGAGCGGACTTGCGCCCGAGGATGTTTACGACGTTATTTTCGTTGCCGTGCGGTATACCCAGTTGGAGGGGATTCTCGATACTTTGCGCGCAAACCGATCGGAAACGATCGTTTTTGTCGGCAACAACGTGCGTGCCGCAGAACTTTCCGCTTCCTTGCCCGGAAAGAAGGTGCTGTTCGCCTTTACGAATGCGGCGGGACACCGGGAGAGTCGGCGCGTGGTCTCGGTCGACCTGCGCAAAATCACGGTCGGACCGCTTCGCGGCGCGCCGTCGGAGGAAGCGTCGGTCGGAAAACTCTTTGACGGAACAAAATACAAAGTGACCTACGAGCCGAACATGGGGGATTATCTTCTGTGCCATGCCGCGTTCGTGATTCCCGCCGTTTTTGCCTGCTACAAAACCGACGGCAAGCTGAAGAAACTCAAGCGGGACAACGACTATCTGAACCGCCTGATTGACGCAAACATCGAGGGTTACCGCGCCATCCGGAACGCGGGACACGAGATCCTGCCGCAGTCGGACGCGGAATTCGAGGGCGTTGCCTACCGCAAAACCTGCTTCCGTTTCTTCAAGCTGATGTGCGCAACGCGCCTTGGAAAGATCTGCGTTTCGGATCATGCCATGAACGCGACCGACGAAATGAGCGCGCTGAACCGCGATCTGAAGCAGTTTTTTGAGGCGAACGGGGCGGATTATCCGACATGGCAGGCGCTCGAGAGCGAATGCGGGAGGTATCTGCAATGATTCTGAATACGCTTCTGGAAGGGCTTGGACTCGGCGTTCTGCTTATTCTGGTCTGCGCCTTCGGCATCCGACGGGGCGCTGTCGGCATGGTGCATCTCTACAGCCCTGCGGTGCAGAACCGTTGCGTGGAACTGGGGCTGACGACGCATGAGAAGATCAAACGCAACGCGCTGTTGTTCAAGGCGGTCTGCATTCCCGGGTATCTCGCGTATGTGTTGGTCTTTGTCTACGCGGTAAACGGCGCGCGGGGATTCCTTGCGGGATTCTGGCAGATGCTTGTCATCCTGTCGGTGATGAACCTGATCGACCGCTTCCTTGTGGACGGCTACTGGGTCGGGCACACAGGCGCATGGACCATCGCGGGAACGGAAGATCTCAAGCCCTACATCACCGCGCGGGACAAGTGTAAAAAATGGCTGTTCGGAACGGTTGGCATGGCGGTCATCGCGGCGGCGCTGTCCGGCATGATGCTGTTGTTTGTCCGCTGAGAGGAGGCGGTTCGGTTGCTGTTTGAAACATTGGGAGACAAGCGCAAGCCCGCGGTTCTCTTCTTCCATGCCATGGGGGTTACGGGCGCGAGCAGTGAGCCCGTGGCGCGGAATCTGCGGGAGGACTTCTTCTGCGTGATGCCGACCTCCACGGTCTATTGCGCGGGGCAGAAATACCGCGGCAAGGCGGATGAGGTGCGGCAGGTTGAGGCATTTCTGGCGGAAAACGGCGTGGAGCGGCTTGCTTGGGTTGTCGCTTCCTCCATCGGGGCTGACCTTGCGTTGGCGTTCCTCACGCATACCCGGATTCCCGTTGACCATGTCTATTTTGACGGCGGGCAGTTTGCGCAGATCGGGCGCGGGACCCGCCGCGTGATGGTTCCGTTCCTGTATGTTGCCATCAGGAGTCTGTATCGGTCGCACGGCAAAACGCTGAAGAAGATTCTGTGGTGCGACGACGATTCGATCAAGCCGTATTTCATTGCCGCAGGAAAGGCGTTGCGGTACGGGAATCTGCGCCGTCAGATGGCGGACAGTCTGGAGAACAAGCCGTTCCCGCCGCTCTCGGAAGAACTGCAGGAAAGAACGTTCTTTGCATTCGGCAGTGCGGAAGAGCATCTGAAGTATCGGGCGGCGGTCATGAAAGCCTACCCGAAGGGGAATTACCCGATTTTCGAGGGGCACAATCATATGCAGTATCAGATCCGCGACCCGCAGGGTTTTGCGGAAATGCTCCGCACGGCGGCAGTGACCGGCAGACTGCCGGAATTGCCCTTTTTGAGCGCCGGACAGCAGGGAAAGGACGAAGCACATGAAGGTTACAACGCTGAGTGAGCAGGCCGTCGCGGATATCGGGCATGCCTTCGGTTATTATGATTACGGCGGGGAGCACGGTCTGATCGACGCCTTCCCGAATCGGGAAGCCGCCGCGGCGTTTATTCGCGGCTATGTCCGCAGGCTCTGCGGAGCGGGATGCTCTATAGCACAAGCGAGCGGGGCGAGGGGTATCTTGCCTATCAATATCCGAAGCAGAAGGTCGGTCTGCGCGCAGGGCTTTCGTTGGCAAAGGCTTTGCTCGGCTCTATGCGACCCCGGGCGCTGTTCCGCTTTGCGCGGATCATGTCGAAGGGCGGCGAGGGACTTGAAAAACGGCTCAGGCGGGAAAAGCAACCGTACCTTTACGTCGGTCTGGTCTGCGTTCTGGAATCGTATCAGGGGCAGGGGTATATGCGAAAAATCATGGAGATGGCGTTCGCCGAGGGCGATCGGCTCGGCATTCCCGTGATTCTCGATACCGACGCCGAATCCAAATGCCGAAAATACATTCATCTCGGAATGGAACTTGCCGGAACACGCCGCTTCGGCGACAGCGGTGTGCTCTATGACCTCATCAGATATCCCGCTTCCGAAGCACAGACAGAAAGGAGACTGTAATCACAATGAATCGTTTTAATGACATCGGCATTTCAGCCGGGCTTGATTGGAAACGCATCCGCAAACTGCTTGCCATCGGGCTGTTCGCGTCGCTCCTGCATCTGGCGGGGGATCTGATTCTCGGTTGGGGCACGGAGGACGAAACGCTGACAGGGCTTGAGCGGATGCTCTCGGCGTACACCGGAACTTCCGACAGCGGGATTTTCGCCGCAGCATTGCTCGGGCTGTTCGGCACTGCACTGGAGGGGCTTTCCTGCTTCGGCATCTACCGCCTGATTGCGTCGCGCTCGCCCAAATACGCGCATTCCTACCGCTCCGGCATCCTCGGCTATCTGATGTTCTGCGGGTGCGGTTTCCATGTGCCCGTCTGCGCAACGGTTTTTCTCACCAAGCACGGACTTGCCAACGAACTTGTGCTCCGATACGCGGCATATTTCCTCCTGCCGGCATTCCTCCTGTTCTGGATCTTCTTCCTCGTGCTGTCCGTTACGCAGATCATGGCGTTTGCAAAGGGACTGACCCCTTATCCAAGGTGGTGTTGGGTCTTTTCCATGCCGGTCGGAATGGCGGCGGCAATGCTGTTGCAGGCATTCGGAAACCGCCCGTGGGTCAACGCCGTTGGTTGCGCATGGATTGCTGTTGGGAATCTTTTGATGTTCGGGGGATTGCTCGCCATGCAGAGCAGGGCGCAAAAGGAATAAATCGAAACGCACAGAAACATACCGTCGGCAAATTGCCGACGGTATGTTTCTGCTTCCACCGCTTTCAAAGATCGAAGCCCTGTGTTGACAGAGGCGGAAATCTGTGTTATAATGATAATTACATCAGGGAAAAGAACGGGAAAAAGGGGATGACGGAACATGGGGGACTTGTTGATACGGAATTTCAAAAAAGGAGGAAATCAATATGGATATTTTTGAAGAATATCTGGAAAAACGCGATACTAATGAGTTGGTCAAGCAGGCATTGACCGATAGTTCATTCAATGCCTATCGTAGCAGAGGGATCAAAAAGGGAAATCCGCAATTTGAAGAGCTACATACTCTGCTTAAGACCAATTTTGATATGGCAACCTTTGGTGACGCTATTCTGAAATTGGTATTGATCGAGCACCTCTGGAAGGAGGTCTCTCAGCCGACCGAAGAAAAATCTCTGTTGGAATCCGATATGATGTTGGTCGAAGTGATTGCGCGGCATTACAAAATTCTTGATTTCCTGCAATACGATACCGGCGAAAACGACCCGAGCGGAAGCAATCACCTTCCGCAGAATTATGAATATCGTTCTTCCCCGGAATCCAATAAGAATCCTCATAAATATATTGCCACTTGTGTAGAGGCTTTGATCGCTGCCATTTACTTAGATGCCTCGGGTAAAAAACGTGAAAAGCTAAAGAACTTGATTACTGACCGCTGGATTCCGATGATTCGGACCTCGCAGGTTTATCAAGAAAAGAAAGCAGAAAGATCGGTTCTTATTTCCAAAGGACAATAAAGGGGAGCGGCGGATGGATGATTTTTTCGTTTTGCTATTGAAAAATCTTTCCAACTATGTTATAATAAGACCGAAAAAGCAAAAGCTGTCGCAGGACAGCTTTTAGAAAGCATATCGGTTAGCGAAAGCTAACCAACAGTCAAATCAAAGGAGGGAGCAGAAATATGAATCCAACGGAACGGAAGCAATACAAAAGGGATGCCTTGCTTGGCGCGCTCGGCGCGTTTTTGATGCTTATCGGGGATCTTTGCCTGAGTGTGATCCCGGCAAGTCCCAACGACAGCGGACTGTTCGTCCGGGAGGCGTACCTGAATGGATCGTGGGAGCGGTGGCGGTTGCCGCTGTTGCTTGCAACGGGACTTTGCGGCATGGCCTCGGCTTTTTCACCGTGCGCGCGTCCTATCGGCAGATCCGATCGCAGTACCGCAAGACCCGTCTTGCGCTCCTTGTAGGCGGTGTCATCTACATTGCAACGGCAGGGGCACTGCACCTGTGGATCGGCAGTCTTGCCGACTGGACGACAACGCTCGCCCCGCTTCTCGGGCGGGATGAGACCGTGGCGCTGATACAGGCGCAGTATGAACGCCTGATGCCCGCAATGCTCATCGCCTATGCAGGCATGGTTCTGCTGATCCTCACAAGCGCTTTTGCGGTGCTGACAAAGAAAACCGTGCTTCCGCGATGGATGTTCGTGACCCACATGATCGTTTTTCAGATCGTGTTTGTCCTGATTCCCGATATCCGACAGGCGCTCGGCGCAGAGGTCTCCACATGGGATTTTGTCCTCAGCCAGGGCTCGGGCAATGCGGCGCTGTGCCTTTGGATGCTTGCGAATGCCGTCTGGGCAGGCAGAGCGGCAAGAACGGGGGACGGAAAACAATAAAAATCATCGGCGGGCAGGGAATGCGATGTTCCTTTGCCCGCCGATGCTTTTTTGTGTTGCTTTATAGAGATATTTGAGTACAAAATCAAAGCTTTTTGAATTTGTTTTGTTTTATGCTTGCAATTGAGCGGAAAATCATGTATAATGTAATTGTATAAGTTAGCTTTTGTATAAAACGGAAAATCGACTCAATTTGATATCGGAAACGATAAAGGAGGATCATCGTGACGGAAAAGGAAATTCTCAAGCACGCGAAGGACTATATCGACAGTCTTGCAAACGGGATGAATCCGCTAACGGGCGAGCCTGTTGCCGAGGGAGACCTTGTAAACAATGTCAGGATATCGCGTTGCTTGTTTTATGTCTCGGGCGTTCTGGAAAAAGTGCTGAAGGGGGAGCGGAACATTGTCCCGCGAACCAAAAAATCCGAATTTTCAATTACAGCGGAGAAACTCGAAAAGTTTGAATATTCAACCGAACCTGTTTTTGTGTCCGGGATTGTAAACCGGATCAACGCGTTGAATGCCGATGAGAACACAAGAAGACTGCCTGTGGCAAGGATTACGGGTTGGCTGCTTCACAACGGCTTTCTGGAAGAAAGAACGGACCGCTTCGGGAAAAACAAAAGAATCGTTACCGAGGCAGGCAAGGGGATCGGGATATATCAGGAGGAGCGCGACAGCCCGCACGGCAAATTCCTCGCAACGTTTTACACCGAAAATGCACAGCATTTTATTATTGACAACTTAGAAGCAATAATAGCCGACTGAAAGGAGTTGCCATGACAAAATCTATCGTATATATTGACAGTGAAATCGGAATTGAGGATAAGAAGATCAAAGATCTGGGGGCGATCAAACAGAATCGCCTGTCTTTCCATGCGCCGTCTGTGCGGGATTTCTATGCCTTTATATCCGACGCGGATTTTGTCTGCGGGCATAATATCGTTCATCATGATCTTGTGTATCTGACTCCGTATTTTGAAAAGCCGCTCCGCGGAGAACCTGTGGATACGCTGTATCTGTCTCCGCTTCTTTTTCCTTGCAGACCTTATCACAGGTTGCTCAAGGATGATAAACTGCAGGTAGAGCAACTCAACAATCCGCTGAATGACGCGGAAAAGGCGATGCTGCTCTTAGCCGATGAAGTGAACGCATTTCAATCGCTTTCGGCGAAGCTGAAGCAGATATACTGTTGCCTCTTATATGGACAACCGGAATTCAAGGGCTTCTTTGATTATGTCAGATTTGTTCCGTATCGCTTCAATGTTCCAAAGCTGATTCGGGAAGCGTATGACGGAAAAATCTGCGCAAATGCCGATGTAGAACTGATGATCCGGCATTACCCGGTTGAACTTGCATATGCGCTTGCGCTGATCGGAGCCGCAGATTATCATTCTGTAACGCCGCCATGGCTGACGAAAAATTTCCCAAAGATAGATAATGTAGTGAAATATCTGTGCAATACGCCGTGTAAGGACGGATGTGCGTATTGCAGGGATCGGTTGAATATCCACAGAAAACTCAAGCAGTTTTTCGGATACGATCAATTCCGCACCTATGCGGGAGAGCCGTTACAGGAGTTGGCGGCACAGGCGGCGGTTGACGGAAAATCTTTGCTTGCCGTTTTTCCGACCGGTGGAGGAAAGTCCGTCACGTTCCAGTTACCCGCATTGATGGCGGGTGAATGTGCACACGGACTTATCGTTGTGATCTCTCCGCTTCAGTCCTTGATGAAGGATCAGGTGGACAACCTGAACGAAAAAGGTCTTGTCGACGCAGTAACGGTAAACGGAATGCTCAGTCCGATCGAGCGCGCCGAGGCTCTCGAACGTGTTGCAAGCGGGCTTGCCACACTTTTATATATATCGCCTGAACAACTCCGCTCCCGCACGATTGAAAAATTATTGCTTTCCCGCAATGTGGTTCGGTTTGTAATCGACGAGGCGCATTGCTTTTCGGCATGGGGACAGGATTTCCGTGTGGATTATCTTTATATCGGAGATTTTATTCGGGAATATCAGAAGAAAAAACAACTGAAGCATCCGATTCCCGTATCCTGTTTCACCGCCACGGCAAAACAAAAGGTCATAACCGATATTTGCGATTATTTCCGCGCAAAGCTGAATCTGTCGCTTGACCTGTTTACCTCGACCGCGGATCGGGAAAACCTGCATTATACCGTACTTTTTAAAGAAACGGATGAGGAAAAATACAACGCGCTCCGTTCTTTGATCGAGCAGAAAAACTGCCCGACGATCGTATACGTTTCCCGCACGAGACGCACGGTTCAGCTTGCGGAAAAACTGACGAGCGACGGCTTTCCGGCAAGACCGTTCAACGGGAAAATGGATCCGAATGAGAAAATAGCAAATCAGGAAGCCTTTATTGGCAATCAGGTGAAAATTATTGTCGCAACATCTGCTTTCGGGATGGGAGTTGACAAAAAAGACGTCAAACTGGTCATACACTACGATATTTCCGATTCGCTTGAAAATTATGTGCAGGAGGCGGGGCGGGCAGGACGTGACCCGAACTTGTTTGCCGAATGCTATGTTCTGTTCAATGACAATGATCTGGATAAGCATTTTATGCTGTTGAACCAGACAAAACTCAGTATCGGCGAAATACAGCAGGTATGGAAGGCACTCAAGGATATGACCAGAGAGAAACCTTGGGTCTGTTGTTCCGCGCTTGAAATTGCAAGACAGGCGGGATGGGATGACTCGGTATACGATATCGAAACGCGCGTCAGGATAGCTGTTTCCGCTCTGGAGAATGCCGGTTATGTGAAGCGCGGCAGAAATGTCCCTCATGTGTATGCCACGAGCATTCTTGCAAAGGATATGACGGAAGCCTCCTTCAAAATCGAGCGCTCACCGGCTTTTGGGGAAAAGCAAAAGGAAAATGCCAAACGGATTATCAAATCGCTGATATCCGACAGAAGTATTGCGGCTGCCGGAAATGATGACGCGGAATCGCGGGTGGATTATCTTGCGGATATGCTCGGTATTCCGAAGGAGGATGTGATTACCTCAATTAACCTGATGCGGCAGGAAGGGATTCTTGCCGATACCATGGATATGTCGGCATACATTCTGAAATCGGATACGGAAAACCGTTCCGCGCAGATTTTGAATCGGTTTGCAAAACTGGAGGAATTCCTTCTGAACCGAATGGCGGAGCAGGGCGCGGATTATTCCCTGAAAGAATTGAACGAAGCGGCTCTTGCGGCAGGTATTACAGGTTCATCGGTCAAAAACATTCGAACATTGCTCTATTACCTGACGATAAAAGGCTACATATCCAAGGGAAGCAAAGACGCCGATCCGGATAATGATTCATCTGAACCGAATCAACACGCGCTGATTGCGCCAACGATGGAAATACCGAGGTTGCTTGATAAGTTTCATCGCAGAATTGATATTTGCCGCTTCCTTGTTTCCTACCTTTACGATATTGCGCAAACCGCGGAAGCGGGAAAAGAGGAGACGCCGGTTCAGTTTTCACTTGTGGATCTGTTCCGCAAATATACCGAAACACCGAGAATGGATTTCTGTACGACAAAAACGAGCCTTGCAGATGTGGAAGACGCATTGCTTTATCTTTCGAAAATCGGCTCGATGAAACTGGAAGGCGGATTTTTGGTGCTTTATAACGGTATGGAGGTCAAGCGCCTGATTCTTGATAACAAAATCCGTTATAAGGCAGAGGATTACAGATCCCTCAGCGAATATTACAAGCAAAAAATACAGCAGATTCATATCGTCGGCGAATATGCAAATTTAATGGTCAGGGATTATAATGCCGCTTTGCAATTTGTGCATGACTATTTCGGGATGGATTTCAGGCGTTTCATTGCGAAATATTTCAAAGGAGAACGCGCAAAAGAAATCAATCGGAATATTACGCCCGAGAAGTATCATCAGCTTTTCGGCGAACTTTCCGATGGGCAGGCGGAAATCATCAACGACTCCGATTCCCGTTATATCGTGGTTGCGGCAGGTCCTGGCAGCGGAAAAACGCGGGTACTTGTGCATAAGTTGGCGTCGTTGCTCCTTTTGGAGGATGTCAAGCATGAGCAGCTTTTGATGGTGACGTTCTCCCGTGCGGCGGCGACTGAGTTCAAAAAGCGTCTGATGGCTCTGATCGGAAATGCCGCAAATTTCGTTGAGATCAAAACTTTTCATTCTTACTGTTTTGATTTACTTGGGAAGATCGGAAGTCTTGACGGCGTGGAAAATGTAGTACGCGATGCCGCTCAAATGATTGCAAACGGCGAGGTGGAGCAAGGAAAGATTACAAAAAGCGTTCTTGTCATTGATGAAGCGCAGGATATGGATGCAAATGAATTTGCTCTGATCAGTGCCCTGATGCAGAACAATGATGATATGCGGGTCATTGCGGTAGGGGATGACGATCAAAACATTTATGAATTCAGAGGTTCGGATTCTGCTTATATGCAAAGCCTGATTGACGAATACGGGGCTGCACGGCACGAACTTGTTGAGAATTACCGAAGCAAAGCCAATATCGTGGCACTTGCCAATCGGTTTGCCGAGTGCATTACGCACCGGATGAAGAAACATCCGATTGAAGCGGTAAGAACCGAAAACGGAACGGTGCAGATCATAAGACATACCTCCGACAATATGGAAGAGGCAATTGCCGGACAGATTACGGAACTATATCACAGTGGAAAAGCCTGTGTATTGACAGGGACGAATGAAGAGGCTTTGCGCGTTCTGGGACTTCTCCTGAAAAAAGGCGTCCGAGCCAAACTGATTCAATCTCTTGATGGATTCCGGCTTTACAATCTTGCCGAAGTGCGATTTTTCCTGCGCTGTATCGACAGGGACTTGAAAACACCTGTGATTGGAAATGACTTGTGGAACAAGGCAAAAGAAGAACTTGCGCGGGTTTATTCGGACAGTACATGCCTTGAAAACCTTTTGAATATGATTTCGGAATTTGAAAAGGTCAATACCTACAGCAAATACCGAACAGATCTGGAGGAATTCATAAAAGAGTCTCAGTTCGAAGATTTTTATACGGATGACCGTGAGACGGTTTTTGTTTCCACCATTCACAAATCCAAGGGCAGAGAGTTTGACAGCGTTTGGCTTCTTCTGAATCACACTGTATTGCGTGACGATTCCGAGCGGCGAAAGCTGTATGTCGGTATGACGAGAGCGAAAGACAATCTGTTTATTCATTGCAACAACGGCATATTTGATACATATCAGATCAGCGGCGTCGATCAGATTGTGGATGAAGAACAGTATCCGGAACCGAGAGAACTTACGTTGCAGTTGACGCATAAGGATGTTGTTCTTGATTTCTTTAAGGATAAAAAAGAAGTTATCTTCAGGTTACACAGCGGGATGCCATTGTCCGTAAAAGACGGGTTTTTGTATGCGGAATTTGACGGGCGTACCGTAAAAGTTGCAAAGCTGTCAAAGGCGCGTATGTCGGAACTTGAAAAGCTGTTGGCAAAAGGATACCGTCCGTGCGGCGGGGATGTGCGGTTTGTTGTCGCATGGAAAGGTGAAAATGACAAAGAGGAAACGGCTGTTTTACTCCCCAATCTGCATTTTTTGAAAGATTGACAGGCGAGTTTGCGTACTTGCTGACGTTGCGCAAGGACGCTTTTGCGCAATCCGTTTCAGGATTCCCTCAGGCATGCCTCCACGCGGTTGAAGAACGTAGTTTTCTCCTCGGGGGAGAGGATGGCGTAGACCACGTAGTCGCCGTAAACGCGAACCTCCGCGTCGCGCAGTTTCGGGGTCTCGGTTGGGATATAGGAATCGTAAAAGGTGCGGTTCTGCTCGTAGGAGCGGGCGAGATAGTCGCGCAGGAGGCGGGCGGCTTCCTCTGTGCCGATGTCCGAATGCAGAATGCCGTATTCGTCAATGCGGTCGCCGCCTGTGGCAAGTCGAACCGAGATCGAATAGCCCGCCTGCGGGAGCGTGACGTAATCGGTCAGATAGTCGGCGTCGGCGGTGCGGAAGTCCTCCGAAAGGGCGTCGTCCGCGAGATCCGCAAGTTCGGCGGCGGACAGGTCGTTCAGATAATTGCGCGGCGTCGGCTTCCCGCATCCCGCGAAAGACAGGAGGGAAAGCGCCGAGAAAAACAGCAGAAATCGTTTCATAAAAACCTCCGAAAAAAACGGGTACACTGTACGGTCAGTGTACCCGTTCTTTTGGTTTTTATGCGTTTACGGCTTGCCGCAGAGCGCCGAGAAGCGCCGCGTATGCCGAAGCGGTCAGGTGGATGCCGTCGGTTGTAAATTCGGCGCGCAGGAATCCTGCGGAATCGGTCAGCGCCGCGGCGGTGTCGGCATAGGTCAGGGTGGGGTCGGAGGCGCAGAAGTCGCGCAGGCGGCTGTTCAGTTCGGTCAGGCGGCGGTTGATCTCCGTGGGCGAGACCGAAAACTTCCAGTCGTTCTGACGCGCCGCTTCGGCAACCGGAGCAACCGACTGGATGACGATGCGCGTTTCGGGCGAGACCGCGCGAACTCCGTCAATCAGCTTGCGGTAGGCGCGGAAAAACGGCTCGGGGCGCTCGGAGGTTGACAGAATGCCGTTGAGCCCGAACGACAGAACCAGAATTTCGGGTCTGTAAGCCGCCGCCATTTCCGCAGGCGTTGCGCTTTTTCCGGTTGCATGGTCGGTCAGCGTGCGCGATAGAATGCCCGAATCCAACCGCATCGTGCCCGAAGCGTTTGACCAGACCCGAATCGGGTCGATCCCGCCGCGCAGGGCGAGATGGGTGGTGGTCGACTCCCCGAAAAAGGTCATGTGCGCGATGGGGTTATACGATTCCGCGCGGAGCGGGAGCGGAAAAAGCAGGACGAAAAGCCCGAGCAAAAGGGCAGTTACACAGAGTTTTTTCATAGCGCCACCGATGGCGCGTCAGTCCTCCTCCCGAATGCCGCGAACGCGTTTGCGCGTCAGCAGGACAACCGCAAAGACTGCGGCGTAGATCAGCGTGAAGAATACGATTGCAAGCAGATTCTTCACCGCCGTGCGCCCGCCTGCGGGAAGCCACAGGAAAAGGAAAAACGCGAGCATACAGAACAGATAATGAAGCAGGAGTCGCGCCCAACCTGCCAGAGCGGTGTGTCGGTAGATCGTCCCCGCCGCCGCGAGGAACAGCCCGCAGGGCAGGAGCAGGAGAAAGCGGGGAATTTCAATGATTCCGTCGCCGCTTCCCTCGGCAATCAGCCGAATGAGCATCAGCCCAACGGCAAGCAGGGTGAACCACAGGCAGGTTCCCGAAAAAAGTCGTTTGATGAGTTGTTTCATATCGGTCGACTCCCCAAAAATAAGATTCCCACCCTATCATGATACTATACATTCGGTGACTTTGCAAGTGGTTTGGCAAAAAATTTACAAAAGCCGAGCCGCAAAACGAAAAACTTGCATAAAAAATGATTTTTATGCATTTTTGCTGTTGACTTTTCTATTTTTTGCTGTATAATATAAGGTATACTATACTGGGGTACTGTGGCTGAGAGCGCGGTATCCGCAAGGAAAGGATCATTCCAAATGGCAGCAATAAAACGGCGTGACGCACGCGAGGAGGTTTTCCGCCTCCTGTTTGAGACCGAATTCCATGGAGAGATGTCTCCCGAAGAGATTTACCGCTTCGCGATGGAGGATCGCGACTTCGAGGACGACCGTTACATCCGCGAAACCTATTTCGGCGTGCGGGAGAAGCGGGAGGAGTTGGACGAGATCATTGCCCGTCACGCAAACGGTTGGAGAACCGACCGCATCGCGCCCGTATCGCGGAACATTCTGCGCCTTTGCGTTTACGAAATGAAGTGGGGACATGACGTTCCCGTTGTGGTGGCGCTCAACGAAGCGATTGAGTTGGACAAGAAGTTTGACGACCCGAAAGCGAAGGCGTTTGTCAACGGCGTGCTCAACGGCGTGAAGAACGAACTGGAAGCCGGGAAAACCGAGGCTGCAGAGCCCGCCGGGACTGCCGCGCCGGACGGAAACGGAGAGGGCGCGGCGGAATGAGCGAACCGCTCTTTGTCGGATTCGATACCAGTAACTACACCACCTCGGCGGCGGTCTGCAACGCGGACGGCGAAGTGCTTCTGAACGCGCGGACTCTGTTGCCCGTGCGCGAGGGGGAGCGGGGACTGCGGCAGAGCGACGCGGTGTTCTTCCATGTCCGCAACCTGCCAGATCTGTTGGGGCAGATGCGGGAGACGGTGCGGGGGCGCGTTGTGCGGGCGGTTGGCTGTTCGGTCAGTCCCCGCCGCGCCGAAGATTCTTATATGCCGTGCTTTCTTTCGGGCATCATGGCGGCGGAAGCGTTTGCGGCGGCGATTGACGCGCCTGTTCTGCGGTTTGCCCATCAGGAGGGGCATATCATGGCGGCGCTCCACTCGGCTGGCGCGGAGAGCCTGCTGACGGCGGAACGCTTTGCGGCGTTCCATGTCTCGGGCGGAACGACCGAGGTTCTGTTGGTTCGCCCGCGCGCGGACGGTTTTGACGTAGAGATTGTGGGCGGTTCGCGCGATCTGCATGCGGGGCAGGCGATCGACCGTGCGGGCGTAATGATGGGCATGGGCTTCCCCTGCGGAAAAGAGTTGGAAGCCACAGCCGCCACCTATGAAGGTCGCGTTCCCACCCCGCGTGTGTGTGTAAAGGCGGACGGATGGTGCCACTTTTCGGGACTGGAAAATCAGGCGCGGAAACTGTGGGAGGAAACGGGAGACCGCGCCTGCGTTTCGGCGTATGTCCTGCGTTTCTGCGCGAAAACACTGGAGGGACTGACCGCCGCACTGGATGAGAAGTACCCGGGCATTCCGATTGTTTATGCGGGCGGCGTGATGAGCAACCGCTATCTGCAGTCGGTGCTTGCGAAACGGGCGGAGACTTATTTTGCCGCGCCGGAATTCTCGGCGGACAATGCCGCAGGCGTGGCGTTGCTGACGCGGCGGAGCGGAATCGGAGGAACAGGCGCATGGCAATGAGCGCAAAAGAACCGCTGTCGGTTGCGCAACTGAACGAATACCTGCGGATGCAGATGGACGGCGACCCGATTCTTGCCAATGTGTTCGTGCGCGGGGAACTGTCGAACTGTACCGTTCCGCGCTCGGGGCATTTCTATTTTACGCTCAAGGACGCGGACGCGCAGCTGCGGGGCGTGATGTTCCGTTCCCGTTTCTCTGCCGTTCCGTTCAGACCGACCGACGGAATGCGGGTTATCGTGGGCGGTCGGGTCACCGTTTATTCCGCAGGCGGACAGTATCAGATTTATGCGGACGAGCTGATTCCCGACGGCGCGGGCAGTCTTGCCCTGCAGTTTGAGCAGCTGAAACGGAAGCTTGACGCCGAGGGGCTGTTTGACGAAGCGCGCAAAAAGCCGCTTCCCGCCATGCCCGAGCGCGTGGGGGTGATTACCTCGCCAACCGGCGCGGCGGTGCAGGACATCCGCAGAATCCTCGGTCAGCGCTTTCCTTGCGCCGAGATGATTCTTTACCCCGCGCAGGTGCAGGGGGACGGAGCAGCCGAACAGCTGGCAATGGGGATTCTCTTTTTCAATACCTACGACCTTGCCGACGTGATTATCATCGGGCGGGGCGGTGGATCGGCAGAGGATCTGTGGGCGTTCAACGACGAGATGTTGGCGCGCACGGTTGCCGACAGCCGCGTTCCCGTGATTTCGGCGGTCGGGCACGAGAGCGATTTCACCATTTGCGACTTCGTGGCGGATCGCCGCGCGCCAACCCCGTCCGGGGCGGCGGAAATGGCTGTTCCCGACCGCAGGGAACTGAAAAAAACGCTCGGACATCTCGCGGCGCGGATGACGCGCCGCGAGGAAGAGCGGATCGAATACGAGCGCGGGATGCTGAAGCGGTTTGCTTCGTCAAGAGCGCTCGGGCGACCCGAGGCGCTTCTCGACCCGCTCCGCCAACGGTTGGACGAGCGGGCGGAACGGTTGGATCGCGCGCTGTCGCGCGGATTGGAGCGAAAGCGCGGGGATCTCGCGCACGCCTGCGCGGCACTTGAGGCGCGCAACCCGCTGACCGTGTTGGCGCGCGGCTATGCGGTGGTGACGAAGGACGGGCGAACCGTGGCGCGGGCAGACGACGTGCAGGTCGGCGACCTTTTGCAAATCCGTCTTTCGGACGGAACGCTTGCGGCGCGGGTCGAGGCGGAGAACGGAAAGGAAGAAAACAATGGCAACAAAGCAACCGAAACAAACGGGACAAACCGGACAAACCGGGCAGATGAAATTTGAGGATCGCATGGCGCGGATCGAGGAAATTGTGGCAACGCTTGACGCGGGCGAGGCGGATCTGGACGAATCGCTGAAACTCTACCGCGAGGGCGTGGAGTTGGTTCGCGACTGTACCAAGCGCTTGGACGAGGCGGCGCAGACCGTGAAAATGCTGCAGATGCAACCGGACGGCAACATGGTGCTGACCGATTTTGCGCCTGCGGGCGAAACGGGGGAGAAGGCATGACGAACGAGGCTCTGGAACTGCTGCTGCACCGCAACGCAACGCTGACCGAAAACGCCCTGCGCGAATACTATACCGACGATCCCGATCTGCAGGTTCTGCTGGATGCGGAGCGCTACAGTCTGTTTGCGGGCGGTAAACGCATCCGTCCCACGCTGACACTGGAATTCTGCCGTCTGTTCGGCGGAGAGGAAGCGGTGGCTCTGCCGTTTGCCTGCGCCGTTGAAATGGTGCACACCTATTCGCTGATTCACGACGATCTGCCCTGTATGGACAACGACGATCTGCGGCGCGGCAAGCCGACCAACCACAAGGTGTTCGGCGATGGCGTTGCGGTGCTTGCGGGAGACGCGCTTCTCACGGGCGCGTTCGAGGCGGCGGCGACCAACACGGCGGCGGGCGCGGAGACCTCTGCCATGGCGGTGGCGTACCTTGCGGGGTGCGCGGGTCGCTACGGCATGATCGGCGGTCAGATTATGGACATCGAGGGCGAGAAACGCAAGCTGTCGCAGGACGAGGTGTTCCGCCTGCAATCGCTCAAAACCGGCGCGCTCATCAGCGCCGCTTCGGTCATGGGCGCTCTGGCGGCGGGGGTGCGGACGGACGATCCTGCAATGGAGCGGGTTGTGCATTACGCGGAAAACATCGGGTTGGTGTTTCAGATTGTGGATGATCTTCTGGATCGCCGCGGAGACGAGGCGACCCTCGGCAAGCGCGTTCATGTGGACGAGGAACATCACAAAAACACATTTCTGTCGTTCTGCACCGAGGAGGAAGCGTGGCTTTATGCCGAGCGCCTGACCGCCGACGCGTGCCGTGCGATCCGTCTGTATCCGTCCTCGGAGATTCTGATCTCTTTGGCGGAGTGGCTTTTGAAAAGGGAGAAATAATGGGACAGGCAATGAAAGATCTTTTTACGAATTACTGGGTTATCAGCGCGATTGTGGCTTGGTTCTCGGCGCAGATCATCAAAATTTTTACGGGCGTTTTCCGTCAGCGGAAGTTCTCGGTTCACGCCATGCTGTTCGGGACGGGCGGAATGCCGTCCTCGCACACGGCGTCGGTCTGCGCGCTCTGCACGGCGTTTGCCGTGAAGGACGGTTTTGGCTCGCCCGGATTTGCCATCAGCGCCCTGCTGTGCATTGTGGTGATTACCGACGCGGTCGGCGTGCGGCGGGAGACCGGCAAGCAGTCGCAGGCGCTGAACACACTTCTGGGACGGGTCTTTACCGAAAAAGATAAAAAGCAGCTGCCCGACCACTTCCGCGAACTGATCGGACATACGCCCCTGCAGGTTGCCTGCGGCGCGATTCTCGGGGTGGCGGTGGCACTGCTCGTTCATCTGATCCCGGTTTTTCAAGGTTGACGGGATGCGGGCGGATGTATTTCTTGCGACGGGCGGCTATGCGCCGAGCCGGGAGCAGGCAAAGCGCCTGATTTTGGAGGGGCTTGTGACGCTTGACGGCAAGCTCCTGCGGCGCGCGGCGGAGGAAATCGGAGAGGGCGCGCACACCGTTACGGTGTCCGGTCCCGAGCGGTTTGTCAGCCGCGGCGGAAACAAACTGGAAGCGGCGCTCGCCGCGTTCGGTCTGAATCCCTCCGGTTGGCGGGCGCTTGACATCGGCGCTTCCACGGGCGGGTTTACCGACTGCCTGCTTCGCCACGGCGCCGCAGAGGTTGTGGCGGTGGATTCCGGCGCGGGGCAGTTGGCGGAAGCGCTCCGGGGCGACCCGCGCGTACAGTCCCGCGAGCATTGCAACGCGCGGGATCTGACGGCGGAAGCAATCGGCGGCAGGGTGCGGCTGATTGTAATGGATGTGTCCTTCATTTCCGCCACGCTGATTCTGCCGCGCTTTCCCACGCTGTTGGAATCGGTCGGCGACGCGGTCTGCCTCATCAAACCGCAGTTTGAGGTGGGGCGGGCGAACATCGGGAAGGGCGGAATCGTCCGCGACCCGCGCGCGCATCGGCTTGCCGTCGATCGGGTTCTGGAGTGCGCCTCGGCGCTCGGGCTTTGCGCCGCAGGACTGATTCCGTCGCCGATTCTCGGCGGGGACGGAAACCGCGAATTTCTCGTGCATCTGACGGTGGGGCAAACGTTCCCGCCGCTGACAGCCAAACAGGTCGCGGCAGCGACCGCGAATGCTGCAAAAGGAGACGGCTATGCTGAAAATTGCGTTGGTAACAAACTTTAACATCCCCGAAAAGCTGCGGGCGGCTGCCGACACGGCGGATAAGCTGATCGGCGAGGGCGGAACGGTTCTGATCGCCGCCTTCAACCGCGACAAGCTGATACGCGCGCGCCGAAGCCGTCCCGAATTCCGCTATCTGCCGATCGACACGCTCTATGCCGAGGCGGATATCATTATCGTGCTCGGCGGTGACGGGAGCATTCTGGAGGCGGCGCGGCGGGCGGCAATGCGCGCCACGCCGATTCTCGGAATCAATTTCGGCAGACTCGGCTATATGGCGGAGTTGGAGGCGGGGGAGACGGACGATCTGCACAAGCTGTTCACGGGGGACTATACGCTCGAGAAGCGTTCCATGCTCCGCGTGGATCTGCTCGGCACGGGCGGAGAGTTGAAGTCTTTCTGCTATGCGCTCAACGACGCGGTGGTGTCGAACGGATCGGTGGCGCGGGTGATTGATCTAGAACTGCGCGAGAACGGCGAGCCGGTTACGACCTACCGCGCGGACGGGCTGATTATCGCAACCCCGACCGGTTCTACGGCATACTCCATGTCGGCGGGCGGCGCGATTGTAGACCCGACCGTTCCGTGCTTCTGCGTGACCCCGATCTGCCCGCATTCGTTTGCGGCAAGACCGCTGATTTTTTCGGATCGCTCGGTGCTCGAGATCCGCAATATCTGTGTGCGGGAAAAACAGCTGTATCTGACGGTAGACGGCAAGATCAGCTTTGAAATGGGGCGCGGACAATCGGTTCGCGTCACACGATCCAAACCGGAAACCAAACTGGTGCGTTTCCGCAAGAACGGCTTTTACCGGGTTCTGTGCCAAAAGTTACAGGATTCGCATTTCTGATAAGGAGGGAGCGACATGAAACGAAACCGACAGGAAAAACTCTTGGAGTTGATTTCCCGTTATGAGATCGAAACGCAGGACGAACTGATTGAACGTCTGCGTGAGAACGGCTACAACGCCACGCAGGCGACCATTTCGCGCGATATCCGCGAATTGCAGATCGCCAAAATGACCACGGGAAGGGGAACTTACCGCTATGTGCTTCCCAAGCATGCCGATCCTTCCCCCGCAGTCAATTTCAGCGCGGCGCTGATCGATTCGATCATCAATGTGCAGTACGCGCAGAATCTGGTGGTGCTGAAAACCTACCCGGGGCTTGCCTCGGCGGTTGCGGCGGGCATCGACCGGATGCAGGCGAACCAGATTCTCGGCTGTGTGGCGGGGGACGACACCATTCTGATCGTAACGCAGGACGAGGACTGCGCGCGGATGCTCTCGGAGCAGGTGCACGACCTCTTGCGGGGCATCTGATATGCTGCGATCGCTACATATTGAAAACATTGCGGTCATCCGCGAAACTGACGTGGAGTTTGACGGCGGTCTGTCGGTTCTGACCGGCGAGACGGGCGCGGGAAAATCCATCATCATCGACAGCATCAACCTCCTGCTCGGCAACCGCGTTCCGAAAGAGATTGTGCGCGCGGGGCAGGAGCAGGCGGTCATCGGCGCGGTATTTGAGGATTTGTCGGACGCGGCATGCGAAAGACTTGCGGAGTTGGGCTTTCCCTCGGAGGATCGCTCGCTGATGCTCCAACGCAGGCTCTCGGCGGACGGCAGAACGCAGACCCGCCTGAACGGGCAGATCGTCACGCAGGCGATTCAGAAGCAGATCGCGCCCTACCTCATCAGCATTCACGGGCAGACCGACAGCCACAGGCTTCTGCAAAAGGCGTCGCACCGCGAACTGTTGGACGCATTCGCGCGGTCGGACGGCGAACTGACGGCTTACCGCGAGGTTTACGGAAAATGGCGCGAGGCGGAGAAAAAACTTTCCTCGCTGACGCGCGACGAGTCCGAGCGGGTGCGGCTTCAGGAGATGCTCCGCTATCAGTTGGAGGACATCGACGCGGTGAAACTGCACGACCCCGACGAGGAAGACCGTCTCACGCACGAGCGCGACCGATTGGCAAACCTCGAGAAAATCGGACGGCAGATCGACCTTTGCTACCGTCTGCTTGCGGGCGGGGAAAAGACCGACGCGGCAGGATTGTTGCGCCGCGCGGAGAATGCGGTGCGGTCGCTCTCGGGGCTGATCGACGGCGCGGACGAACTGGCGGAGCGCCTTGCCTCGGCGGAATCCGAGATCGTGGACGTTGCCGAGACGGTTGCGGGATTTGCCGATACCGACCGCGAAGACCCGACCGTGCGGATCGACCGCATCGAGGGACGGTTGGACGCCATTGCAAAGCTGAAACGGAAGTACGGCGGGAGCGTGGCGGAGATTCTTGCGTTCCGTGCCCGCGCGGCGGAGCAGTTGGAGTCGCTGGACTGCTCGGACGCGACCCGCGCGGAGGTCGAAAAGACCTGCGCGGCTCTGCGTCGGGAGGTCGATATCCACGCGAACGCTCTGCATGAGGTGCGGGTGCGCGCGGCGCATGACTTGGTGGAGCGCGTGACCGAGGCGCTGCGCTTTCTGGATATGCCGAAGGTGCGGATGGAGGTTCGTGTTGCCAATGCGGCACCGGGCGAGAACGGAGCGGACGACGTGGAATTCCTGATTGCCACCAACCCCGGAGAGTCGGTTCAGCCCTTGGCGCGGATTGCTTCGGGCGGCGAGTTGTCCCGCATGATGTTGGCGCTGCGCTCGGCACTGGATGACCAAGATGGGGCAACCACCGTGATTTTCGACGAGATCGACACGGGCGTTTCGGGCAAGACCTCCCGCAAGATCGGGCTGAAGCTGAAGGAGACGGCAAGGGGTTCGCAGGTGCTGTGCGTCACGCATTCGGCGCAGATCGCGTCGCTCGCGGACTGCCATTACCTGATTACCAAGACCGAACGCGACGGGCGCGCCGAAACGGCGGTCACGCGGCTGACGGGGGACGCGCGGGTGGAAGAGATTGCGCGGATTCTCGGAGGCATTCACGTGACCGATACGCAGCGGAACGCCGCGCGGGAGATGATTGAAGGCAAGGATGCGGACGGAACGGAGGCAGGATGCAGATGAAAACCAAAACCAATGCGATGCGGATGCTGGATGCCGCAAAAATTCCGTATGAGGTACTGGAATACCGCGTGGACGAGGACGATCTGAGCGGCGTTCACATTGCCGAGGAGTTGGGCTTCCCGCCCGAACGGATGTTCAAAACGCTGGTGGCAAAAGGGGATAAGACAGGTCCTGTGGTGTTCTGCATTCCCGTGGCGGAGGAGATCGACCTGCGCCCTGCGGCGGTGCTGACGGGGAACAAGAAGATCGAAATGGTGCATGTCAAGGATCTGCTCGGTCTGACGGGCTATATCCGCGGCGGCTGTTCGCCCATCGGAATGAAGAAGAAATTCCCCACATGGTTTGACGAAAGCGCGCTGAATTATGACCGCGTTACGGTCAGTTCGGGCATGCGCGGCGCACAGCTTTTGTTGGATCGCGCGGCGCTTTTGCAGTTCGTCGGTGCGCAAATCGCCCCACTGACCGCGAAGAAATGAGCGAAAACCGCCGAAAATGAAAAAATCCCCTTGCAAACGGCGGGGAAAAGTAGTATAATAATATACAGGCTGTAAGCAAAACGATTGGCTTTTGTCAAAATGGAGTGAAAGTTTTCGCCCGCCTTTTTGGGGAGGCGGCGCGGTCGAGGACGCGGAGTCCTCGTCGCGCTCCGCAGAGCGCGAAATCCTTCTTTTACGGCGCTTTCTTTTTGCAGCTTTGCGTAGCAAAGTGTGCTTTTCTCTTTGCGCCTACATGGTCAAAGAAAAAGCGTGAAAGAACTCTGTACTATTTTCGGCGAGAGTAAAAGTGATTGTAATTTGACGAGGTATTGAAATGCAAACCATCAAAAAGAGAATTGCGGAGCGGATTCTTGCGGGCGTGCAGAGGGTCAACCCCGATACGGCGCTGACGGCGGGCGAGATCGCGGGAATGCTCGAGTATCCGCCCGACCCCGTAATGGGCGACCTTGCCTTTCCCTGTTTCAAACTCAGCCGCGAGTTGCGCCGCTCTCCGATTCAGATCGCAACTGCGCTGAAGGAGGATCTGACGGACGAGACGATCGGCTCGGTCGAGGTTGCGGGCGGGTATCTGAATATCCGCATCGCAAACGACTATCTCGGCGGCACGGTTGTCCCTGAAATTCTGGAAAAAGGGGAGCGGTACGGCGCGCAGACCTTCGGTTGCGGCAAAAAGGTGGTGCTGGACTATTCCTCGCCGAACGTTGCAAAGCCCTTTCACATCGGGCATCTCGGAACTACGGTTATCGGGCATTCCCTGCGCAAACTGCATGAGTTCGCGGGTTACGAATGCTACGGCATCAACTACCTCGGCGACTGGGGAACGCAGTTCGGTAAACTGATTGCGGCGTATCACCACTGGGGAAGCCGCGAAATGATCGAAAAAGGCGGCATCGACAAACTGGTGGAACTGTATGTCCGTGTGAACAACGAGATCAAGGGCGACCCCGAGAACGGCGTTCCCGCGAACACGGCGCTTGCGGACGAGGCGAGAGCCGAATTCCACAAGTTGGAAACGGGAGACGAGGAAAACCTCGCGCTCTGGCGGTGGTTCGTGCAGATCAGCCTTGCGGAGTACGAAAAGACCTATAAGCAACTTGGCATTACCTTCGATTCCTATCGCGGCGAAAGTTTTTATACCGATAAAATGCCCGCGCAGATCGAGATTCTGCGCGAAAAGGGACTCCTTAAGTTGGACGGCGGCGCGTCGATCGTCGACCTTTCCGAATACAATATGCCGCCTTGCCTGATCCTCAAGCGGGACGGTTCCACGCTCTATCCCACGCGCGACATCGCGGCGGCGGTCTACCGCAAGGAGACCCTGCACTTCGACAAAATGATCTACGTCACAAGCGCGCAGCAGTGCCTGCATTTTGCGCAGTGGTTCAAGGTTGTGAAGTTGATGGGGTATCCGTGGTATAACGAACTGGTTCATGTGCCTTACGGAACGGTGTCGCTCAACGGCGAGAAACTGGCAACGCGTACCGGAAACGTGGTGCTTCTGCGCGACCTGTTCGCCCTTGCCATCGACAAGGTTAAGGGAATTATGAAAGAGAAGAACCCCGACAGGCAGGAGGATGAAGCGACGGCGGAGGCGGTCGGCGTTGGCGCGGTGGTGTTCTACTATCTGTCGAATACCCGCATGAAGGATATCAACTTCGTCATGGACGAAGCGCTGAACTTCGACGGCAACACCGGACCTTATGTTCAGTACACCTATGCGCGCGCCTGCTCGGTTCTGGAGCGCGCGGGCGCTGTTCCGGCAGATCCTGTGACCGTCACGACCGATGAGGAAGCGGCGCTTATCAAAACGCTTTGCCGCTACGGCGAACGGGTAACGGCGGCGATTGCCGACTATGAGCCGAGTTATATCACGCGGTTCATTCTGGATGTGGCGGCGGGCTTCAACCGCTTCTACCATAACTGCCGGATTCTCTCGGCGGAGGATTCTGCGGTTCGCGAAAGCAGAGTGCGCCTGACAGCCGCCGTAAAGAACGTGCTTGGCAGCGCGTTTGAATTGATTTGTCTGAAAAAGACCGAAAAGGTCTGAACATGGTTGCCTTCGAATTGGCTAAGGGGGAGACTTGCTTTATGAATGATATTTCACAGTATATTCGATCAAACTTGCTTGAAAAATATGAGTTTCAAAATTATGGTCATGCTTTAGAAATTTTGGATGAGGCTTTCCCCAACGAATGGAAGGAAATACAAGATTGTTTGGAGCAGCTTGTTATTTCAGTAGATGATATTAAGACGG
>CAVGEJ010000014.1:0-11690 GCA_963628215.1 Eubacterium sp. CAG:180
ATTTGCCCCTTATAGGGGCCGTGCAAACCACCGGTTGAACCGGTGGTTTTGATTTTCCAAATAAAACAACATCCCCGCAGAAGCAACCGTCCGGTTGTTTCTGCGGGGATGTTTTGATAGTTTATACGTTGAACCGGAACAGGACGATATCGCCGTCCTGCATGACGTATTCCTTGCCCTCACTGCGAAGCACGCCTGCGTCGCGGGCGGCGGACATAGAGCCGTATTTTTTCAGATCCTCAAACGCCAACACTTCGGCGCGGATGAAGCCGCGCTCGATATCCGAGTGAATCTTTCCCGCTGCCTTGGGCGCTTTCGTTCCCTTGCGGATGGTCCATGCGCGGCATTCGTCAGGTCCTGCCGTCAGAAAGCTGATCAGCCCCAGAAGCGAGTAGCTTGCTTTAATCAGGCGATCCAGTCCGCTCTCCTCAATGCCGAGGTCGGAGAGGAACATCGCTTTTTCCTCTGCGCCCAACTCCGCGATTTCGGCTTCGATCTGGCAGCAGATCGGAATAACCTCCGAATGCTCGCTTTCCGCATATGCTTTGAGAAGCCGATAGGATTCCAGATCGTTCGGCTCGGTTGCGGCGTAGTCCTCGCTGACGTTCGCAACGTAAATCACGGGTTTCATGGTCAAAAGGGGCGTGTCGGCAAGACAAGCGCGCTCGTCCTCGGTCAGTTCCACCGTCCGCGCGCATTTGCCCTCTTCCAGCACGTGATAGATCTTTTCCAGAACCTCCAGTTCGGCGGCATACTTCTTGTCCGCGCGCATTGCCTTTTTCGTGCGGTCCATGCGGCGCTCCAGAATCTCCATGTCCGAGAAGATCAGCTCGAGGTTGATGGTTTCCAGATCGCGCATCGGGTCAATCTTTCCGTCCACGTGAATGATGTTGTCGTCCTCAAAGCAACGGACGACATGGAGAATCGCGTCCACCTCGCGGATGTTTCCGAGGAACTGGTTTCCAAGCCCCTCGCCCTTGGAAGCGCCTTTGACCAGTCCCGCGATGTCAACGAATTCGATCACGGCGGGGGTCACCTTTGCGGGGTGGTGCATCTCCGCCAGATAGTCCAACCGTTTGTCCGGCACGGTTACCACGCCGACGTTCGGCTCAATGGTGCAGAAGGGGTAGTTCGCGGATTCAGCCCCCGCGTTGGTCAGTGCGTTGAAAAGCGTGCTTTTGCCCACATTGGGCAGTCCCACGATTCCGAGTTTCATAGTCCTGTATCCTTTCCGATTGCGGTATTCCCATATATTATAATACGAAAAAGCGATTTTGGCAAGGGGGCAATGAAAATCCGCGAAAAAAATTTCAAAAACATTTGCTTTTTGAGGGGAAATGTGCTATAATAGATGGGTGAATGTCGCGTCGCGGGCGTTTTTGTCGGGAAAGGGACGAGGAAGAACAAAAAATTCATCTTTTCGTCACATAGTTTCCCCATTGACGCGGTACAATGAAAAAAGGAAAATTATGATTTCGGAGGTTCCGTAATATGACAGATATAAAGATTCTGATCGTTGACGATGATCCCAATATCAGCGACCTGCTGAAAATGTATTTTGAAAACGAGGGATATGACGTCAAGCTTGCCGCCGACGGTTCGGAGGGGCTGAATTACTTCAAGATGTATGAACCGGATCTGGTACTTCTCGACATTATGCTTCCCAAAAAGGACGGTTGGCAGGTCTGCCGCGAGATCCGCGAGATTTCCTCCAAGCCCGTGATTATGGTCACGGCAAAGGGCGAGGTCTTTGATAAGGTTCTGGGACTGGAGTTGGGCGCGGATGATTTCGTAACCAAGCCTTTTGACATGAAGGAACTCTCTGCGCGTGTCAAAGCGGTGCTCAGACGCTATCAGGCGCATACCGGACAGATCGACGATGAAGTGATCAAGTTTGAAAATCTCGAGATCAGCCTGCAGAAATATGAACTGAAAGTTCGGGGCAAATCGGTTGACGTTCCGCCGAAGGAACTGGAGCTGATCTACTTCCTTGCATCGAATTACAACCGCGTGTTCACCCGGGATCAGTTGCTGGATAAGGTCTGGGGCTTTGACTATCTCGGAGACTCCCGTACCGTTGACGTCCATGTCAAGCGCCTGCGGGAAAAGTTGGAAGGCGTTTCGGACAAATGGGTTCTGAAAACGGTCTGGGGCGTCGGGTATAAATTTGAGTTGCTGAGCTGATACGGCTATCGGATTCTGACAGATGTTCAAAAACGTTTTCGCAAAGTATGTCACCGCCGTTATGCTGATCTTCGTGATCGGCTTTGCGTTGCTTCTGTTCGTGATGACCTCCATTGTCAACAACACGCTGTCCGAGAGCCGCGCGAAAACGATGGAGACCGTTTCGGGGCAGTCCGCCGCTTATCTTCGCGGAGAACTCGGAGACTGCGCGGAGGCGGATTTTTCCGCCCGGCTGACGGAAGTCATGGAAACCGATTCGTCATTGCTTTCCGCGCTGACGGTGACCGAACCGGATCTGACCCTTCTTGTGGCGGATCTTTCGGGGAACGTGCTGTATCGGATAACGGACGGCGCGGTGACTCCCGCAGAGGATTGTCTCCCCGCAGAGGTTCGGAATTCGGTTATCAAAAAGAAAAGCTATCTCGGCTCGGTTGCCCCGGAAGAGGACGCCGCACAGGTGCTGATGCGGGCGGAACTCCTGTATGACGGGAGCGGTCGGGTCTGCGGAATGGTTGCCGTTGTATCGGACGATCTTGCAAACGGCGCTGTGACCGAGGAACTGAGCCGCACGGTGGTTTCGGCGGCGCTGTTGGTTCTGCTTGCCGTTCTGATCGCGGTCTACTTCATCAGCGACCGCGTGACAAGCCCCCTGCGGGGAATGTGCGCGGCAACCCGACAGTTTGCAAACGGAAGCTTTGACGTCCGCGTGCCCGTTCCCGCGCACGGGAAGGACGAGGTTGCGCAACTGGCTACGGCATTCAACCAAATGGCGGAATCTCTGGAGTATCTGGAAAACCTGCGCAATACCTTTATCGCAAACGTTTCGCACGACCTCCGCACCCCGATGACCACCATCATCGGCTTCATCGAGGAAATCCGGGACGGCGTGATTCCGCAGGAAGAGCAGGATCACTATCTGGAGATCATCTCCAACGAGGCGCGCAGACTGTCCCGTCTGGTGTCGTCCCTGTTGGACATTTCCCGTATCGAGGCGGGGGATCGGAAGTTTACGCCGACGCCGTTTGATATCTGCGAAATGGGGCGGGTGATTCTGATCTCCTTTGAACAGCAGATCGACGGGAAACGTCTGGAAGTCGAATTCGAGTGCGAACGGGATCGGATGATGGTTTTTGCCGACCACGACGCAATCTATCAGATCTTTTATAACATCTGCCACAATGCGGTGAAATTTTCAAAAGAGGGCGGCATTCTGCGGATCTGCATCCGCGCCGACCGTGACCGCAAGGTGCTGGTTTCGGTCTATAACGAAGGGCAGGGGATTCCCCAAGCCGATCTGCCGTATGTGTTTGAACGGTTCTACAAAAGCGACAAGAGCCGCGGACTGGATAAAACGGGCGTTGGATTGGGGTTGTTTATCGCGAAAACAATCATCCGGGCGCATGGAGAGAAGATCTGGGTTGAGAGCGAGGAAGGGAAGTACTGCGAATTCCTCTTCACGCTTTCCGAAGCCGACCCGCAATCGGGCGGATCATAACGGAAAAGGATTCCCTTTTTCGGACCTGTGGATAAGACCAATGTTTACGGACACTGTCAGAATGCGGTGTCCGTCTCCTTTTGAGATACTGAATAAAAGGAGTTGGTAATACAATGAAATTCCGAGAGCGATTGTATCGCTTCTGGATGGGAAGGAACGGGAGCGATACCCTCTATCGCGTAACGGTGTGGGTGATTCTGATCCTTGCGGTGGCAAACCTCTTTCTGTGGAGTCCGATTCTGCTTGGAATTGAGGCGGCGCTGCTGATCTGGTCGACCTTCCGTTGCTTTTCGAGAAATCTTCCCGCGCGACAGCGGGAAAACCGTGCGTTTCTGCGCTTTTTCGGCAGAATCCGCAACCGGTTCATGTTACAGAAAAATCGGATACGGGATCGGAAAACCCACATTTACCGAAAATGTCCCGCCTGCCGTAAGATTCTGCGGCTTCCCAGGATCAAGGGGGAGCATACGGTCTGCTGCCCGTGTTGCGGCAAAAAATTCCAACTGAAAGTCTGAGGCATTTTACCATGAAAAGAGAACTTTTGAAAAAGCAGATCCTTACCGCCATGTTTACCGCGCTGATCTGCGCGGCAACCCTTGTGATTCAGATTCCCACCCCCGTGACAAGCGGTTACGTCAATGTCGGCGACTGCTTCGTGCTGACGGCGGGATGGTTTCTCGGACCGTGGTACGGTCTGTTCGCGGGCGGCGTCGGTTCGGCTCTGGCGGATCTGATTTCGGGATATCCGCACTATATTCCGGGAACGTTCGTCATCAAAGGACTGATGGCGTTGGTCGCGGCGCTCCTGACACACAGACTGCGTGGCAAACAGCCGTCGAGAGTGGGTCGACTGATCAGCGCACTGGCGGCGGAACTGATTATGGTGGGCGGCTACTTCCTCTACGCATGGGCAATCCTCGGAAAAGCCGTGACTGCGGCTGTGACGAGCGTGCCGTCGAACCTGTTGCAGGGCGCTGTCGGAATTGTGGGCGGAATGCTTCTGATCGAAGTGCTGGATCGCCTGCCGTTTGTAAACCGCAATCATCGCGCGGCATAAGGGAACAGAGCAAAGAACAAAGAATAAAGGCATCACCCAAGTTGTGATTCGCACCGTCGGAATTGCGCGGTGATGCCTCAAATAGATATGATATAATATGTTTACAAAATAAAGCTTGACAAGGAGGGGACAGGTCGTGTACAATGCCTTGACAGACAGACAGACAGACAGACAGACAGACAGCCGACCTGTTTGTGCCTTGGTGACAGGTTTTGTTGTGATACCCAAAATAGCATAACCGAATCAATGTTACCCCCATAAGCCGCCCAAGCGGTGTGATTTATCACACCGCTTGGGCGGCTTATGCTGTTTTGATAGATGAAAACCATACACCATATGAAAGGAAACTGTGTTATGAAACGATTTGCATCCCGAATGTTGATGTTGCTTTTGGCGGCTCTTCTTGCCTGTGGAACTGCGGTGTCCTGCGGCAAGAAAGAGAACCCGAATCCCCCAAAACCGGGGACAAAAACGGCAGAGAGTACCCGGCCGTCGGATAGTGCTCCGTCTTCGGACAGTACCCGTCCGTCGGACTCCTCCAACGAGAAGCCGACGGATGAGAAACCGACCACTCCGGACAATCCGCCTGCCCCCACGGTCAAAGTGTCGCTGGATCGCACCTCGCTGTCTCTGCCCGTTGGAGAGCAGGACACGCTGACTGCGACCATAGTCGGTGCGGATGATCCGGCGCTGACATGGAGCAGCTCGAACCCTGCCGTTGCAAGTGTTGAAAACGGTACTGTTACCGCAATTGCGGAGGAAACAGTGGAAATTACCGTTGCTCTTTCCGACGGGACATCGGCAACCTGTACGGTAACAGTTACCGCAACCGTCGTCCCGGCTTCAAGTGTGGTGTTGGATATGGAGCAGCTGACCCTGATGGTTGGAGAAACCGCCACGCTGACTGCAACGGTTTTGCCCGATACCGCCACCGATAAGCGGGTGTTCTGGCGTTCGTCGAACGCCTCGGTTGCGATGGTTCAGGATGGCTTGGTAACCGCGGTCGGCAAAGGCACTGCAACCGTTACGGCATTTACCGACAACGGAAAGACCGCAACCTGTACAATCACCGTAGAAGAAGTGCTTCCGTCCGGCTTGAACTATGAATTGGTCGAAAACGACAGCTTTTATATGGTAACCGGATATTTCGGAAACGCAAGGGAATACATCATTCCGCCCATTTATGACGGACTTCGTGTGATTGGAATCCAAGAGGACGCGTTCAAGAACAATACATGGTTGCAGAAGATTACAGTTCCCACAAACGTCGAAAAGATAGGCGCTTCCGCGTTCGAGGGCTGCACGGCGCTGAAGGAATTTATCATCCCGAAAAGCGTAACCAAAATCGAGCCTTCCACCTTTGCGGGCTGCACTTCGCTCGCAAGCATTCGGATTCACGGAAAAATTGAGGAAGTCGGGGAAAAGGCGTTTGCGGGCTGTAGTGCGCTTGCCGATGTCACCGTTGAGGACGGCGTGGGCGATATTGGCGCAAACGCATTTTCCGATTGCACGATGCTTGTAAAGGTCACAATCGGAAACAATGTTGGAAACATCGGGGACGAGGCATTTATCAATTGCACATCCCTGCGGACGCTCACAATCGGAAACAATGTCGGGCTGATTGGAAAGAGCGCGTTCTACAAATGCACCTCACTTTCAACTGTTACAATCGGAACGGATATCGGAGATATCGGGGAAAGTGCGTTTGCGGAATGTACGGCTTTGCTTTCGGTCAAAATCGGAGAGGGAAGCGCGGATATCGGCGAAAAGGCATTTTCCGGCTGTACCGCATTGCAGGAGGTCACGATCGGGGATCATCCGGGCAATATCGGAGGGTACGCATTTGAGAAATGCACATCGCTGGTGCGTTTTACGTTCGGAGACGGCATCGAAGAGATTGGCGCGTTTGCGTTTGACGGCTGTTCCGCGCTTGAAAGCGTTGAACTGCCGGATAGCATTACCCTTGTCGGAAACGGCGCGTTCCGCCATGCGAAAGCCTTGAAGTCGGTTAAGCTTTCCAAAAACATGACCAGAATCAATAATATTACGTTCCAGTATTGCGAATCGCTGAAATCGGTCTCGCTTCATGAGGGGATAACGGAGATCGGAAACTCGGCGTTCAGTTACTGCTATGGTTTGGAGAAACTGGAGATTTTGGGAGATGTGGCATCCATCGGAAACTCCGCTTTCTACCATTGCGAAAAGCTGAACGAAATTTACTATGCCTCCAAGACGGTTAAAAATTACGAAACCAACCATTATACCTTCTGCCGTGCCGGTCTGGGCGGAGAGGGAATCAAGCTGACGGTTGCGGCAGGGGCATATGTTCCGGATGGGCTGTTTGAATCGGTTGAGGAAGCAAACAGACCGAAAATTACGGAAATCGTGTTTGAGGACGGAACGGAGCAGGTAACGTACTTTGCAATTTGGAGCAACTTTACCTATCTGAAAAAGGTTACGATTCCGCGCAGTGTCAAGTCGATTCCGGCGGGGATGTTCAAGGGGAGTAAAAAGGCAACCATAGTTTCGGAGAACGAGCATTACAACATTACATGGTATGATAATAGCGCGTTCAATGGAGAAGCGGTTGATCCTGCGAATTATGCGGGCGAAGCGGAGTGGTTGTATCCGAAGCAAGAAGGAAAGCCGCACCTTATAACAATAGACCGGAATATTGAAGAAGCAGGAACTGTTAGCGGCGGAGGAACATATCCCTACGGAACTACCATAACCTTGACGGCAACAACTGACAGCCGGTATGATTTCCTTGGATGGTATGAGGGAGATATCCTGCTTTCGAAGAACGAACGGTATAGCTTTTTCGTATCAGGCGATCGAACAATTCTTGCAAAATGGGAAGTACACCCGTTTACCGTTACGACAGAACGGAATATCGAGGCGGCAGGAACGGTCAGCGGCGGCGGGACATACCCTTACGGAACGACCATCACCTTGACGGCAACCACAGATGACCGTCGATATGATTTTCTTGGTTGGTACAGTGGCGATATCTTGCTTTCGGATAAAGAACAATATACATTTACTATTTCCGAAGATCAGGTAATTGTGGCAAAGTGGAAATTGGTTTTATATTCCGTTACCGTAAATCAAAACATCGCGGAAGCAGGAACAACGGACGGCACCGGAAGTTATGAGCGCGGAAGCACAGTTACGGTGCGCGCCACGCTCGCCAGAGGGTATCAATTTGTTGGTTGGTATGAAAACGGCATATTCATTTCCGAAGCACGGGAATATACCATTTCTGATCTTGGCAAAGATCGCATTCTGGAGGCGAGATGGCGTGTTGCGAATGAGTATACCTTCAACTATACGGAAACGGAATGCACCATCACAGGTGTAACTGACAAAACAAGAAAAAATTATATTATCCCGGACTATGTGACAAAAATCGGTAGGCGGGCGTTCTACGATTGCCATAGCCTGACGAGCATCACGATCCCGAACAGCGTGACGAGCATCGGCGATTATGCGTTCTCCGGTTGCAGTAGCCTGACGAGTATCACGATTCCGAACAGTGTGACGAGCATCGGCGGTTCTGCGTTCTCCGGTTGCAGTAGCCTGACAAGCATCACGATCCCAGACGGTGTGACGAGCATCGGCGGATACGTTTTCTATAATTGCAGTAGCCTGACGAGCATCACGATCCCGGACAGTGTGACGAGCATCGGCGGATACGCTTTCTATAATTGCAGTAGCCTGACGAGCATCACAATACCGGATGGTGTGACGATCATTGGTGATTATGCGTTCTACTATTGCACTGAACTGACGAGCATCACGATCCCGAACAGCGTGACGAGCATCGGCGATTATGCGTTCTCCGGTTGCAGTAGCCTGACGAGTATCACGATTCCGAACAGTGTGACGAGCATCGGCGGTTCTGCGTTCTCCGGTTGCAGTAGCCTGACAAGCATCACGATCCCAGACGGTGTGACGAGCATCGGCGGATACGTTTTCTATAATTGCAGTAGCCTGACGAGCATCACGATCCCGGACAGTGTGACGAGCATCGGCGGATACGCTTTCTATAATTGCAGTAGCCTGACGAGCATCACAATACCGGATGGTGTGACGATCATTGGTGATTATGCGTTTTCCAAGTGCGATAGCCTGACGAGCATCACGATTTCGAACAGTGTAACAAGCATCGGTGACCGTGCGTTCTACGATTGCAGTAGCCTGACGAACATCACATTTAACGGCACAAAAGCACAGTGGAATGCAATTACAAAAGGTAGTGGTTGGAATTATATTACCGGCTCTTATACGGTGCATTGCACCGATGGGGATATTCAAAAATAAGGAGGGAAACTGAATGGAATATTTGTTAGCCGGGCTGTCCGGTGGATTGATTGGCGCTGTATTGTCATTTATCATCTCGTTCCTGACGTTACGATTCAATTACCGACAGCTTTTTGCGGAAACCGTTTCCAAAAACAGGATGGAATGGATCAATGTCTGGCGGGAAAATGTCGCAATCTTTCTTTCGCGTGCACAAGCGTTGCGAGAGAAAGAGAAGCGAGCTCCTGGGGGATGCGGTTTACTTATTTGCTTAAAAAAGAGCAATCAGGAAGATTCTACCAACTTGGAAACAGAACTATATAAGGCGCGCAGTATGATTACAACGCGCCTCAATATGGAAGAAGAGCCGCACATCCTGATGTACGGTGCACTGATGAACTTTGATTGGAAAATGAAGGATGATCTCGAGTTCCAAAAGCAGTGTGAGGTCGTGGAACTGTTGGCAAGAGAGATTCTGAAGCCTGAATGGGAACGAGTCAAAAAAGAAGCGAAAGGAAGTCGATAACATGTGTATAAGAAAAAAGAAGCAAAATGAAGCTGATGGCACGGGTGAAACAGAAAAAAAACGAAAGAAAGTCAATTGCATGTATATAATAATGTACATAATAATGTTAATAATATGTTTTGGATTGTTTATTACTACCGGTGTAAGAAATATATTCAAGGGTATAGAATCTCCTTTTTCACATGAAGAATCAACTATTTTGGTAGCTTGGATTATATCATACGCGATTATTATAATAACTTTGCTTATTTGTATAAGCACAATTGTTTATAGAATAGTGTCAGAAGAAAAAACTAATAACGAACTGACCGAAAAGAACAATACCTTGAAACAAATATATGAGTCTGTTTTCAAAGAGAAGAAAAAGTAATTGTGTTTTGAGTTTTTGTTTGGTGTAATAAGCAGACACCGCATTTTGTTCACCATGAGCCACCCGATTTCAACCGTCGGGTGGCTTTCCTGTCATTTCCCCCAAAAATCGTGAATTTTAACCGCCCTTTGTAAAAAGAAATTTTCAAAGTGCCGTTTTCCTGATTTTTCCGACCCCAACAAGGGATAAATAACGGTGAAACCACCAATAATAGGACTAAACCCAAGAAAATTCCCAATTGGAGGCAGCTATGAAAGCAACCGGAATTGTCCGTCGGATCGACGATCTCGGACGCGTGGTAATCCCCAAGGAAATCCGCCGCACCATGCGTATCCGGGAAGGCGACCCGACACAGACAACATTGACACCCGTCAACCGGTTTTGTTACGCAGTGCTCGAAATGGGAAAGCGGATTGGGGAAAAGGATGGGACAATGGGAAAGTAACAGGCAGATCGGTTGGTGTCTGTCTTTTGATCACATTCCCTCAATTTTGGCATTCTATAAAGGGATTTATCCCTTTCTATCTTGACAAATCCCTTAAAATGTGATATATTATAAGGGAATCAAAGCGGAGGTGAGGGAATGCGCACATTCAACTATTCCAAAATCAGAGAGCAAAAGTGGGATTCGGATGTTCTTTCGCTGATTGCCGCTATCTACAAAGAAGCGGGAAAACAGGAACTGTATCTGAAGCAAAAACCGGAGGAACTCGAAAAACTGGTGGAGATCGCGAAGGTGCAAAGCACCGAAGCATCCAATGCGATCGAAGGTATTGTCACAACAAGCACCCGTATCCGTCAGCTGGTAGAAGAAAAGACGACGCCGAAAAACCGTGACGAACAAGAGATTGCCGGGTATCGGGACGTGCTGAATATCATTCACGAGAGTTTCGACGCGATCCCGCTCACACAGAACTATATTCTGCAGCTCCATAAGATTCTGTACAGTCACATGAATAACCCGATTGCGGGGAAAACGAAGAACGTGCAGAACTATATCAGCGCCACCTATCCGGGCGGCCGCACGGAAACGCTGTTCACCCCTCTTCCGCCGTTTGAAACACCGGAAGCACTTGACGCAATATGCAATGAATACAACCGCGTCATCGGGAACAATGAGTTGGAACCCCTGATTGCCATTCCGGTATTTATCCATGATTTTCTCTGCATCCACCCGTTCAACGACGGAAACGGCAGGATGAGCCGGTTGCTCACCACGCTGCTCCTTTACAGAAGCGGGTTCTGTGTCGGAAAGTATATTTCACTGGAAGCCAAAATCGCAAAAAACAAGGATCTGTATTACGGCACACTCAGGGCTTCGCAGAACGGTTGGCATGAAGGAAATGAGGATATCGTTCCCTTCCTCAAATACCTGCTCGGCACGATTCTCGCGGCATATAAGGATTTTGAGGATCGGTTTTCACTGGTGGAAACCAAGCATACGGCACTGGAAACCGTCCGGCTTGCCACACAGCAAAAGATCGGGCGTTTTTTAAAGCAGGATATCCGCGAGCTGTGCCCCTCGCTGAGTCTGAGTTCTCTGGAAGGCGCACTCCGGAAGATGGTTGCGGGTGGAGAACTTCGGCGGGAGGGGAACGGAAAAAATACCTGCTATTACAGACTCAATTGAAATTTGCTGAATTTTTTTAGGAGTCATCCTTTTGATGACTTCTTTTTTGCCTGGAAGAACCGAAATGCTTGTGTTTGCATTACCCACAAAAAGCGGTTTTTACCTTGACAAATACCAATACATATG
>CAVGEJ010000014.1:11700-13675 GCA_963628215.1 Eubacterium sp. CAG:180
ATACATATGATATATTTACAAAATAGGATGCCATCCGAAAATCACCGTTAAATGAGATACAAAAGGCGAACCTGCTGTTGGAATATCAATATTCGGAAAATGACCACCTTGTTGGACTCACACTTCCGGATACTTTGTGGGGGCAGGCATCGGATTTGATTGGTTTTAAGGACCTGATACAAACCGAAAACCGTATTTCTTATATTGGGAATTGGGCGATCCGCATTGACAGTAGCCTGACATCGATTGAATTGCGGGACGGAACAGTCGGCATTGCAGAGGGAGTGATCTCCAATGGCGATGATAATCTGAAAAGCATGACAATTCCCGCAAGCCTGAAAACGATTTGTGGTGAAGTTGCAGGAAGGTCTTTTTGGAATCTCTATATTTCCGATCTTGCTGCATGGATTCCTGCAAGTGTAACGGAAATCGGATCATTGGCTTTTAATGGATGTACCGGCTTGACGGCGGTTTATGGCATCACCGCGCAATTCACGATCTTCAGTTGCGCACTCGCTCGCGCCTTTTCCGTGATCCTTCACAAAAACGCTTGCCTGTAGCTCTGCTACAGCCTGCGAATTTTTGTATCGTCTGACGAAAAATTCGACTCTGCAAGTTGTGATTCGCACCATCGGAATTGCGCGGTGATGCCTTATATTTCCAATCTCACAGCATGGTGTAATCTAAAATTCCTCTATAATATGTCTCCGCTACGGTATGCCGGTACTTCAACGATCTTCAATTGTACTTCTTACAGTTCGTTGATGTCGCTTGTGCTTCATTGTACCATAGCGAAAAAGAATTTTTAAGACGCGGTTTATTTGGGGGTTACCCAACATAAAGATACATTGATACCGTTCTTTTCTCTTGCATTTTCCGTTAACCTGTGTTATAATGACTATGGATCAGTCTATCCCGATTTGAACAGGAGGTAATGTTTTGGATTATAAGACACTGGGCGATGCGAAAAATTTATGGCTTCCGACTTCATGGCGGGTGCAAAATACCTTCTTTTCTTCCCGTATTGTCTGCTCGCGGATTATTTATACCGAGGAGGAATATTTTTACACGCGCCGACATACACACGATTTTTTTGAGGTGCAGTATATTACGGAGGGTAAGTCCGTAATCGAAACGGAGATCGATTCCTATTCGGTCGGCGCAGGGGATTTTATTCTGTGCGCTCCGGAGGTGACGCATCGGAATGTCAGCGTAGAGCAGGGAACGGTCAAATTCGGGTTTGCTTTCTATCTGGATCGCATTTCACCGGAATTCGAAACGATTCGGGATCAGATGATACAATCCAAATCGGTTATTCTGAACGGCGGAAAGCGAATGAAAGCGCTCATTGCGCTGATCCAACAGTATTTATCCGATGCGGGCGGTTTGCTGCACGATTCGGTGGTTCTGCATTTGATGGAAGTCTTTCTGATCGGAATTTTCGATTGCGTCAGCGGCGAAAACCGCCCCGATATTTCCTCTCGGCTTGCACTCTATGTGAAGGCAAAATCGGACAGCGCCGAAACAACGGTTATTCAGAAGGTGAAACGGTTTATTTCCCTGAATGCCGATCACGGAATGACGGTCGAGGAGGTTGCGAAATCGGTTGGATTCTGTTCCAGACATCTGAATCGGATCGTCCGTCAGGAGCTGAACTGCGGGGTCAAAGAAATTATCATGAACGCGCGGGTGGAATATATCCGCCGCCTTCTGGAGGATCGGCATCAATCTCTGGATCGGGCTGCGATTCAGTCCGGATTTACCAATGCCGGTGCCATGAACCTATTTTTCAAGCGGGCAACCGGCGAAACGCCGACGGAATACCGAACCCGGATCGGATTTGCACGCTGATCCGCTTTTGAATTAAAGCAACGAACTGTTTCATTCGTTGCTTTATTTTTTATGTCTTAAAGTGAAATGCGGATGTCCTAATTTGATGTTGAAATGAGACGATTTTTATGGTAAACTGATAGTG
>CAVGEJ010000014.1:13685-26746 GCA_963628215.1 Eubacterium sp. CAG:180
AAAAAAAAAAAAAAAAAATTAAGCAAAGTGACGAAAATGCAATACAGGGAATAAAGAAAGGATGGTTTGATGGAATTGCGAAAAAGAACGATGCGGTATGCGTTGCTGTGGCTGCTTTTGTCCGGGCTTCTGCTCGGAGCCTGTGCAGGGCAACCCGATCCGACTCCGGACACGGAGAAAACCGAGGGAAGAATCACGGATACCGACAGTTCCGATCAGACGGAGACATTGGTTCTGGCTTCCGGCGGAAAATCCGATTATACCGTTGTCTGCAACACGGAATCGGCGGAGAGCCTGTCGGCGGCGCGGTATTTGCGGAGTCTGTTCCGGCAGAAAGCAAAGGCTTCCGTTTCCGTTGACGGACTTCACGTGACGGACGGAAAACGGATTCTGGTCGGTATCAACGAAAGCGACACCGCCTTTTCCGCAGCGAACCGTGTACTGTCATCGGGGGATGACTACGCCGTTCTGGCGGACGGGGCGAATCTGGTGGTGACCGGACGCACAACGGCGGGGCTGCTGAATGCGGTTCTCCTGTTTGGTGAGCGCTGTCTTTCGGGAGAACAGACCGAAGAAATTTTATTCTCCGCAGATGACGCATACATCTACAGCAAGGCAACGGAAAAGATTGATTATGCAACGCGGCTGGATGCGGCGGCTTACTGTGAAGCATATCAGCGTGTTCTTTCAACCTATAGCACCCGTTATGAATACGAATACGCGAATGTGATCTCGGGGGCTGCACGGGAAGATCAGGCGATAGTCGAGGCGCTTCTGGAACGGCTCGGAGACGGGTATGCCTTTGAAGTCGGGTATACAGTTGCACTCCACAAGGGAAAAATCCGCAAGTTGGATCCGGAGGATTATGCGAAGACGGCTGTACGGGAAGCGGACGGCTCGGTTCGGATACCGGTGGCATTCGTGACCGAATGGATGGATAAGACGGCATCTGCGGACGGAGACGGGTATGTCGATCTGGCGGAATGGTGCGGGACACACAGCGGGTGGCGCTATTGGATTTGGGAAGAGTCGGAACTCGTTTTGATCCTGCCGTCCGATCAGGCAACATTCGATACGCTGAGCGCCAAGGTCGGCTCCTACACGAATCAGCAGATACTGGAACGGATGGATACATTCTTCCACACCACTATGACTCCCGAGCCGGAAAACGATACCGAGCAGAGCCGCACGGTGATTGCCCATCTCCCGTATCCGGAAAACGTTTGCGATTTCCGTTACAATACCTATCAGACCACCTATTCTCCGAGCATTGCCGTTGATACCGTGAACAGCATAAAGACGATTTATGCCTCTTACGAGAACAGCGACGTCTACGGAGAAAAGCTGGATGAGCTGAGTACGGCAACGGTGATCCGAAAAAGCACAGACAACGGTGCGACATGGCAGGAAATCTGTCGGATTCCGGATCTGCGGTGGGGAAGTCTGTTTGTATACGGGCACGAGGTCTATGTTGTCGGAAACAACATCAAGGACGGCAGTGTCATGTCGGCGCACCTCAAATCCGACGGTACGGTGGAAACCGTCAGCGGATTTCTGCAATGCGGTGGCGGCGCACCGACAGCGGTTTTGATCCGAAACGGCAGATTCTACAAGGCGTATGCACAACGGGTTGCAAGTGTTCCGGTTGAGGATCTGATGAATCCCGATTCGTGGATTTCCTCCAACAATATGCGGGATATCCTAACCGTTGACTGGCTGCGGCGGGTCAGCGGAATGAACCTGATCGGTATTACCGCAATCGACGCGAATGAGCCGAACCTTGTGGTCGGACGGGACGGTGTGATTTATGTTTTTTACCGTGTCAACCATGTCGGAACCGATCGGCAGATTGTGTTGAAACTGTCTGCGGACGGCAGTACGCTGAGCAAGGCAGAGGAGATCGACAGCTTCCTTACGGGATTCCCGACCAGCCTTTCCAAGGTGATTATTCGGTATGATGAAAGCACGGATCGCTATATTGCAATTTCCAATGCGTACACCGGTGCGGTTCTGACCTCCCAGCGAACCGTGCTGTGCCTTGCCTCTTCAAAGGATCTGTTCCACTGGGAAATCAATGATTATCTGCTGGTTTCGCGTGACATTGCAAGTCCGTTGACCGAAGCATATAAGCACGCATTCCAGTATCCGGATTTTGCGTTTGACGGAGATGACCTGATCCTTGCGGTACGGGAATCATCCGACTATGCGAACTATTTCCATGACGGAACCTATACGACCTTTTATCGGGTGAAAAACTATCGGAATCTGCTGTCCTCCGAGGGGCAGTAAAGATAAAAAGGAGATTACAACATGAAAAAAACACTTCTTTCCATTCTTTCCCTTTTACTTGCGGCGGGAATTCTTTCCGCCTGCAGTGGGAAACCGACAACGCAGGTTGAGACAACCGCCAAACAAAACAGTGCCGACAGTGCGGTTTCGGACGAATCGGACGATACGCCGAAACTGAATCTGCCGCAGGATCTGGATTATACCGGTGAGACCCTGCGGATGCTGGTGAGAACTTCTTCCCGCGGCTATCATGAGTATCAAGAGAGCGAAAACGCATCCGTTGTGGATGAGGCGGTGTTTGACCGCAACGCCTATGTCAAGGAACTTCTCGGTATAGATCTTGAACTGGAGGATATGAACGGATATGCGTCCGGGCAGTCGGAATTCTGTGCAAAGATCCGCGAATCCATGATGAATGGGGATCAGGGCTTTCACATTGTTTCTCCTGCGGCATATTACGGAAACGCACTGATTACCGAGGGGTGCTACCGTGATTTGCTGACGCTGAATTATTTTGACGGCTCGGAGAGTTATTGGTGGGACGGATATATCAATCAGGTTATGATCAACAACAGACTTTATACCGTGACCGGTGACTATTCCATCGATGCGCTTGCCTGCATGGGCGGTGTCTTCTATAACAAAACCCTTGCAAAAACATATGGCTACAGCAATGATTTTTATGATTCGGTGAAGGCAAACGAATGGACCTTCGAAAAAATGCTGGAGGCTGCCGATGATGTTGCGACACAGAAGGACGACGATTCCGGATGGTCGGTGGCGGATCAGGTTGGCGTGGCACTGTGGGACCAGACCCTGCAGATTCTGCCGAATGCCTGCAATTCCTTTGCGGTTGTGCGGAATGATGACGGAACCCTGTCTCCCAATCTGCGGAATGCGGCAAACAGCGAGATTCTGAGTTTGCTGAAAAACAATACAACAAACGGCTGTATTCTGTCTCTGGGCACCAATGTGTCCGATCTTTACAAAGTGTTCACCTCCGGAAACGCGCTCTTCCTCATGGATAACTTCGAGCGGATTTCCACGCTTCGTTCCTCCAAGATCGATTACGGAATTCTGGTGTTCCCGAAACTGAACGAATATCAGGACTCCTATATTACGGGTGTGGCAAGCGCAACGGTTTTTGCCGTGATGAGCAGTATCAACGATACGAATGCCGCGATGTCGGCGGCGTTCCTTCAGGCAATGGGATACGCAAGTTACAATTATACCACGCCGAAGTATTTCGAAAGTACGCTGAAGGGGATGCTGGCACAGGATCCGCAATCGGCGGAAATGCTGGATCTGATGCGGGCGAATATCGTTTACGATATTGCGGCGCTGTATAAGACTTTCATCCCGGGCGCAACCGATGCGGTTCTGAACTGCTTCAAGAACGGTTGGGAAATGGATTACTGGTTTGCCCAGAACGGGACTGCGGTTGCAACCAAGCTGGAGGAACTGGTCAACAATGAGTATTTCAAATAACCGATTGGAGAAAGGGCATGAAAACGGTCAGTCAATGGAGTTATGAACGCTATCGCCCCGCCGTTCACGGAGACGATTCAATCTATATCTGCCGGGTTGTGCCGGACAGATGTGCGGTGTCGCTTTGGTGGAAAAACGCACCTGCCCCGGAGTGTGTTGCCATGCTCCGGGAAAAGGGGAGCGACGCGGCATGGAAGGAAACGGAGAGCCGGGACGGCACGGCGGTGTTTGACGGCTTGGAAGTCAACAGGGACTATGAATTCCGCGTTGTGTGCGGAGAGGCATTCAGTGCGGTTGGGTATGCGCATACAGGCGAGGCACCCGGAACTGTGGTCAACTATCTGCATCCGGCAGACCCGAAGTATGCGTTTTCCGGACAGCATCTCTGCACACCGTCGCTTCTGCGACATCCGGACGGGTATCTGCTGGCATCCATGGATGTATTCGCAGCCAATGCGCCGCAGAATCTGACGCTGATCTTCCGCTCCGACGACAACGGCATGAGCTGGTATCACCTGACGGAACTGTTTCCCTGCTTTTGGGGAAAGCTGTTCCTGCATCGGGGAGAGGTTTATATGCTTTCGACCTCGACCGAGTACGGGGATCTGCTGATCGGGAAATCCTCCGACGGCGGAAAAACCTTCGGAATGCCGACCGTGCTGTTCCGCGGCTCCTGCAACAACCGCTGGGCGGGATGGCACAAGAGCGCCATGCCCGTGATTACCCATCGGGGTAGGCTCTGGAGCGGGGTGGAGTACGGCGCCCATGCCTGCGGCGGTCATGCAACCTGCGTGATTTCGGCGGACGAAAATGCAGATCTTTTGAATCCCGCATCCTGGGTGGCAAGCGATCCGTTGGTGTTTGATCCGAACTGGAAGGGGGCGGCTTCCGGCGACATGCGGGGCTTTATCGAAGGCAGTGCGGTCGTTCTGCCGGACGGCGAGATCGGAGAGGTGCTCCGGTATCTGATGGACAAAGGAACACCGAATCACGGATTGATTCCGATCCTGCGCGGCAACACCGAACAGCCGGAGCAGTCCTTCCGCTGTGAGTGCTTTGCGGCATTCCCCGGAAACAATTCCAAGTTCGATGTCCTCCGTGACCCGCAGACGGGGAAATACTATACGATCTTCAGCCGCATTTTCGACCCCGCGCTGATCCATGCTCGCACGGTGCTTTCGCTCGGCGTATCGGACGACCTGCGGTCGTGGACGGTTTTGACGGATCTGCTGGATTATTCCGCCGAGGATTCCCGCGCGGTCGGATTCCAGTATGTATCGTTCCTGTTTGACGGAGATGACATCCTGTATCTTTGCAGAACAGCAGTCAATCATGCCCGCAATTTCCACGATACCAATTATTCCACGTTTCATCGCATCCCGAATTTCAGAAGCATATCCCCTAAAAAACATATTTAAAGGAGACTGAATGTCATGAAAAAACTTGGTGCTTGGTTACTTGCTCTTTGCTTGATTCTTTGTATGATTCCCGCAACCGTTGCCTTTGCCGATGAGACGGCAAAGGATGACCCGCTGTTGGTTCACTATGATTTTTCCGGTGAAACCCTAGAAGAAGCACTTTCTGATAAAGCAACCGGCGGAAGCACAAAGGATAACCTGAATCCTTACTATAAGGCGGAAAATGTCGGTGCCGTGGCGGTTGAGGAAGCGGATTTGGGGAACTATTTTGTGTTCGACCGCGATGCCGGAACCGTAACGGTGACCGAATCCGGTGCTTATCTGCGTGATGAAAAGCTGGATGACCTGAAAAAACTGGACGGAATCGCAACCTTCTTCTTCCGCTTCCGGCTGCAGAAGCTGCCGGCAAAAGGGAAGTTTGCTTATCTGCTTGATCTGCGTGACAAATGGGGCAACGGCGGACGGAAATTTCAGTCTATGCTGTTCCGTATCAATGAAAACGGCGCATTGAATCTGCTGTATTGCGACAAAGCCACCGGAACGGACGCAAACAGAAATATTGTCGGGCAGAACACCATTGAGGTGGGGGTCTACTACAACCTTGCCGTTACAATGACGCCGAATGCGGATGGCAGCGCAACGCTTGTTACGACCTATCTTTCAACGGGACTTCCTGCCGATGCAACCGCATGGTCGACGGCATCCGGCGTAGAGCTTGCGATTGATTTCTCGCAGATGGCGGTGAGAGAATCGTCTATGGCAATCTTCTCCTATTGGTACGGTCAGCCGGAAAACTACGGCGGCGTGACGCTGGATGACCTTCGAATCTACAATGCCTGCCTGGCCCAGAATGAGGTGGCGGATATTGTAAAGAACGGGAGTTTTGATACTTCCGGGTTCAGCGTGGCATACCAGACGGGCGGGAAATTTGTTTCCTTCTATCAGCCGAATACCAATTACATCAAATGCGACAGCGGAAATTCGTGGAAGCTGAAAAATCAGGAAGGATCGCTCGGCGGAACCGCGCTTTGGTGTGAAAGCAAGGCACCCAATGCCAAGGGGGACGGTTTCACTCTGACTTTCTTTGTGCCGGAGGAAGGTGATTATACCGTTTGGGGCAGAGTGTATTATGAAAACAACGCCTCGAACAGCCTGTTCTATTCGATTGATGGCGGAGCGGAAGCCATTTGGGATTTTCCGGATGAGGACAGTTCCGAATCGGATTGCTACAGGAGCTGACAGTATTTCTACATGACCGAGCGGAAAGCGGGAACTTACACGGATACTGCCAAATACGGCACATGGACAATTGAGAACAGTCAGTGGAGACATTCTCCGGCCGTCCTGCATCTGACCGCAGGGGAGCATAAGATTCACTTTACCGGCCGGGAAGCGGGAATGTATCTTAACGAACTGGTTGTAACAAGCTACACAGCGGAAGAATACGACCCGAACGCATTTGAGGCGTTCGGAGAGCACACAGCCAATACCGACCTGCTGGAATCCTGCAAGTTCTGCGGAACCGAATGGAAGCATTATTGCTCGGATATCTTTGCACAAACCGGTGTCAGCGCGGCGAAATACTTCAAAACCGTTTCTCATCCGACCGCGATTGCATGGACGATTCCGCAACCGACAAAGGCTGAAGAACCCGATCCGACACCCGATCCTGCACCTGCAGAATCCGAGGAGCAGAGTGAAGAACAGACAAATGCGCCCTCCGCGCCCGTATCGGATACAGATTCCGAACCGGCAAGCGAACCGACAAGCGAACCGACAAGCGAACCGGATAAGAAGGGCTGCAGTTCCGATTTGAGCGGCTTTGGAATCGGTGCCGTGGTTCTTCTGCTTGGCGTATGCGGTATGATTGTTCGCAAAAAGAACGGAGTGACAGAAAAATGAAAAAGGCAGTTGCAATTCTGATTTTGCTTGCTCTGCTTCTCCAGCCATTGGTTGTATTCGCGGCAGATACGGCAGGGGAGGATACAACGGCGGTTGACCCGCTGGTTATCCATTACGATTTTAACGGCACAACCATATCCGAAGCCTTGTCCGACAAGGCTTCGGGCGGAAGCGTGAAGGATGATCTGGGCGCGTTTGTAAAGCCTTCGAATGGCAGCGCAGCCGCAATTTCGAATGAAACACTTACGGAGTCCTTCCAATTTGATACCGATGCCGGAACCGTTACGTCGCTGGCCGACAATGTGTATCTGCGCGGGACTTCACCGGATGATCTGAAATTTTTGGAGAGCGGAATCGCAACCTTTTTCTTCCGTTTTCGGTTGGAGCAGCTCCCTGCTTCCGGTAAATATGTGTACCTGTTGGATCTTCGCGACAAATGGGGCAACGGCGGACGGAAATTTCAGTCTATGCTGTTCCGTATCAATGAAAACGGCGCATTGAATCTGCTGTATTGCGACAAAGCCACCGGAACGGACGCAAACAGAAATATTGTCGGGCAGAACACCATTGAGGTGGGGGTCTACTACAACCTTGCCGTTACAATGACGCCGAATGCGGATGGCAGCGCAACGCTTGTTACGACCAGTCTGTCTCAGGGCGCTCCGACTGTGGAGGCACTGTGGAAAACAGCCTCATCGATCAGCCTTCCAATTGATTTCAGTCAGTTTGCCGAACGAGAATTTTCCGTCAGCACTCTGAATTACTATGTGGGGACAAGTGATACCTATGGCGGATGCACGCTGGATGATCTGCGCATTTATAACACCGCGCTGACGGCTGCGGAAATTGCCGCAATCATTCCGTCCGGCTCGTTTGACCTTTCTCTCGATGATTATCTGGTTACGCACTACGATTTTAAGGGCGAAAGCATATCCGAAGCTTTGACCGACAAGGCGAAAGGCGGGAGTACCGCAGACACGCTGGAGGGGTATACCAAGGACGGCTACAAATATTTGAATACCGATGCGTTGCTGAAGTCATACTTTACGTTGGAACCTGAAAAAGGGACTGTTTACGCGGATCAGAATCTGTCCTGCCTGCGCGCAAAGGCATCCGGAGATATAAAGTTTTTGACGAACGGAAATGCCACCTTCCTTGTGCGGTTTCGGCTGGATGCACTGCCGGCCGAAAAGTACGCAACGCTGTTGGATCTGCGTGACAATTGGGATGAGGGCGGGCAGAAATTCCGAAGCCTGATCTTGCAGGTTCTGCCGAGCGGAGCGGTTGCACTCGGCTATTGCGACGCAAGCGGAGCGTCAAAGACCGAAAATATTGTGGGGCAAAATACCGTTCGTGCCGGCTTTTATTACAATCTGGCAGTTTCCGTATCCACCAACGAAACCGAAACCGTTGTCCGAACCTATCTTTCCGGCGGTTCTCCGTCCGAAGCCGATATGAAGCTGGTTTCCACCAAAGCGCTGTCTGTTGATTTCAGTCTCTTTGCTACCCGCACGGTGGATTACGGTTTGTTTTCTTATTATTGCGGTGATAGCGAAAGCCGCAGTGTCGGTCTGACGTTGGACGATATCCGTATTTACAGCAAGCCGCTGAATGCGGCGGAGGTTACATCGATTTTTGCGGGATGTTCGGTTGACGGTACCGCAGATAATGCCGTGCGGATGAAGGGGACACAGTCAAGAAAGAATACCGATACCTATGATGTCAGGTTCGTTGCGGTTCTGGATGACATTACCGCTGTCGATCGGGTCGGGTTTGAGGTGACGCTTTCCTATACCGATTCCGACGGGAATAAGCGGACGTCGCAGATTGCTTCGTATGACAGCTTAACCGTATATACCGCCATTTCCGCATCGGCTGACGGCAAACTGATTCGCTATACCGCCGAGGAATTGGACGGGAGTTATATCGTTGCGCTTGCAGTGGAGGAGATTCCGAATGCGCTTGGCGATGTTACGATCACGGCGAAGCCCTACCTTTCCTGTAACGGAATAAGGATTTACGGCACTGCCGAGACGGTGATTTACAATGCCGGAGCGTCTGTATGAAAAGGAGAAACAGCATGAAACCTTATCAAACACCCGATTGTCTGTTATTTGATATGACCGATGCGGATCTTTTGACTGCTTCGGTTGAAACGGAAGGATCCGCCATGAAATGCAGCTTTAAGGATTTGATTTTTTGATGATGGGGGAGCCAATGTTTCAAAACGCATATTTTATCAAGCCGGATATCCCGTTTGATCCGCAATATCGCGGGGAGAACCCCGCTCCGATGTTTCGGAAGTCCTTTCGGATCGGCAGAGTCGGACATGCGGTTCTGTCGGTCTGCGGGCTCGGAATTGCCTATTGTCGGCTGAACGGCAAACGGGTCAGCGACGATCTGTTCTGCGCTCCGGTCAGCAATTATGACAGGACGCTGTGGTATGTACAGTACGATGTCACCTCTTTGCTTCGCGAGGGAAGCAACACGGTGGCGGTTATTTGCGGAAACGGTTGGTTTAACGAGGAATTCCGCAGTTCATGGGATTTTGACCGTGCCCCGTGGCGGGATCTTCCGAAATGCATTCTGCAATTGGAAGTGGACGGCGAAACGGTTCTGGTGACGGATGGAACATGGAAGTGTGTCCCCTACAGCGCCGTAACCTTTAATGCGTTGCGAAGCGGGGAGTATTTCGATGCGACACGCTACGATGCAAACTGGAGTCTGCCCGAGTATGACGATTCAGTATGGAGTCTGGCGGCGGTGGATGACCGACCGCCGCGCGGTATCTTCCGCAAATGCGATTGCGAGCCGATCCGAGAGCATGAGGTGTATCCCGCCCGATCGGTCAGACAGCTTAGCGAGAACCGATTTTTGTTCGATATCGGGCAGAACATTTCCGGCTATGTCCGCTTGACTGCAAAAGGCGTTCGCGGGCAGGAGCTGACCGTTCGGTACTTTGAATGCCTGCATCCGGATGGAACGCCGGATTTTGACAGCGTGACCCGCTTTTTTCCGGACAACTCGATTCAGACCGACCGACTGATCTGCTCGGGAGAGGAGATCTGTTGGTCGCCGATGTTTGCCTATCACGGATTCCGCTATGTTGAAATCAGTGGGATTTGTCGGGCGGATGAGGTAACGGTTTCCGGTGTTTTCGTGCATCAGGCGGTTCGCCCGCGTACGACCTTTACCTGCTCGGATGCGTTTCTCAACAGCCTGTTCCGCGCAGGTCAGATGTCCTCTCTGTCCAATTTCTTTTATCTGGTTTCGGACTGTCCCACGCGGGAAAAACTCGGCTGGCTCAACGATACGCAGATGTCCTGCGAGCAGTTCCTGACCGACTTTCACGCAGAAAAACTGCTGAAAAAATGGATGGTTGATCTGCGCGATGCCATGCGGGAGGACGGCGCCATGTCCTGTATCGTTCCGACGGCAGGATGGGGCTACCAATGGGGGAGTGGTCCGCTCTCGGACGGTGCGCTGTTTGAGATTCCGTACCGTCTGTGGATTCATACGGGCGACGGAGCCGAACTGACGGAAACGCTTCCGTATTTTGAGCGGTACTTGTCCTATCTCAAATCGAGAGAGGAAGCGGACGGGCAGGTATCCTTCGGATTGGGAGACTGGGCAACGGCAGGCGGGTGGCAGGATGTACCCGTTCCGTTTGTGAATGATGTTTTGATTCGAAAATTCGAACAAATCGCGGCACTTGCGGCTGATCTTTCGGGAAAGACGGAGGACAGAAACCGTCATCTTGCCAATGCGGAGAATCGCAAGCAACAGATTCTTGCACGCTGGTTCGATGCCGACGGACGCGCGGTCATTCCGCAGATGACCCTGCCGGCAGTCCTGCTTGCCCACGGAATATGGACAGACCGGAAAGTACTGGAGGATCAACTGGTGGAATTGGTGGAGGCGAACGGATGTCACCACCGTTGCGGACTTCTCGGCTTGCGGTGTCTGTATAAAGCGCTTGCACTTTGCGGGCGGGAAGATCTGGCATACCGCGTTATCACGGCAGACGGTTATCCTTCCTATCGGCAATGGTTCGAATCCGGCGCGACCACGCTGTGGGAGCATTGGAAGCAGAATCGACCGAACGGGGATTATGCATCCAAAAATCATCATATGTATTCCGATGTGCTGTCTTATCTGATCAAAAGCACGCTGGGAATCCGGCATAACCGCACGGTTCCGAATGAGCCGGAGTTCCGTCTGGAACCGTACTTTTGGTCGGGGCTGGACTATGCGCAGGGGTCGTATGAAACAGACAACGGCGTATTGGAGGTGGACTGGAACCGGGAGGGCAAAACCGTTGTTCTGTGGGTAACGCTGACCGGAAACATCCGTGCCCTCTGTCGGGGAAAAACTTTGGAGATGGGGACTCATACATTTCAGATTCAAGAGGATGAAATCAAATGAAAACGGTAAAAGAGAAGCAGCTTCTGGTTGGCGCGGACTTTGCGGGTTACCCGCTGAAGGAAGCGGTTGTGGCGCACCTGAAGAAAAAAGGATGGGAGATCACGGACGTCGGCGTGACGGCAGAGAGTGATCCGAACGATACGGAAAATATGTTCCACCGCGTGGGTCTGCGTGTGGGCGCAAAGATCGCGGAGGGGGAATTTGAGCGCGCGCTCGTCTTCTGCGGCACGGGAATGGGCATCCACATTGCCGCTTCCAAATGCCCCCATGTTCATGCGGGCGTGGTGGAAAGCGTTCCCGCCGCGCTGCGCGCCATTACGGGAAACGGGGTCAATGTGCTTGCCATGGGCGCGTTCTATGTTGCCCCGCAGATGGGGTGCGATATTGCGGACGCATACCTCGGCGCGTCGCTCGGCTCGGGGTATGAATGGTGGCATAACTTTTATGAGTTCCACAAACTCGCCATTGATGAATTGGAAGCGTTCGACTATGAGACTTACAAACGGAACGGTTTCCGGGCGGAACATCTCGGCGACTATCCGCTGACGTTGGAGGACAAGCCGGAGTAAAGCCATGAAATTTACCGAACTGATGACTGCAAAGAATGAACATCCGACAAACGGTTCTATTCCGACGATGGCGTTTCTCGGAGACAGCGTAACGCAGGGGTGTTTTGAACTGTACCTGACCGAGAACGGAACGATTGATACGGTTGTTGACCAGAACGCGGTTTATCACGCGGATCTTGCGAAGCTGTTGCACCTGTTCTGGCCGCGCTGTCCGGTCAATTTCATCAACGCCGGGATCAGCGGGGACAGCGCGCAGGGCGGGCTGAAGCGGTTGGAGCGCGATGTGCTGTCCCGCAAGCCCGACCTGACGGTGGTGTCCTTTGGACTGAACGACAGCCATCACGGGGAAGCGGGGATTGCGGCATACTGCGGCGCATTGCGGGAAATTTTCCGACGGCTGACCGGGAGCGGCAGTGAAGTGATCTATATGACGCAGAACATGATGAATACTGTCATGCGGCGGGATCTGACCGAGGAAAAGTACCGCGTGATTGCGGAAAAGACTATGGAGTGTGAAAACGGGGGAATTCTTGCCCGTTACTATGAAGCAGGCAAGGCGGTTGCGGCGGAATGCGGCGTAAAGGTCTGCGATGTGTACGCAAAATGGAAACGTCTGCAGGCAGGCGGCGTGAAAACCACCGACCTCTTGGCGAATGCGATCAATCATCCGATCCGTCCGATGCATTGGCTGTTTGCCGTGTCCCTGCTGGAAACGCTGACGGAGTGAAATCCGATATCCGATATCCGAAACCCAACGGCTTTCCGCGTTTCCTTCCGGAAAGCCGTTTTTGCGGTTGCGGAAGCCCTGCGCGAAACCGGCAAATCTGCCGACATCTGCGACGGTTACGGTCAAAAGGCTTTTCGGTCAGGGCAACAGCATTTACTTTTTCACAAAAACATGGTATAATAGGGGAGATGAAAGTAAGCGAATTGAAAGAAAGCATTACCAACATAACAGAACCGCGGCGTG
>CAVGEJ010000015.1:0-25780 GCA_963628215.1 Eubacterium sp. CAG:180
GCACGGTGGTGTGAGAGGTCGGCTGCTCACCTAATGGGTAGCCTCCTACTCGATTATCTGTTCTTTGATTTGTCGGTTCAGCTGTCGGTAGGTTTTCAGAATGATGACCGCCGACAGAATCGCGGTCAGAATATCCGCCGCGGGCATGGAAAAGAGGACACCGTCCAGCCCGAAGAACAGGGGGAGGAGCAGGGCAAGCCCCACGCCGAACACAATCTCCCGCACCATGGAAAGCATGGTCGATTCCATGGCTTTTCCCATCGCCTGCAGGAAAATGAAGGTCGCTTTGTTGACGCAGGCGAGAACCATCATGCAGAGGTAAACGCGGAATGCCTTCACCGCGAATTCCGTATAGTACACGCTCTCGTTTTTTGCGCCGAAGATGCCGATGAGCGCGGTTGGGAAGCATTCCACAATCAACAGCGCGACCGCGCCGAGGATTGCCTCGGAGAGCAGGAGCGTGCCGAACAGCTTTTTCACGCGGTCGGGGCGGTTCGCGCCCATGTTGAAGCCGACAATCGGGATGCACCCCGCCGCCATGCCGATGACAACGGAAATCACAATCTGGAAGAACTTCATCACGATTCCGACAACCGCCATGGGAATCTGCGCGTACTGCTCCTGCCCGAACACGGGGTCTTTCGCGCCGTATTTGCGTAGCATATTGTTGATTGCCGCCATTGCCGCGACAAGCGAAATCTGCGCGAGGAAACTGCAAAGACCGAGCGAAACAATCCGCCCGATGACGTGCCTGTTCGGGACAAACGCGGTTTTATCGAGCTTCACACTCTTGGTGCGGAACAGATACCAGACCGCCAGCGCCGCAGTCAGCACCTGCCCGATGACGGTTGCAACCGCCGCGCCCATCATGCCCCAACGGAAAGCGAAAATGAAGATGGGGTCAAGAATGATATTGGCAACCGCGCCCGCAAGCGTGGAAGCCATGGCGAACTTCGGGCTTCCGTCGGCGCGGATGACGGGATTCATCGCCTGCCCGAAGAGATAGAACGGGACGCCGAGCGTGATATAGAAGAAGTACTCGCGGGAAAGCGAAAAGGTCTCGGCATTGACCCGCCCGCCGAAAACGGTAATCAGCGGGTCGGCGAAAACAAGATAGAGAACCGTCAGAATACAGCCTGCGGAAACCGACAGAACAATCGCGTTTCCAACCGCATGGCGCGCCTGCTCTTTCTTTCCGCCGCCGAGAAGTCCGCTGACCATGGCGCAACAGCCGTCGCCGAAACAGACCGCAATGCCGAGCGCGATAACGGTGAGCGGAAAGACCACGGTGTTTGCGGCGTTGCCGTACGAGCCGAGGTAATCGGCGTTGGCGATGAAAATCTGATCCACGATGTTGTAAAGCGCTCCCACGAGCAGGGAAATCACGCAGGGGACTGCGTACCTGCGCATGAGTTTGCCAACCTTTTCGGCGGCGAGATACTGCTGTGATGCTTCCATGACGGAATCCTCCTTAAAAAATAAAAAAGAAATGCGTAAGCCCGACCGTTCGGACTTACGCATTTCTGCTACGCAACTGCTTTATTATACCATTTTTCCGGGGAAAAGTCAAAGGGCAATTTTCCCAAAAAACAGGCTGCGGCGGTCGGTTTTCTTCCTGAGAAGTTCACAGGAATCGGGCGATTGCGGAAAAATGCAGAAAAGGGGTTGACAATGCCGCAGGCTTGTGTTATAATGGTAACGCTCGGAGGGCGGGGTGCTCAGAGAAACAACAGCCGGACAAGAGACAGATTGAAATGTCTGTTTCCTGTCCGGCTTTTTTGATGGAAAAGGAGAAATGAAAAATGGATCTTCTGAACGGAAGGATCAAGCCGATGTACTGCAAATATCTGGCTGCCGCATTCGGCAGCGCCATGATTACCTCGGTTTATTCCATTGTGGATACGGCGATGGTGGGGCAGTACCACGGTCCGTCCGGGACTGCGGCACTGGCGGTTGTAGCGCCGATCTGGAACATCATATACAGCCTCGGCTTGCTGATGGGCATCGGCGGCAGTGTGATTTTTAGTACCAAGCGCGGCAGGAAGGGGCGCGACAGCGGCGAAGGGAATGAAAATGAAGGACAGTATTTCACGGTATCGGTCATCGGGTCGGCGGTTCTGGCTCTGTTGGCATGGGCGGCAATCCTGCGCTTTGAAAATCCGATTCTGACCTTTTTCGGCGCGGATGAAGCGTTGCTTGCTTTGGCGCGGGAATATATACGTCCCATCCGGTATGTCTTTCCGCTGTTTCTGTTCAACCAGATGCTGGCGGCATTCCTGCGGAACGACGGGAATCCGGGGCTTGCAACGCTTGGCGTGCTGTCGGGCGGTATCTTCAATGTGTTCGGCGATTATTTCTTTGTGTTCGTCTGCGACATGGGCATTTACGGCGCGGGACTTGCAACCGCCATCGGCTCGGCGATCTCGTTTCTTGTGATGCTGACCCACTTCTTCAGCCGCAAGAACACGCTTCGTATCATGAAGCCGAAAAAACTGCTCGGAAAGCTCCGCGAGGTGTCCGTCACGGGCTTTTCCACGTTCTTTATTGACGTTGCAATGGGGATTCTGACGGTTCTGTTCAACCGCCGGATTATGAAATACCTCGGCGCAAACGCGTTGGCAATCTACGGTCCGATCATTCAGGTCAGCACCTTTGTCCAGTGCTGTGCGTACAGCGTCGGGCAAGCCGCGCAGCCGATCATTTCCACAAACTTCGGCGCGGGAAAGGGGGAGCGCATCAGGGAAACGCTTCGGCTCGCGTTGGTGACCGCAGGCATTTTCGGCGTATTCTGGACGGCGCTCAGCATGGCGTGTCCGAACCTCTATATCCGCATTTTCATGTCTCCCACAGCGGAAATACTGGATATGGCGCCCGCAATCATCCGCACCTATGCGCTGTCGTTTTTGCTGTTACCCTTCAATATCTTTTCTACCTATTATTTTCAGGCGATTATGAAGCCCGCCGCGGCGTTTGTCGTTTCGGTGGCGCGGGGACTTGTCATCAGCGGCGTTCTGATAATGGTGCTCCCGATCCTTGCGGGCGTGAATTCCCTGTGGCTTGCCATGCCGATTACGGAGTTGGCGGTCATGTGCTATGCGGCGTTCAGAATGCGATCCTGCACAAAGGCATTGCGCTGTGAAGGGGAGTCCTGAAAATACCCGTAAAATAACCCCCGCCGGGAATCCGCATGGTTGCGGATGTTCCCGGCGGGGGTTGCATATTCAAACTCAATTCAGTTCAATTCAGTTCAGCTTGTCGTATTCCTCGTCGCCGACCGCTTCGCACCACTCGGTTTTCGTGTTCTCGCCCGGGCATTCCACGGCGATGTGGGAGAACCAGCTGTCCTTTGCCGCGCCGTGCCAGTGCTTGACATTTGCGGGAATGGTGACAACGTCACCCGGGTGCAACTCGCGCGCGTCCTTGCCCTCTTCGCAGTACCAACCCCTGCCGTCGGTGCAGAGCAGAAGCTGTCCGCCGCCGCTTGTTGCGTGGTGGATGTGCCAGTTGTTGCGGCATTTCGGCTCAAAGGTCATGTTGGCAAGAAAGACGGTCTTTTTTGGGTCGGTCAGCGGGTTGAGGTAGGAATTGCCGACAAAATAGCGCGCGTATGCCGTGTTCGGCTCGCCGAGACCGAACAGCCCGCCGCATTTGCCGTCATCGTCGGCGTAGATTTCCTTTGCCTTGCGGAACGCCGCCCATGCGTTCGGCCAACCCGCATAAAATGCGACGTGCGTCAGAAGGTTCGCCATCTCGCTCGCCGTCACGCCGTTGGCTTTGGCGAACGCGAGGTGGTGTTCAAAGGACGAATCGATCAGCCCCTTTGCCACAAGCGTGGTAACGGTCAGCATGGAGCGGATTTTGGGGGACAGCCCGTCGCCCGACCAGACTTCGCCGAACAGAACGTCGTCGTTCAGCGCGGCAAATTGGGGGGCAAAATCGCCGAGCGCGGTTTTTCCTGCGGTTTGCTTGATTTTCATATTTGTTTCCTCCTATATTTTATGAACGGAAACCGGGGCGACCGGAGTAACCGGAGAGCCGCGGGGTTGTCCCGGTTTTCCGCCTGTCGTTCTTTCTGCTACCCTTATTATATCCCCGCGCGCGGGATTTGTCAAGAAAAATCTTATGAAACAGGGGTTATCAAAATCTATCGGTAAAATTAGTAATGAATTTCTTAAAAAGGTATTGACAAATTGTATCGGTAGTGCTATAATAGCGAATGTGATTCGGGCTATATCCGATATAAAATAGAAAAAAGGAGTAAATGAGAATGAAACGCTGTACAAAATGGTTGTCCCTTACACTGGCGTTGCTGATGATCGTATCCCTGATTCCGTTCGGGACGCTGACAGCAGTTGCCGAGGAAACGCAGATTCCGCCGCAGGGGTATACGAATAGCGGCAACTACATTTCCAACGAATATCTGAAGTTTCAGGTCAGTTCAGACCGGATGGCTTTGCATACCGCTTCCGGTGACAGACTGCTGTATGGAGCTTTGGGTCAAGGTTCTTCCTATGCGCTTCTCAGCGTTGGAGGAAGTCTGACTCGCTTTAATCCGACAGTTACCTATGTAAACGAGGATGGCACAAGTCTGTATTCCTACATGAAGTATAACAGCGTATTGATCGAGCGGTATTGTACCTTCTCACTCAATACCTTTACGGGAAAATATGATACCTTGGAGATTCGGTTTGTTGCTACCAACCTTGCCAATGCCGAAACATCCTTCGGTGTCAGATATTCTTTCGATACTATGATCGGCTCCAATGACTCGGCGCCGTTCCGTGCGGTTATGGACGGAAGCGCGGAGCAGATTACCATTACAACGGGAAAAGAGTATACCGGAAATTCGATTCCGAAATTCTGGTATGCCTACCAGTCTTTGAACGACGCGTCCTCACTGGTCGGTTCCGGTACATTCTACGCGGACGGGGGCGAAAAGCCGGATAAGGTTCAGTTCCTTCAGTACAGTAACATGAAGGACAGTAGCTTCAACAACACGATTTCTACCGGATCGCTCGGCGACAGCGCGGTCAACATTTACTTCAACGCGACCACGCTTACTCCGAACGAAAGCAGAACCGTGTCCACCTTCTATGGGCTTAGCTCTTTTGCCGGCTCTGTAGATCCGACCAACAAGCTGAATGTGTACGCGATGGTTCCCGTTACGCTGACGGCAAACGAGAACAACACCGCATATCTTTCCAATCCGTTCCAGTTTGTGGCGACCATTAAGAATACGGGCAACACGACGCTTACGGGTGTGGTTGCCGAATTGGTACTTCCGGAGGACTTGGAAGTTGCAGACGGGCAGTCGCTGTCTTATGAGATCGGAACGATGACGAAGGGCGCGGATATCAATCATATCTGGTCTTTGATGGCGGCAAAGCAAGGGAGCGAGAGAACGCTCCGCTATAAACTCCGTCTGACGGCGGAGGAACTGGATGAGCCGATTGAAGCGGAGTACACGTTGCGGTTGCCTGCGCTTCATGTCAAGCACGTTCCCGGCGCGTTTACGGTTGATGAAGAGCCGACCTGTACCGAGGCGGGAAGCCGCCATGCAACCTGTAAGGTTTGCGGGGAGACGGTATACGAGACCATTCCCGCTACGCACAACTACGGTGAAATCGTTTACGAAAAGACGATTGACTGTGAGCACGGCGGCTACGGCTACAAGGTCTGCACGGTTTGCGGTTACAAGCAGACGCTTGATTACATCCCCGCGCTCGGACACAGCTATATCAGCCGCGTAACGCGGGCGGCAACCTGTACCGAGGACGGAATCGTAACTTACACCTGCACACGTTGCGGAGACAGCTACGAGGTTACAACACACGCCGAGCATCACTATGAACTGACGGTTGTGGAGGCGGGATGCTATGAGGACGGCGCGTCGATCTACACCTGCTCCAAGTGCGGCGACGCTTACAGCATTGCCATCCCCGCGTCGCATGATTACGAATCCAAGGTGACAAAGAAGGCGTCCGCCGATGCGGACGGCGAAATCACCTACACCTGCCGCAAGTGCGGTGACAGCTACACCGAGGCGATTCCCGCGAGAAAGAGCGCGAGCATCCTTCTGGTGCAGGACGGTCTGCCGTGGAATGTCGACAGCGCGTCCGCACAGCTGCGCGCACTGGTCAACGACGGTTATCTGACGGGTTGGGACGCGGCGACCACGCGCGAACTGGACAGCCTCACGCTGACCGACTACGACGTGATCTATATTGCGAACGATCAGACCACCGCGACCTACTCGAGACTTTCCGCTCTGAATGAACTCCTGACCGAATACGCCATGGCGGGCGGCGTTGTGATCTACGGCGCTTGCGACCGCGGCTGGGCGGGAGGAAACATTTCCGATGTCCTGCCGGGCGGCGTGAAGAAAATCAATAATTATTCTAAGTATAATTATATTCTTGACAACACGCACCTGATCGTAACCGGTGCGCTGACCGACAACAAGGCACTGACGAATGAACTTCTGGTCGGCAACTATTGCAGCCACACCTCCTTTGACAAAAAGACCCTGCCCGACGGATTCCACACGATCCTGCAGGACGGCGCAGGCAACCCGACCCTGGTGGAATATCCGATGGGCGAGGGAACGATCATCCTCTCGGGTCTGACATGGGAGTTCTATTACGACAGAAACTACACGGGTTCGACTTCCTATGCAAAGTGCGTGTTCGACGACCTGTTGGTCTATGCCACGATGATGGGCAAGGACACGGAGACCTGCGACCACGTATATGACGAGGGCGATGTCGTTGATCCGACCTGCACCGAAGTGGGCTACACGCTCCACACCTGCACGCTCTGCGGCGCGTCCTACAAGGATCAGTTCGTTGAGGCGCTCGGACACCGGACGGGCGTGTTCACCGTGACGGTTGAACCCGGTTGCGAGCATGAGGGCTTGCGCGAGGCGGTCTGCTCTGAATGCGGCGAGAAGGTCGTGGAAACCATTGCGGCGCTCGGGCATACCTCGGGCGATTGGATTGTTGACGAAGAAGCAACCGAATTTGAAACGGGATACAAGCACAAGGAATGCACGGTTTGCGGAGAGGTGTCGGTTGCGACGGAAATTCCCGCTATCGGGCATACGTGGGGCGAAATTCAGTATAAGGAAGCGCCCGACTGCGAGCACGGCGCTTACGGTTACCGCACCTGCCTGACCTGCGGAGATTCCGAAGAAGTCGGATACGTTCCCGCGCGCGGACACAGCTATGTCAGCGAGGTGACCCGGGCGGCAACCTGTACCGAAGACGGCATCGTGACCTACACCTGCACGCATTGCAACAAGTCCTACACGGTTACCACACACGCCGAGCATCACTATGTGCTGACGGTGAAGGCGGCGACCTGCACCAAGGACGGCGCGTCGGTTTACACGTGCTCCGTGTGCGGAGACGCATACAGCGAGACGATTCCCGCTTCCCACGCATACGAGCCGAGAGTGACGAAGAAGGCTTCGCAGTCCGAGGACGGCGAGATTACCTACACCTGCACCAAGTGCGGCGACAGTTATACCAAGACGATTCCCGCAAGAGTGAACGCAAACGTCCTGTTGGTTCAGGACAATCTGCCGTGGAGCGACGACAATGCCGCAGATCTGCTGCTTTCGCTGTGCGAGACCGGGTATCTCACGGGTTGGGATATTACAACCACAGCGGGTCTGGAAGCGGTTGACCTGAGCATTTACAATGTCATCTACATTGCCAACGACCAGACCAGTGCAACCTACGGTCGCCTTGCGCGGGCAAACGAACTGCTGACCGAATATGCCAAGGCGGGCGGCGTACTGGTTTACGGCGCTTGCGACAACGGCTGGGCGGGCGGTAACATTTCCGATCTGCTCCCGGGCGGCGTGAAGAAAATCAATAATTATTCTAAGTACAATTATATTCTGGACGGTACGCACATGATCGTGTCGGGTGTGCTGACAGACAACCGGGCGCTGACGAACGAACTGTTGGTCGGAACGTATTGCAGCCACACTTCGTTTGACGCAAGCACGCTTCCCGAGGGCTATCACGCCATTCTGGAGGACAACCGGGGCAACCCCACGCTTGTCGAATACCCGATGGGCGATGGAACGGTCATTCTCTCGGGTCTGACATGGGAGTTCTACTATTCGAGAATTTATCAGGGTTCTACTTCTTATTCCAAGAACGTGTTTGACGATCTGTTGGTTTATGCCGCGATGCTGAGCAACCTGACCGACGCGGACGTCTGCGAGCATCTGTACGCGGACGAGGGCGATGTCGTTGATCCGACCTGCACCGAAGTCGGCTACACGCTCCACACCTGCACGAAGTGCGGCGCGTCCTACAAGGACAGCTTCGTTCCCGCAACGGGACACCATATGAGCGAATCGAAGGTCACGCGCGAGGCGGACTGCGAGCATGAGGGCGAACTTGAATCGGTCTGCTCGGAGTGCGGCGAAACGGTGACGGAGGTCATTGCGCCTCTCGGTCACGACTGGGGCGAATGGATCACGGATCGCGCAGCGGATTACGACCACGCGGGCGAGAAGCACCGCGTCTGCAAGACCTGCGGAGCGGAATCGCTTCATGCGGGTATCCAGCAATTGGTCTGCGACCACACCCATGTGGTGAAGGACGCGGCGGCTGCGGCAACCTGCACGGCGGACGGCTTGACCGAGGGGTCGCACTGCGCGGACTGCAAGAAGGTGCTGAAGGCGCAGGAAACCGTTCCGATGCTCGGTCACAACTGGGGCGAATGGAAGGTTGTGAAGGAAGCGACCACGACCGTTACGGGAAGCCGCGAGCGTTCCTGCAAGACCTGCGGAAAGACCGAAACGGAGACGATTGCAAAGTTGCCGGAAAGCGAAACATCCGGAAAAGCGAACGAAAAAACGACCGAAGCAAACGGATCGGGAAAGGAGTATACGTCTGTGGGCTCTCTGTTTGGATGTATGGGTGCGGTCAGCGCGTCGGAAAGCGTAGTGGTTCTTGTCGCGGTTCTGGCACTCGGCGGCGTTATGATGTTGGTAAAATCCAAAAAATCCAAGAAGAAAAAGGATGAGGAAGGCAAAAAGGCAGAATAAGCGCGCCTGAATTATCCGTCATACCAAAGGGCTTCCCCCGCGGCAGGATCACAGATCCGCCGCGGGGGAAGTTTGATTTTTTCGGATGGAACAGCTGCTGAAAATGCAAAATACGACATTTCAAAATTGCATAAATCGCGGCAAAAATGCGGGAACTGAAAAAATATTGCCCGAATTTCGCAAAAAGGCTTGACAACGATATGCAAAATGAGTATAATAGATATACACTTTTTGCCATACCATGATATCGGAGGAATGACGATGATGAATCGGGTCTATAATTTTTCGGCAGGACCGTCCATGCTGCCCCTGCCTGTGTTGGAGACTGCCGCAGCGGAACTGGTCTGCTACGGGGAGAGCGGAATGTCGGTGATGGAGATGTCGCACCGCTCGGCGGATTACGAAGCGATCATTGCCCGCGCGGAAGCCGATCTGCGGAAGCTGATGCGGATTCCCGACAACTACAAAGTCCTGTTTCTGCAGGGCGGAGCGTCCACGCAGTTTGCGGCAGTTCCGCTCAACCTGATCGGACGGACGGGGAAGGCGGATTATATTGTCTCGGGGCAGTTCTCGGGCAAAGCCTTTGCGGAAGCGCTGAAACTCGGCTATGACGCCCGTTGCGTTGCAACCACGAAGGACGATCATTTCGACCATATCCCAACCGTTACGCGCGCCGATATCCGCCCCGACGCGGCGTACCTCCATGTTTGCTTCAATAATACAATATACGGGACTAAATACCCGTATATCCCCGATACGGGCGATATTCCGTTGATTGCGGATATGTCCTCCTGCATTCTATCAGAACCTGTGGACGTTTCGAAATTCGGCGTGATTTATGCGGGCGCGCAGAAGAATATGGCGCCTGCCGGGCTGACGGTTGTCATCGTCCGCGAGGATCTGCTCGGATATGCCGAGGAGAAAATGCCGACCATGCTGGAATGGAAGATCATGGCGGAGAACGGTTCGATGTATAACACGCCGCCGTGCTATGCGATCTACATGGCGGGGCTTGTCTATCGTTGGCTGCTCGACATGGGCGGGTTGGATGCGATGAAGGAGAGAAATCTGCGCAAGGCAAATCTGCTGTACGGGTATCTCGATTCGCAGGATTACTATTTCGCGCCCGTGAAGAAGGAGAGCCGCTCCATGATGAACGTCACGTTCGTTACGGGCAATGCGGAACTGGACAAAAAGTTTGCGGCGGAGGCGGCGGGAGCGGGGCTGAAGAACCTCAAGGGACACCGCGCGGTTGGCGGAATGCGCGCGTCGATCTATAACGCCATGCCGTATGAGGGCGTGGAAGCGTTGGTGGCGTTCATGAAGCGGTTCGCCGCCGAAAATCCAAAGGCATAAAAACGGAAACGGGGGAGACGGAACATGAAAATCCGGTTGCTTAATCAGATTGCACCCGTCGGCTTGGAAGAACTGGGCGGACGGTACGAGGTCGGGCAGGACATGGAGAATCCGGACGGGATTCTGGTGCGCTCGGCGGTTCTGCACGAAATGCCGCTCGGGGAAAACCTTGCGGCAATTGCAAGAGCGGGGGCGGGGGTGAATAATATTCCCGTCGACCGATGCGCCGAAGCGGGCATTGTGGTGTTCAACACACCCGGAGCGAATGCAAACGGCGTGCGGGAACTCACCCTTTGCGCCCTGCTGCTTGCCGCAAGGGACGTCATCGGCGGCGTGGAGTGGGTCAAGGGACTGAAGAGCCCCGATATTGCGAAACAGGTGGAAAAGGGAAAATCCGCATTCGCGGGGAGCGAACTGGCGGGAAAAACGCTTGGGGTCATCGGTCTGGGCGCAATCGGCGGAATGCTCGCAAACAGCGCGCTGGCGCTTGGCATGAAGGTTGTCGGATGCGACCCGTTCCTGTCGGTGGACGGCGCGTGGAATCTCGACCACCGTGTGGCGCGCGCGGCAACATTTGACGAAATCTTCGCGGAATCCGACTATATCACCCTGCACGTCCCCGCAACAAAGGATACAAAGGGCATGATCTCCGCCGCGAGTATCGCAAAAATGCGGGACGGTGTGCGGATTATCAATCCCGCAAGAGCCGATCTGGTCTGCGCGGAGGATCTGAAGGCGGCGTTGGAGAGCGGAAAGGTTGCGAAGTACGTGACCGATTTCCCAACGGACGATATAATGGGCGCGAAGAATACCGTCCTGATCCCGCACCTCGGCGCGTCAACCGAGGAATCGGAAACCAATTGCGCCGTGATGGCGGCGCGGGAACTGGATGACTACCTGACAAACGGGAATATCCGGAACAGCGTGAACTACCCAACCGTCGAACAGCCGAGAACGGGGGACGCGAGAATCTGCGTTCTGCATGCGAATATTCCGGCAGTGCTGTCGGGCATTACCACAGCGCTCGCCGCGGACGGCATGAATATCGAGAATATGACCAATAAATCCAAAGGCGATAATGCCTATACCGTCCTCGATGTCTCGCCCACCCCCGCAGAGACCGTGACCGCACATATCCGCGCCATCGCCGGAGTCCGCCGCATACGCGTGTTATAAGAACACACGTAACGCATAAGCCCTTGAGGTAAAGTTTTCGCCCGCCTTTTCTAAAAGGCGGCGCGGTCAAGGGCGCGTAGCCCTTGTCGCCGCCCGCAGGCGGCGAAATCCCCATAACGGCGTTTCTTTTTGCAAAGTCTTTTTCTTTGCGCCTCCTTCAAGCAAAAAAAAGCGTGAAAGAAGTTTGCTCCATCCATATTTTATATTCTCCCAAAAGGATGCCCACCGCATCCTTTTTCTTTTTTTGCAAATGAATTTTTGAAAATAAAAACTTGCAAAATCGGAACCGAAACCGCCAAACCGGAATATTATGAAAAATGCAACCTCCAAAATTCGGAAATCACCCCGGAAGCCTGAAAACCGTCAAAAAATGCCTGAAAAAGCGAAAAAAGGACGAATTTTTGAATTGTATGATCGTTCGAAATCTCATTTTTGACGTCCGGGAATGAAAAAAACGTCGATTTGAACAAAAGATGCTATTTGGTTTCAGTCTCGATTTTACATAATCCGAACCGCTAAAAATGCAAAATAGGCTATATATAGGCTACATCGGGGGCAGAACAGTGGTATACTATAGCAAATCAATCGGAAGCCGACTTCCAAGCCTCCGTTTGAAACAAAAAAAGCCGACAGGTCGGCAAAACTATTTTTAAGGAGGAATCCGAAAATGAGAAAGCTCAGAATTTTATCACTCGCACTGGCTACTTTGATGGTTCTCTCTCTTCTGGTTGCTTGCAAAAAAAGCAGCACCACCGAAGAAGGAACCGGAACGGCAGATGGCTCCGGTACGACCGGCGGAAACGTGGTCAAGGATCCCATAACCTTTGCGAACGGCAACATCGAGTACCTCAATCTGGATAAGAAGGTATACGGTGAAGACGGTGACTACTGGTCCCTGTACGAGAAGTACGGCAAGGACATCACCGTTGACGATGTGAAGGTTGACGATGACGGTAATGCCTACATTGTCAAGGACGGCAAGAACTACCTGCTCGGTCTGGACTTCCTGTCGATGGCTATGGTTTATAACTGTGGCGACGGCGATATGGAGGCTCAGAAGGAGGCATATGCAAAGTGGTGGCAGTGGTACATTGAAAGATGGAACAAGCTGCTCCCTGAGATGCCGCTGTATTCCAACGAATACTACGATGTCTACAACACCAAGATTTCCGGTGTCAAGGAGAACCCCACCAACCCGTATTGGGGTCCGGCTAACGCTTTGATTGACTGGAAGTCTTCGGACGGCTCGTTCATCATCGGCAATACCACCGAGTTGTCCGGTACGTTCCGCTACGCTACGTTCGGTGCAAGCAGCCCCGGTGCCGCCGACTTGGATATTCAGAACCTGACGACCGGTCTGGGTACTGTTGTTTCCAACAAGGAGGGCGACTATGTTTGGAACAACACTGTTGTGAAGTCTCACAAGGAGACCGAAAATGCGGACGGCTCCAAGACGTTCGAGATCGAAATTTACAGTGATCTGAAGTTCAGCGATGGAAGCGCTGTAACTGCGAAGGATTATCTTGCATTCACGTTGGTATTCTCTACGCCTGTCGCAGCAAAGGCTGCCGGCAAGGACCACCGCTCCGGTATGCAGATTGTCGGTTATGATGATTTTGCAAAATACGACGGTACCGCAGGCGAGGGTAAGAAGGAGCTGAGCGGTCTGCGCCTCTTGGGTGACTACAAGTTCTCTGTTACCATTTCGGCTGACTATCTGCCTTATTTCTACGATGTGACCTATGCTTCCTTCTCCGCAAGCTATGCGAAGATGTGGCTGGGTGATGCGGAGATTAAGGATGACGGTAACGGTTGCTACCTGACCGATGCTTTCTATGCGAAGAACGGTGAAGATTATGTTACCGCTGCGCACATTCAGGCAACTGCAAAGGACACCTCTTCCAAGTACCCCTACTCCGGCGCGTATGTTGTGGAGAGCTACAATGCCTCCGATAAGATTGCCGTTTTGAAGAAGAACACCTACTTCAAGGGCAACTATGAGGGGATCAAGCCCCAGATCGAGAAGATCACTTATAAGAAGATCGTTACCGCCACTCAGCTGACCGACCTGAAGACGGGTGGTGTGGATATTCTGTCCGGTGTTACCGGCGGTGACGCAACCAAGGAAGCGCTTAAGCTGATTGAAGAGAGCAACGGCAAGTTTGATTCCATTCACTACAGCCGTGCCGGTTACGGTAAACTGGGCTATCGTTGCGATTTCGGTCCTGCACAGTTCACGGCTGTTCGTCAGGCGATTGCCTACAGTGTGGATCGTGAGACCTTTGCAAAGAACTTCACCGGTGGTTATGGTACTGTCTCGCACGGTCCGTACTACAGCGGTTCTTGGATGTATAAGGCATCCGTTGTTAACGGTTTGACGCTGGATGCTTACGCAGTGGATACCAGTAAGGCAATTGCGCTTCTGGAGGCTGACGGTTGGGTCTACGATGCACAGGGTAACGCGTACACCACCGGTGTCCGTTACAAGAGAATTGCCGCTTCCGAGATCAAGGAAGATGACAAAACCTACCAGTCCAAGAGTGGCACGTATAAGACCACTAAGGTTGGTGACTACTACTATATGCCGCTGGTGATCAACTGGTTCGGTACTACTAATAACGACTTCACCGATATGCTGGTGACCGACTTCCAGAATGCATCCAACATTGCGGCTATCGGTATGGTCGTGGAGAACACCTTCGGTGACTTCTATCCGATGCTGGCTGAGTTGATTCAGAACAACTACGGCTCCGGTATCTACGGCGGTACTCCTATGTACAGCGCGTTCAACTTCGCAACCGGCTTCACCTCCGCTGCGTACGATTACTCGTACCAGATGACCGTTGATCCGGATATGTACGATGACTACTCCGCGTACTACATTATGGACTCGGCTGACATTATCTTTCTGAAGTAAGCGACACACAAACAATTGAATTTCTCCCGCAGCGGGCATGACTCCCTCTGCGGGAGGGTGACCGATCGTGGCAGGAAGGGGCTTCGTGCCCCCTCCTGCATACTGCTTTATATGGGTGCCTCCGTATTTGCCCCAAATAGCGTTTTTTTAAGGCATACTGCCCGTTTTGCCCGATTGAGCAGTGTTGCCTGTGGTATCAAAACACTCACATGTAAGATTGGAATTGGATGATATGGGAAAATATGTACTCAAGCGTTTGTTCTATATGCTGATTGTGCTACTCATCCTGTCCTTCCTCATGTTCCTCCTTTACAACGGCGCCTCGGGTGACCGGGCAAAGGTGAAGGCGCGGGAGGAAGTCAAGGCTCTGACGAACATCAAGCCGGAACAGCGGGAAAAAATATACGAAGAAACGTACTATCGGTATTCCTGTGAATACGGAACCGATATTGATAACAAATTTGTGCAATATTTGCGTTGGGTGGGGCTGTATCCCTATACCGATCCGGATACCGGAAGTACAACGGGGGGCGGCTTCAACGGGCTGTTGCAGGGAAACTTCGGATATTCGGAATATTACCGCGATAATGTTTTAAATGTGGTCAAGGAGCCGATGAAGAACACGATCTTCATCAATGTGTTTGTTACGATTTTTGCACTTGCGATTACCATTCCGCTTGGCATCCACTGCGCCGTGAAACGCGGAAAAATCGGGGATAAAGCCATGCAGGTGTTGACTATCGTGGGCTACAGCCTGCCGACTTTCCTAATTTCCATTCTCTTTATATGGATATTCTGCTCAAATCTCGGTATATTCCCACCCTACGGTATGAGTACCCCGGGAGCGAATTATACCGGTATTCGGTTCTGGTTGGATCGGATGTACTATTTGGCGTTGCCGCTGATTGTGATGACCTTCTGTTCGCTGGGCGGTATGACCCGTTATGTCCGTGCTTCCATGATTGAAGCTCTGTCGATGGATTGCATCAGGACTGCGCGCGCCAAAGGATTGCGTGAAAAGATTGTCATCTATTCGCACGCATGGCGGAATGCATTGATCCCTATCGTGACATTGGTTGTGGGATGGTTTCTGGGTATTTTTTCGGGCTCGGTTGTCATTGAGCAGATATTCGCCATCAACGGTATGGGAAAGGTCATGATTGATGCACTCAATACCAGTGACAACGACCTCATTTTGCTGATGCAGCTGTTTTATGTGCTGATTGCGCTTCTGGGCAACCTCATCATTGACATTGTGTATGGTTTGGTTGACCCGCGTGTGCGCGTCAATAAGTAACAGAAGGAGGAATACAGTTATGAGTAAAGATAAGAAAATACAGCATTCCTCTGAGATTGTGCAACCGAAGAAAAAGCGTGCCGGTTTCTTCAAGCGTCTTTTTTTCGGCGGCAGTAAAACCTTTGCCGACGAGGTTCTGGAGACGGACCAATACGGTCAGCAGAAGATTCAGGACGTTGAGGTGATCCTGAGCCCGGGGAAGCAGATTCTGAAAGGCTTTTTTGAAAAGAAGTATGCTGTTGTGGCACTTGTTGTGGTGGTTGCCATGTTCATTCTGGCTTTCGTGGGACCGCTGTTCATGCCGAAGTATGACGATGCCTATTCTGAAACCACGCAACAGAATCTGGCTCCCACGATGAGCATGATGAGCGTGCCGTCCGGTCTGAAGGGGGATATCAAGCAGATTTCTTCTTATGGTCCCTTTACGGTAGGTCTTTCCAACGCGGGAAAGGTGTATGTCTGGGGGGCGACCCAGATTGGCACAACGGGCTTTGATGTCTCGAAAATTCCCGAGGAAGTGAAAAACGCCAAGATTGCAATGGTGGCGGCGGGCATCGACCATATCATTGCCATCGGCGAGGACGGCAAAATATACGGTTGGGGCAACTACAAGCTGGGGCAGTACGGCAGATATGAGGAGTTTGCGGATTCAAATTTTATTCTGCCGATGCCGGAAGAGCTGTATGAAAACGGCGTGGATGTCTCCAAAATCAAAAAGCTGACCTGCGGCTATCAATCCACAGCTCTGCTGATGGAGGACGGAACCTTTTATATCTGGGGCAATAAGAACTCCTACAGCAACATGGCGGATTTCCAGCTATTGGCTGAGGGCGGTCTGATGCTGAGGGATATTGCCTTTACCCTGAACTATATCGTTGGTGTTCGCGCGAGCGGCACGAAGATACTGGAGCTCGGAACTGCAAAACTGGATACCTTTGAAAATCCGAAATACGATTTCAAGGATAAGAGCGGAACGCCCATCAAGGACCTGCTGAGAAAGCATGGGACGGATGGTGAGAGCGCGACCATTGAACACGTATACGCGACCACAACGACCGTGGCGTATATGCTTTCGGACCATACGTTGGTTTTTGGCGGTTCCTTTAAGAATCAGATGCGTTCCTACGTTGCGGTGCCGAAGCTGGCAAGCGGCGAGTATTTTACGGAGGTATCCGCAGGCATTCATCACTATTCCGGTGTGACCAATCTCGGCAATGTTTACAGTTGGGGTGAGGATCTGCTCGACCAGTGCGATACCCCGAGCAAAACGAAAACGGCGGCGCACGTTTATGCGTGCGGCTTCCAGACCTACACCACCGACGATAATGGTACGCTGCTCCAGAAGTGGGGAAACCGCGGGTATCTTTTCGGAACCGATAAGAACGGCGCGAATATTTTCCAACGCATCGTCAACGGCTCCAAGATGACCATGACCATCGGCGGCGTGGCGGTCATTATCTCCACGGTTATCGGAATCATCATCGGATGTATTGCCGGCTACTTTGGCGGCAAGGTGGACATCGTGTTGATGCGCGTGACCGAGGTCTTTGCGGCAATCCCATTCCTGCCGTTTGCCATGATTCTCTCCTCGGTGATGGGGCATATGCCGTGGAGTGAGAATATGAAAATATTCCTCCTGATGTGCATTCTGGGCTTCCTGTCGTGGACTGGACTTGCACGTCTGGTGCGTGCGCAGGTGTTGGTTGCCCGCGAGAACGAGTATGTCATGGCGGCAAAGTCTATGGGGGTCAAGGAAACGAAGATTGCGTTCAAGCACATTCTGCCCAACGTGATTTCCATTATTATCGTGACACTGACACTGGATTTCGCAACCTGTATGCTGACGGAATCCTCGCTTTCCTACCTCGGCTTCGGCGTTACACCGCCGCGCCCGACGTGGGGAAATATGCTCAACGGTGCCAACAACATGACCGTTATGAACAACTATTGGTGGCAGTGGCTCTTTACCGCGCTGTTCCTTGCCGTAACGACCATCTGTATTAACATCATCGGAGACGCGCTCCGTGACGTTATGGATCCGAAATCCAATGCGGAGAAATAAGAGAGGAGGGACGATAGCATGGCATTACTCGAAGTGAAAAATCTGCATACCTACTTCAAAACGAAGAAGGGAATTGTAAAAGCCGTCAACGACGTTTCCTACTCTCTGGAGTCCGGGCGGACCATCGGCATCGTGGGCGAGTCGGGGTCCGGAAAGAGCGTTTCGGCAATGAGCATTCTGCGCTTGCTCGACAGCAACGGCTATATTGCCGAGGGCGAAATCCTCTTCGAGGGGGTCGACCTGACCAAGCTGAGCGAACAGCAGATGTACGATATCCGCGGTAACAAGATTTCGGTGATCTTCCAGGAGCCGATGACCAGTCTGAACCCCGTGTTTTCAATCGGAAAACAGCTTGCCGAGCCGTTCATGATCCATCAGGGGTTAAAGAATCGGGAAGCGATGAAAAAGGCGCTTGAAATGCTTTATGCGGTTCAGATTCCGAACCCCGAGGCGGTTATCCGGCAGTATCCGCATCAGCTTTCGGGCGGTATGCGGCAGCGCGTGATGATTGCAATGGCGCTTGCCTGCCGACCGAAAATTCTGATCGCGGACGAACCGACCACCGCACTGGACGTGACCATTCAGGCGCAGATTCTGCACCTGATGAACGAGTTGCAGAGAGAAAACGGCACGTCGATTATCTTCATCACGCACGACCTCGGCGTGATCAACGAAATGGCGGACGACGTGGTGGTGATGTACTGCGGGCAGGTTGTGGAGCAAAGTTCCGCGCGCGTGATCTTTACCAACTGCCCGTGCAGTCACCCCTATACCGAGGGCCTGATGTACAGCATCCCGCGCATTGACAACATCACGCACAAACTGGAACCGATTCCGGGCGTGGTGCCGCATCCGTTGGCGTTGCCGAAGGGCTGTAAGTTTGCGCCGCGGTGCAAGTACGCAACGCAGAAATGTCTGGAGGAAGAGCCGACTTTGCGGGAGATCGGTGCCGGTCAGAAAATCCGTTGCTTCTATCCGGAAAAGGAGGTGAGAAACAGTGCCGAGCACCAGAAAGCTCTTATCCATCACGAATCTTAAGAAGTATTTCCCCATTGCGAAGTCGAGCATTTTCCAGAAGGAACAGCTTTACGTCCGCGCGAATGAGGACATTACGTTGGACATCTACGAGGGCGAAACGCTCGGCGTTGTGGGCGAATCCGGGTGCGGAAAATCCACGCTCGGGCGCGTTCTGCTCCAACTCTACGATCAGACGGCGGGAACGACGATATACTACGGCATCCCGCGCGCCTCGGTTGCGCCCGCCTATGTCACCGACACCCTGCACCATGCGGATCGCTATATCGCGAAGCTGAAAAAGGAGCAGGCAAAGGCGGATGAACTGACCGCAAAGGTTGAGGCGGCGGGGGACAACGCCACGTTCTTCGAGATTCAGGCGAAGAATCTGGCGGTTGCCGAGGCGCAGACCACGCTGGCGCACGTTGCCAAAATTATGGGCGGTTTTCTTGTGCGCGATACCAAGGCGGGGGCGCAGTTGCTCTGTCAGCAGGCGGTGCGCGAAGAGCGCGTTGCAAAGCTGAACGCCGAGGCGCACGACCTCCGTCTGGAGGCGGAGGCACTGGAGGGTGAACTTTCGGACGCGTCCGACGCGCGCAAAAAGCGGGTGGAAAAGAAACTCGCGCAGGTGCGCAAAGCCGAAGCGGCAAAGCAGGCAAGCGTTGCGGTTCTGAAGTTGGAAATCGAAAAAATCCAGGGCAAAGTTGCGGAGCGGAAAGCGCCGTTTGCAGAGGACGAAGAATTCCGGAAGTACGAAGCGATGTTGGATGACGGCATCGATCTTGCGCGGCTGAAGTATTCGGAAATGCGCCTCTTGCGGAAGGATCTGCAGATCATTTTCCAAGACCCGTATTCCTCGCTCAACCCGCGTATGACCATCGGGCAGATCATTGAAGAGGGTCTTGTGACACACAAGTTCTTCAAGGGCAGATCCGCAAAGACGCGCGAGGCGATGAAGCAGTATATTCTGTCGGTCATGCGGCAGTGCGGTCTGCAGGATTATATGCTCCACCGGTATCCGCACCAGTTCTCGGGCGGACAGAGACAGCGTATCTCGATTGCGCGCGCGCTTGCGGTGCACCCGAAGTTTGTGGTTTGCGACGAGTGCGTGTCGGCTCTGGACGTGTCGATTCAGTCCCAGATCATCAACCTGTTGGAAGAACTGAAGGAAAAGGAGCACCTGACCTATCTGTTCATTTCGCACGACCTTTCGGTGGTGCGGTATATTTCCGACCGCATCTGCGTGATGTATCTCGGAAACATTGTGGAACTTTCGAGCGCCGACAAGGTGTTTGCCGACCCGCGGCATCCGTACACGGTTGCTCTGCTTTCGTCGATTCCGACGACCGACATGGAGAGCCTGAGTAAGGAGCGGATTCTGCTTGAGGGAAACATTCCCTCGCCGATCAAGCCGCCGTCTGGCTGCAAGTTCCACACGCGGTGCTACATGGCGTGCGACAAGTGCCGCCGCGTTCCGCCGCCGCTGACCGAGATCGAACCGGGGCATTTCGTTGCCTGCCACTTCCCCGAGCGGAAGTTGGACGAGAACGGCAACTATCTGTTTGAGTTGCCCAAGACCGAGAAAAAGAGCGTGAAACTTGCCGAAACCTGATTTTCGCGGGCAAAAACAAACGAGAGGGGAGGATTCGCATGGCGTTCGGAATATTCGGCAGAAAACTGCGCAAGGCGACCAAACAGCAGGAGCGTGAGTTTTCCGAGCAACTGAAGGGGGAGCACGTCGGCTTCCGCGACGGGTTCGCGATGGTTCTGGCGGCGTTCCTGACCATCATCCTCCCGTGTCTTTTGATTCTCTGCGGGCTTGGCGCTCTGATGCTCTGGATCTTCGGCGCGTTCCGGTAAAGGGGACGCGGGAACACGAGGGGACGCGTTGGGGAAACTTCTTGGAAGATGTTTCCCCAAACCCCTTCAAGAACTTTCAACGCATTGGAGAGGTGCGAACATGGCGACTCTTTGATTTTTGCGTTGAATTATTCGCGTCCCGCGTATCAGACCCCGCCAAAACACCGAAAAGCGCTCCGAACCCAAAGATTCGGAGCGCCTTTTCTATGCAATTTTCTCAATCCGAGCCGCGAGGTTCGCACACACCCCATGCGTTGAAAGTTCTTGGGGAGTCCAGAGGGGCTTCTTTCAAGAAGCTGCTTTGGCGCATCCACGCGCCACCGCGCCCTATACAGCGGAGACGATGAGGGTCGCAATTCCCGAGAGGGAGGCGGGAAGCCCCGCGGGCAGAAGCCAGCTTTCCAGATTGTCTCCCTTTGCAAGCGTGTAGCGCTCGCCGCCGCAGACCAACGTCGCAGAGCCGTCCACGCAAAGCAGATGGCGCATGCCCGCAAAATCAGGGAGCACGACTTCGGAGTTGTTCAGGTGCAGGCGTTCCACGCGGAAGTAGTCGCAGTCGGCAAGCACCTCGCCGTTTGCAAGACTGTCCGAGCGACGGGAGAAACGGATCGCGTCAATCTCTTCCGCCGTGAACGGGCGCACCACGTCAAGCGCCTTTTCCACGTGCAGGGGGCGCAGATTGCCGTCCTTGTCGCGGCGGTCGTAATCGTAAACGCGATAGGTCAGGTCGCAGTTCTGCTGAATTTCGGCAATCAGAATTCCGCTGCCGATGGCGTGCAGAAGCCCTGCGGGAATGAAGTAGACCTCGCCCTTGCGGACTTTCTGACGGTGCATCACGTCGTCGATCTTCCCCGCGCGAACCGCTTCGGCAAACTCCGCACGTCCAACGCCCTCACGAAGCCCGCAGATGATCTCCGCCCCGGGCGCGGCGTCCACGATGTACCACATCTCGGTCTTGCCCCTGTCGTTCTCCACCCGCGCGGCGTAAGTATCGTCGGGGTGAACCTGCACCGACAGGCGGTCGGCGGCGTCGATCAGTTTAATCAAGAGCGGGAAGGTCTCCGCAGACCAATCGGGCGCGATGAAGGCAGACCCCACGCGGTCGATGACCTCCTCCAGTGTCTGTCCCGCAAGCGCGCCGTTGAGAATGCGGCTTTTTTCGTTTTTGCGGACGGTCAACTCCCAACTTTCGCCAACCGTGTCCCCGTCGGATTGCTTGCCCCACTCCCGCACCAACCGTGTGCCGCCCCAGATGGGCGATTTGGTCACGCAGGAGAGGCGGAACGGGTAAAGTGAAAGTGCTGTTTTGTCTGTCATGGTTTTCCTCCGTTGCGGTTTTGCCGCTGTTGTTCTGTCGGTATTATTATAGCACAATCCGGAATGCAAAGCAAGAGATACGGCGAAATTTATAGAGAAAAGACCTCGGGGCAACGCCCCAAGGTCTTCCCTCCAAAAATTTTCACCGTATCTGTTGACAAGCGAGGGGAAATGTGGTATACTTATTTTTGTAAACGCTGTGACAAAGAAGAGTAATCTGCGGAAGCCTTGGCAGAGAGCGGACGGGTGGTGCGAGTCCGTAGGGGAGCGGGTGAAGTCGCTTTGTAGCGGTGCGGGGGAAGCAAAGGGGATTCCTTTGTGTGTAGTCTGCAACGGTGCCGCCGTTATGGGCGAGAGTGTATGCGAGCGGGAAACCGCGCGCGTAAAATCAGGTGGTATCGCGTGCTCCACGTCCTGATGGGACGGGAGCTTTTTGTTTTACGGAGAATTATTTTCGGATTCACGGAGGAAGCTATGGACGAAAAGCACGAACTGCCGAAAACCTATCAACCGGCAGAATTTGAGGATCGTATCTACCAAAATTGGTGCGACAAGGGCTATTTTACGCCCGACGTGACCAATCAGGCGGAGCATTTTTCGGTGGTCATTCCGCCGCCCAACGTCACGGGACAACTCCACATGGGGCACGCGCTTGACGAGACCCTGCAGGATATTCTGGTTCGCTATAAGCGGATGCAGGGCTACAATACCCTTTGGGTTCCCGGAACAGACCACGCGGGCATCGCTACGCAGATCAAGGTTGAGGAGCGCCTGCGCGTGGAGGAGGGACTGACCCGCTATGACCTCGGGCGCGAGAAATTCCTCGAGCGCGTGTGGCAATGGAAGGATAAATACGAGGCGCGCATCACGGGTCAGCTGAAGAAACTCGGCGCGTCCTGCGACTGGACCAGACAGCGCTTCACCTTTGACGAGGGCTGTTCCAAAGCCGTGCGCGAGGTGTTCGTCAACCTCTATGAAAAGGGACTGATCTATCGCGGCAACCGCATCATCAACTGGTGTCCGCATTGCATCACGGCGCTGTCCGACGCGGAGGTCGAATACTCCGAACAGCAGGGCAGCTTCTGGCATATCCGTTACCCCATCAAGGGCGAAGAGGGGCAGTACGTGGAGGTTGCGACCACTCGTCCCGAAACAATGTTCGGCGATACCGCGGTTGCGGTCAACCCGAACGACGAGAAAACTAAGCATCTGATCGGCAAAACGCTGATCCTGCCGCTTGTCGGGCGGGAGATTCCCGTAATTGCCGACGAGTACGTGGAAATCGGCTTCGGGACAGGCTGTGTGAAGATCACGCCCGCGCATGACCCGAACGACTTTCTGGTCGGTCAGCGGCACAATCTGCCGGTGATCAAGGTCATGAACGACGACGCGACCATCAACTCCTACGGCGGCAAGTATGCGGGCATGGATCGCTACGAGGCGCGCCGGGCACTGGTTGCCGATCTGGAAACGCACGGCTATCTGGTTGGCGTAGAGCCGCACGCGCACAACGTGGGAACTTGCTACCGCTGCCACACCACCGTCGAGCCGATCACCTCGGATCAGTGGTTTGTGAAGATGGCGCCGCTCGCAAAGCCCGCGCTGGAGGTTGTGAAGGACGGTCGGGTGAAGTTTGCGCCCGAGCGGTTCTCGAAGATTTATATCAACTGGATGGAGAACGTGCACGACTGGTGCATTTCCCGTCAGCTTTGGTGGGGACATCGGATTCCCGCGTTCTACTGCCGCGACTGCGGCGAAATGACGGTTTCCCGCGAGGACGTGACGGTCTGCCCGAAGTGCGGCAGTCACCATGTCGAGCAGGAAAGCGACGTGCTTGACACGTGGTTCTCTTCGGCGCTCTGGCCGTTCTCCACGCTCGGCTGGCCCGAAAAGACCGCCGATCTGGCGAAGTACTACCCGACCAGCGTGTTGGTAACGGGCTACGACATCATCTTCTTCTGGGTCGCGCGGATGATTTTCTCGGGTCTGGAGCAGATGGGCGACGTGCCGTTCCACACGGTGTTCATTCACGGTCTGGTGCGGGACTCGCAGGGCAGAAAGATGTCCAAGTCGCTCGGCAACGGGATTGACCCGTTGGAGATTATCGACCGTTACGGCGCGGACGCGCTGCGGTTTGCGCTCTCGACGGGCAACTCGCCCGGAAACGATATGCGCTTCTCCGAAGAGAAGATGGAGGCGGCGCGCAACTTTGCGAACAAGCTGTGGAACGCTTCCCGCTTTGTGCGGATGAATCTGACGGTGGACAGCTACGCGCTCCCCGCCGCGGACGAACTTGCGCCCGAGGACAAGTGGATTCTGACCGCGTACAACAAGACGGTGCGGACGGTGACCGACGCGCTTGATCACTACGAAGTCGGCGTTGCGCTGTCTGCGATTTACGATTTTGTCTGGGACATTTTCTGCGACTGGTACATTGAGTTGACCAAGAGCCGTCTGAACGAAAAGGGGACTGCGGGCAACCTTGTGGCGCAGAATGTGCTGTGCTATGTACTGACGGGGATTCTGAAGCTGCTTCACCCGTTCATGCCGTTCATTACGGAGGAAATCTATCAGGCGCTTCCGCACTGCGCAGGTGCGGCGGAAAGCATTGTGATTGCCGACTACCCGAAGTACGACCCGTCGCTCGAGTTTGCGGCGGAGTCGCTGTCGATGTCGCGTGTGATCGGGGTTATCAAGGCGATTCGTCTGCGCCGGAACGAGATGAACATTGCGCCGTCCCGCCGTGCGAAGGTCTATCTGGAGACGAAATACGCCGATTCGTTCAGCCCTGCGACCTACGCGTTCTTCATGCGTTTGGCATCCGCGTCTGCGGTTGAGGTCGCGGAGCATTTCCCGTCCGACGTGGTGAGTGCGGACAACGCGGTGCAGGTGGTGACCGACTCTGCGGTGGTCTATCTGCCGCTTTCGGAGTTGATCGACTTGGAAAAGGAGAAGGCGCGTCTCGCCGCCGAGCGGGAGAAGATGGAGGGCGAGATTCTCCGCGTGGAGAAGAAGCTTTCGAACGAGTCCTTCGTTTCCAAAGCCCCTGCGGCGGTTGTGGACGCGGAGCGCGCGAAGCTTTCCGCCTATCGCGAAAAGCTTTCCGGCATTCTGTCTGCGATAGGAAAGTTGGGGGGATAAGGAAGACCTTGGAGGCGCAGGGAGACCCCTTTCGGAGGGGTCTCCCTACCCTCCAAACCTCCCTGACTCTCCCCGAACTTCCCTGCACGGCAACCGCCGGATTGGTTGAAGAAAATTTCCCACGTTTTTAGGACGGCGGTTGCCGTGCAGGGAAGTTTTTGGCGGATTGGGAGGTGCGAACCTCTGAAAAGTGCGGCTATCGCGCTCGTTTTATAGGTGATAGGTGTTTTATGACACATTCACCCGAAACGGAACGACACATGGGTCGTTCCCTACAATGTTTCATTCTTGGTGGGTTACGTACTATTCAGGGTCGTAATTCGTAGGGAACGACCCGCGTGTCGTTCCGCCAAGTCAACAACTAACTTTCCTACCACTTCTATCCGGTAGCGGAGAGAGGCGTCAGCCGTCAAAATCCCGCTGGACGGGATTTTGCTCGTAGCAGCCGGAATTCGTAGCACGGAATATGGCTACATTAAAAATTCGCACAGTGTAAAATGAAAATAAAAATCCAATTGGGTTGAAGGTCTTGAAGGTTCTTAGGGGACTTCTCCTTAAGAAGTCCCCTAAGCA